>CALGOZ010000091.1 GCA_937960785.1 uncultured Pseudogracilibacillus sp.
TCCCGCGGAAAGATCAGACTCATTTTTTTCGATAAAATTCCTTTTTATTCGAACTCACATTCTGTGTATAAGTTGTGGTTAAGTTGTTGATAACGTTAATAACTTGTGAGTATGTAGATGGATTTGTGCATAACTTGTGGGTATGCGGCTACTTTTGTGCATAACTTTCCGCAATTTAAGCTACTAGTTTTATTATAGCGCGCATTTACACTTCTTCGTTAATAAATTATCTAAAGTATAAATACTGATTAAGTTTTTTTATAACCGGCCCATCGCCTCTTGACAAAAATTTTTTCCTTGTTCTTCATTTTCCTTCTTATAAAATTGCGCGCTTATTACTTAATTGAAAGGTAGTAGTCCAAGGAACAATTACTTGCGGAGTTACTTAATTAATCAATCCCCCAACCGCGCGATAGATACTCTATCAACAATGCCCCCAACCTGCGAAGGCTATCAATTTACATGTTTATCACTTTACTTAGATTGTGCTGTAAAGCTAGGTTTTATTGCGCCTTTTTCTTTTCGTCGTTATAGTATATGTTGGGCCGAGCATGTGCCTTTTAGCTTTAATAGAACTTATAGCTTGCTTACTTGATGGGGGCTTTGTTTATGGAGATGAATGCTGTTTTCCAGACGATTGCATTGATCGGTCTGTTTATTGCGATTGGGGCGCTTTTGGCAAGGACGTATAACTTCAATGATGATACGCGCTCTTTATATATTACCTTGATTGTAAATGTGGCGATTCCGGCGATTATTTTATCCAGTATTTTTAACGTTGAGATGACGCCGGAGCGGTTTACGTTAATTATATTCGTCTTTATTGCTTCGGTTGTTATCAATGTTTTCGGAATCGGGCTCGGCTATCTAATCTCCTATATATTTTACCGGGATTCTAAGCATAAGAATGAACTTGCAATACTCTCCGGTCTTGGTAATACTGGTTTTATCGGGATTCCACTCTGTGCGGTGCTTTTCGGTCCGGAGGGTGCACTTTATGCAGCTATTTTTGATGCGGGGGTTGACTTTACGATTTGGACGGTGGCAGTCTTTTTATTACAGGAGAAAAAGAAGTTCCGTCTCTCTATGTTAAAAGAAATGATCAACGTTCCGATTATCGCCATTGTGGTTGGACTTACGGCTGCCTACTTCCAAGTAAAACCGCCACAAGTATTTATTAATCTATTCGATTATTTAGCAGGATTAGCTGCCCCTCTTGCGATGTTTTACGTCGGGACGATTATTATGAATTTACAACGTTCGCGGGTCGGTTCATTAGCGCGAAAAATGTGGATTCCAATAATCATAAAGCTATTCGTCGTACCGCTTTCGGTTATGTTTTTCGTTCTTTGGATTGAAACGGAGGTCGTCGTGATTCAGACGATTTTAGTTCAGTCGATGATGCCGACGATTACGCTTGCTTCAATTTTATTTGCGAAATTCTCGAAAAATGAAGAAATGGGTGCGATGACGACGGTCGTATCGACGTTAATTGCGCTCCTTACGATTCCGTTAATGATTTATATCGTTAATGTTGTCGTGCCAATGTAGTTAAAAAAGCGATTGGACTTTTACGTTCGATCGTTTTTTTATCTTTTATTAACATTCAAAAGTTCTTTACTATTTTGTTACAAAAAGTATCAAATTTAAGCAAAATGTAAATTACTTTTCACACCTTTCTCCGTTATAATAAAAATAACTTTATAAAATAAATAAGTTAGCAAAAGTAGAACGCCTAAGTCGATTGAGTTTGTCGCAAAGGTCGCTTAAAGAAGATAAACGGAGTGAGACAGATGAAACGTTCGAAGATTTTATTAGTGTTGCTTTTGTTTACGCTTAGTGGTTGCCATTTTCTTGAAGATGGAGCGCCGGACCTTCATGGATACGTGCTCAAGCAAACCGATTCACAAATTTTCGTCGTTAGTAAAATTGCAAATGACTTTAGCGACCGAGGTGGCGTGAAGCAATTTTTCGATGCGATTACGCTCGATCGGGTTCCGAAAAATGTCGAAGTTGGACAAGAGGTGAAAGTGTGGTACAAAGGTGAAGTCGATGTTACCTACCCTGCTTGTGGTTCGATTCAACATTTAGAGATTGTCGAACCGAAACAACCAGAAGGGGCAAAGCTCTCAACCGAAGAAGTCGTTAAACAAGCCTTAACAAAAATTGATGTCGAATATTTCTTCGCCATTACCGATGTCGTCTATAATAAGGATACGAGCAGTTGGACAGTGACGTACAAGCCGATTTCTTTATACAATGACGATGAGGAAAAGTTGCAATCGATTCAAATTCCAGATCTATAACTTGTGAATAAAATACAAATCGAAGCAATACCTACCTTGGAAAATAAATGCCCAACCGGCCTAAAAACAGATGCATAGAGATAAAGATTTTTACAAATCCTTTTAAAATAGTGCAGGTTACAATGGATTTTCACAAATAAAAGGGAAAGTTTTAGGAAGAAGAAATTGCCTTCCCTCTTTCTTTTGTAGAAAATGTAAGCGTTTTCTATTGCGTCTAAATAGAACTTATGTTAGTATACGGATACTCATACATTCGCCCAACGTATGAGTGTTCATTTTAAATCTTTCCTTTTTTATTCTTGTGAATGCTTTTCTTCGTTCGGTAGAAGAAAGGCAAAGAATCCTCCGCTATGGAAACGCGGAGGATTTTTTATTCCTGTCAGGCGTTCTAGAGCGTCGATTTGTTCTCTGCTTCTTTTGTCGGATTTTGACGTGAATTGTGTCTTTTTATTGAACTTTATTTGTCTTTTTTGTGAAAGACCAGTATAATAGTCGATAATAAAATAGACAAAAATAACTAAGTCGTAAGTTTATAAGTACTAGTAGCAAATACGTATCATTCATATTTTCTTATATATAAACATGTGAAATCATCTTTTTTTATATATGACAAAAACAGGTACAAATCATTCTACTTATTAAACAAATCAATCTCCCCTCTTTTTTAATAATGCTTACAGTAAAATCTTCTATTAAACTACTAAAAATTCTTACGTCCTTTTTTAAAAAGTTCGCTATATTATAATATTCGTTTTGAAAGGAGGAAAAGTATTCCTCAGATCACGCAACAAGAAAGTGTCTTCGATGAGAGAATACGAACGCTATGGGCACACTTTTAGGTAGGAAGCTTTTCCAACAATTAAATAAAACGATATTTAATCGACGGGGAAAAAGCCAAGGAATGCGCTGTAATCCAAGTAAAGGTAAGAACGAATGGTCGATTGGTATGAAGCCTTGGTTTGTGAACGTTATAAGATTTGTACAAAAATATGGACTGAAACTTCGGGGAAGTGAAGGCCGGACTGTGCTTTTTTCGCGACGACCGTTCAACCATTCAGTGAAAAAGGTAAATTTCCTGTTCGAACGCTTTATTAAGCATCCAGCCAATACATACTTAGAAACAGGAAATTGGAAAATATTAACCTACTGGACCTTAGGTAAAAGTATTCGTACGGCTTTTTCAGCGCTTCTACTTATTGTTGGTCTTGTTTTACAGTTCGTCTTTCAGAGTTCTACTAGTTTTTATGGTGCGAAGGCTTGTTTTATCGGTGCGACGGTAATCGGCGGGTATCATATGTTTATTACTTCTTATCGTAACCTTCAAGCCGGCCAGCCGAATATCCGAACCTTTTTAGTTTTACCGCTAATCGGGCTTCTTTTGTTAGGACGTTGGCTAGAAGCTGCATTGTTCGTCTTACTTGTAACTATTAATGAAGCGATTGAATCTTCTACCGTGAATCAAGCGAAAAAGGCAATGCAGGACGTGTACGATCTTCTGCCGAAAGAAGCGAATTTTGTACGTAACGGTAAAATTGAACGAGTCCCTGTTGACCGTGTGAAGGTCGGAGAAAAAATTTTCGTCAATAGCGGGGAACAAATACCACTAGATGGAAAGATTATCAGAGGAAGTACACTCCTAAATGAAAGGTTAATTACAGGGATCTATGAACCCATTGAAAAAGTTAGCGGAGATCGAGTCTTTGCTGGTTGTATAAATGAAGGCGAACCGATCGAAATCCTTGTCGAAAAGCTTGCAAAAGATAGTAAAATCAATAAAATTATAGCCTTTGTCGAACGGGCACAATTAAATGAAGCTCCTGTTCAACAGTTTATGAGAAATTTCATGGTATATTATTCGCCGGTCGTTACGTTGTTAACGTTATTTATTGCAATATTGCCACCTTTGGTTACCGGTGCTTCCTGGTCGAAGTGGATTTATATATCTTTAGCAATTTATATCGCTGCTTGTCCGTGCGTTCTCTTAATGGCGACACCTCTTCCCTTTATTATTTCAATTGCTCGTAGCGCCAAAGCTGGAATTATTTTGAAAAATGGTGCTACGATTGAGGAATTAGATCGGATTCGGGGAGTAGCTTTTGACCAGATCGGCACCTTAACTGTTGGAAATCCGATTGTTAGCGATATCGTCACCTTTAGCAATGATAAAGATGCAGAAACAGAATTATTTGAAAAAGCGATTTCCGTTATTCAAAATTGTAAGCATCCCTTTTCGGCTGCAATTCGTAAGGAGGCGAAGAAACGAGGTATTCAAGCTTTATCTGCTTTACAACGGAGAACGATTGAAGGAAAAGGTACATACGCCTTAATCGATGGAACGATGTATACGGTCGGAAGTATCCCCTTTTTATTAGAAACGCATAAGCTCGATGAAAAGACAGAAACTCTCTTACGTCAGTTAAAAATGGAAGGAAAATCAATTATAACGGTTAGTTCGACAGAGAGGTTCCTCGGGTTTTTTGCATTACAAGATACGTTACGCCAGGAAGCGAAAGATTTAATCGCTAATTTGAAAGAAGAAGGCATTGAGAAATTTTTTATTTTAACAGAAGATAATGAAGAAAATGCTTATGCGATTGCTGAAGAGTTAGGGATCGAGCACGTCTTTCCGGATTTATTGGCCGAGGAAAAGACGATTAAGGTAAATAAGTTACGTAGTCTCCACTCTTATATCGCCTTTATTAGTCGAAAGTTGGAAGAACAAGGCGAGAAAATGGTAACGAGTGAATCGCTGCATATTACAAATGGAGCTAGGGAAAGCAATACGCCACCACATGCGGATATCGTCTTTTTAAAAGAGTCCCTAGCGAACTTACCTTGGCTTATTCACGTAAGCAAGCAGGCGATGAAAATTGTAAAACGGAATTTATACTTTGTTTTTTCGTTAAAATTAATCGCGTTTTTACTCGTTATTCCGAATTTTTTAACGGTATGGAATGCATTACTTATTGATGTTATTGCCTTTTCATACATTTATTTTAATATTAAACAGTTAAGTAAAAAGGCGGAGAGGTAGTTCCCTTTCTATTTGTATAAGCCTTACGAAGTTTCCTTTCGTAGGGCCCTTTTTTATTAGCGTTTTTGTTCAGAAATTGACGAAGGCTTTTGGTGATCTTTTATTCATCAGGCTGATGATGTTTATAGTTATTATATGTTACAGTTGGCGTTTTTTAGTGATTGTTTTCTAGTAAATTGAAACGTCATTTCTCCTCGTTTTTTAGTGAATTTCCCGGGAAATAATTCGACAATCCTTTTTTGTTTATGAAAGCTACAATGTTTGACAATGCGCTTCTTTTTTATCATTTTTACTGATTAATGTTCAATTGCTAGCCTAATCCGGTAGGTAGTCCCCTATTTTCGGCACAACTAGACGATGAAACAACCTTTCGACGAAGGAAGACATATAGTAATAGTGAAATAACAAATTATTCAAAAGGAGATGTTTCATCGATGAGTTGTAGAAGAACTTACGGCAGTGCGCCAACTGTTCAAGCAACCACTCAGTGCGTAACAAGTATTGTAAGAAAAATTCTTAACGCACAAAAACAAGCAACACTAGGAGGGGCAGATTGCCTAACGAGCTGTGATCAGTCAATTAAAGACTTACTCGCTAGCCCAGGATATCGTCCAACGCGTCATACGACAATTCCTTTTATACTATATAGCAAAGGCTGTAACAAACCTTTCTTTGGTAGTGGTTTTTGCGTAGATGAAGAGGGTATGTTTAATTGCGTAGAATCCCCAGTATTTCGCGTAAAAGGCTTCTCTAAAGATAGTAGCAACTGTGCAGTATTAGAGTTGTTAACACCAGTCGTAGATGATAACGATGCTGGCGGTAATGAAGGCGCTGGAACCTTCCAAAATGAAAACGGTGTTTGTGGCAGTGTTTGTGAATATTTCGGAACACAAGAGTTTAGTAACTTTGAAGCAACAGGAATTTGCATCACAGTTGATTTAAGCTGCTTCTGTGGAATTTCTTGCTTACCGGCAATTACACCAGTTATAAACAACGGCAACGTTACAGGCAGTAGCTTCTAAAATATTTCTTTAAAACAATATACGCACGTTCCCCCCATTATGTGTAAGATCAACTTTTGGTGAAAGTAGTCTGACTGCTTTCACCTTTTTTTCTTGTCATTGTTGAAAGGTGTAACAATTTTACGACGAGGACATCGACGCGAATTTTTACAATATAAAA
>CALGOZ010000092.1 GCA_937960785.1 uncultured Pseudogracilibacillus sp.
CTTTTTCAAATTCTGTATACAGTAGGCGTACTTCCTGTAAACGGGATAAATATTCTATATACAGCATCCTCACTTACTGTAAACAAACTTTAAAACCGTATACAGCAGTTACTCGTAGTGTAAACGGAAGCCCGCATTCTAAAACAAGAGCTCGATTTACTATATACAGATTTAAAATTCGCTTACAGTAACGTTCCTCATTTTATTCTAGGCTAGAAAACTTTCACAAGAGATACGGAATGTTGCGCTTACTTCTTAACTTCGGTCTAATTTATCCTTTAGCAATTATTTCCAATCATTATGAAAGGTGTAGGCATTTCTTTACTTTTGGTCTAACTTGTCCTTCTCCTTCATATAATGCAGTAAATGGGAGTGAGGATGAGGACAAATGAATAAACAAATCAAGCAAATTCGCCAATCAATTCGTGAACGAAAAAAACAGCGCCATTTCGAACGACAAGTAAAACAACCGATCGTCCGCCATGAAACGATTACCGATGAAGAGCGACACGGCTTTTATAATGAAACGTTTCATCAAGAAACACCGACAAAAAAAGGTGAGGAGATTCGCATATTTTCCTCCTCTTTAGGACTGCAATTTTTTGGGGCACTTTTATTTATCGGTTTTTGTGCCTTTATATTTCAAACAGAGTTACGTACTTTAGAAAAACCAAAGCAATTGTTAGAAGAAGCATTAACGGAGCATTTTCCATTTGCGGCAGTCCATGACTGGTACGTACAAACGCTAGGTGCGCCGTTATCCTTAGTCCCACAAGAGACGGCGCCTACTCTTTCAGATCAATCGTTTATCGTACCGGTTGTCGGTGAAGTGGTCGAAAGTTTTAATGTAAATGGAACGGGCATTCAAATTATGCCACCTAGAGAAAGTGAAGTCCGTGCAGTAGATAAAGGAATCGTCATTTTCGCGGGGAATACGAAAGAAACCGAACGAACGGTAATGATTCAACATGCTGATCGGAGTGTAACTACTTACGGAAAATTAAGTAATGTACATGTTCATCTATTTCAGACAGTACATGCTAACGAAGTGATTGGCAGGATCGATCCTAAAGAAACCGAAGAGACTCTCTTTTTTTCCATCGAGCAAAAAAATGGCTACATTGATCCAGTAAAAGTAATCAATGTCGATGGGAAGCAAACGCATTGAACAACTTCTTTAATAACCCAAAAGTAAAGGTGATTAATGTCGATGGTAAATTACAGTAAATTTCAATTTCACCCAACATTAATTTTTTTCATTTTTATTTCTTTTTTAACTGGTACGTTCGTGCAATTATTTATATTACTAGGCATCGTCCTTTGGCATGAGTTGGGACATTTTTTTACGGCAAAATTCTTTCGTTGGCGGATCGACCGCGTAGTCCTATGGGCTTTTGGTGGCGTAATGAAAACGGACGAGCAAGGTACAAGACCGTTAAAAGAGGAAATAATTGTAACCCTTTTCGGTCCCTTACAACATTTGTTCATCTATATCGTTACAGTCTTTCTCGGATATGTCGAGCTAGCACCAACGACATTTATTTCTGACCTTCACAAGTATAATCTAATCGTCTTACTTTTTAATTTGCTTCCAATCTATCCACTTGATGGTGGTAAGCTTGTTCTCTATATGTTAGGATTTTACCTTCCGTATCGAAAGTCGTATCGCATGATATTAACTTTTTCAATTCTTGCTATTACACTTTTAGTTATTTTTCAATTGTTTTATTTGCCATTTACATTTACTGCGGTATTGCTACTCTTATTTTTGCTAGTCGAAGCGATCAAGGCTCGTAGAAATGAATTTTACACTTTTATGCGCTTTTTGTTACAACGTTTTTATTTACAAAAATATACCCTTTCTATCGAACGTATAGAAGCATCTAAAGAAACTAAGTTAATCGATATATTCAATCGATTTTATCGAAATAAATACCACCATATTTACATTAATTCCTCAAATTATATTTCCGAAAAAGATACACTACATTATTATTTTCATAAACAGCATCCGCAAGCAACGATACAAGATGTAATTGAACTAGTCGGTAAATAAAACTTGTTAATAAATAAACCGGACCGTATCCTTGCCTTTTTATAAAATTAATTCGCAAACAATAAATGCTTACCGCTTTAAAAGACAAAAAAGGGGGAGCTTCCATGGATCTTCGTGAATTATTTGTTTCATTTGTTCTTGGGCTCGTCGAAGGTTTGACCGAGTTTATTCCCGTATCTTCAACGGGGCATATGATTATCGTCGATGATTTGCTCTTACAATCTTATCTTGTCCTCGGGTCGTACGAACTTGCAAATACGTTTAAAGTTGTCATTCAATTTGGATCAATTCTCGCCGTCGTCATTATTTTTTGGAAGCGATTGAAAACGATGATTTTACATAGCATCCATCGGGACGAAAAAGAAGAAGAACATCTGAAATTATCCCACATCATCATCGGCCTTATCCCAGCGATGATTGCTGGCTTATTATTAGAGCCTGTAATTGATGCATACCTTTTTCGAATCGAAACGGTAATTATTGGCTTATTACTCGGGGCGTTGCTAATGTTTGTAGCCGATCGTAATGAACAAAAGCCCGGACGCTCCCTCGATTCGATCACTTACAAGGACGCCTTTTTAATCGGATTGTATCAATGTCTCGCCCTTTGGCCAGGCTTTTCCCGATCGGGTGCTACTATTTCCGGGGGTGTCCTTTTCGGTTATTCCCACCGAGCGGCAGCGGACTTTACTTTTATTATGGCAGTGCCAATTATGTTCGGTGCAAGTGTCCTATCCCTTTATAAAAAGTGGGCCTTAGTTTCTGTAAAAGTTTTGCCTTTTTTTACAATCGGTTTTATAAGTGCCTTTATTTTTGCATACTTTTCAATTCGGTTTTTCTTAAGGTTAATCGACCGGATTAAATTAGCCCCCTTCGCCGGTTACCGAATTTTACTAGCTTGTCTTTTACTTGTACTTTATACGATGTAATGTGAATTAAGTATTTTAACAGAAAAGCTTAAAGCGATGAAGATAAGATATGGACATTCCTAAAACAAAAAGAAAACTTCCTCACCATTGACAATAACAAAAATTCATGTTATTATTTCAATGTTAAACCAACGTAGCACCAGTGCTACAACCGCTCAGAACAGGTCTGAAACCCTATTTACATAGGTACCTGCATGGCGAGTCTTAGTATATAGGAGGTGCAAATATGTACGCAATTATTGAAACAGGCGGAAAACAAGTTAAAGTAACTGAAGGCCAAGAAATTTACGTTGAAAAAATCGACGCAGAAGCAGATGAAAAAGTAACTTTCGATAAAGTACTTTTCGTTGGTGGCGACGACGTAAAAGTTGGTGCACCATACGTCGACGGTGCAACAGTCGAAGCGAAAGTCGAAAAACAAGGTCGTCAGAAAAAAATTACAGTTTTCAAATATAAGCCTAAGAAAAACTACAGTCGTAAACAAGGTCATCGTCAGCCTTACACGAAACTAGTAATCGAAAAGATTAACGCATAAAGAAGGCGACGGAATGATTAACGTTACAATTTGTCGAAAAAATAGTCATATACAATCTTTCGAAATAAGTGGACATGCAAATAGCGGTCCTTATGGATATGACCTCGTCTGCGCCGCAGTTTCAGCTGTTTCTTTCGGAGCGGTAAATGCCGCCTTAACCTTAAGTGGGTCTGAACTTGATATTACTCAAGGAGGCGAGGGTGGTTACTTAGCCGTAGCGATACCGGAAAAGGCGACAGACGAACAACGAAAGAAGATATATGACGCCTTTGAAGTAATGTTTATTTCGTTACAAACGATAGAACGGGATTATAGCCAATTTATAAAAATTGAGGAGGTGTCTTCGTCATGTTAAGATTAGACTTACAATTCTTCGCTCAGAAAAAAGGAGCAGGAAGTACACGAAACGGTCGTGACTCACACTCGAAACGTCTCGGTGCGAAGCGAGCTGATGGACAGTTTGTAACAAGTGGATCAATCTTATATCGCCAACGCGGTACAAAAATCTACCCAGGTACGAACGTCGGTCGCGGTAAAGATGACACACTCTTTGCACTTACAGATGGAGTCGTTCGTTTTGAACCGTACGGACGTAACCGCAAAAAGGTAAGTGTCTACGCACAAGAAGCATAATGCGTGAAGATGAATAAAATCGTTGTAAAGGGACTATTTTAAAATGTTCTGTCTACAATAGAGTCATAACCGACCTCTAACGTAGCAGACATTTGAATATAACTTTACAACGATTTTTTATTATAAAAAATTCGGTTTAAGATTAAATAGAATGAGGTGAAACGATGTTTGTCGATCACGTAACCGTACACGTTAAAGCCGGAGATGGAGGAAATGGAATCGTTGCCTTCCGCCGGGAAAAATACGTCCCCAAAGGCGGACCAGCGGGAGGAGACGGGGGAAATGGTGGCGATATAATCTTCGAAGGTGACGAAGGATTAAATACGCTAATGGACTTCCGCTATCAACGCCACTTAAAAGGTAACCGAGGCGAAAACGGAATGAGTAAAAGTAAACACGGAAAAGATGCCGAACCTCTAATTGTTCCAGTCCCACCAGGCACAACGGTATACGATCAAGAAACAGGGAAACTAATCGCCGACATTACCGAACACGGACAACAAGCTGTTATTGCTAAAGGAGGAAAAGGCGGACGCGGAAATATTCGTTTTGCAACTTCCCGCAACCCAGCTCCTAACTTAAGTGAAAATGGTGAACCCGGAGAAGAAAAGGAAATTCGTATCGAACTAAAATTAATCGCTGACGTCGGACTCGTCGGTTTTCCAAGCGTAGGTAAATCTACTTTGCTTTCCGTTGTTAGCGCAGCCCGACCAAAAATTGCCGATTATCCCTTCACGACTTTACAACCGAATCTCGGTGTCGTCGATACAGAGGATCATCGAAGTTTTGTTATGGCGGACTTGCCAGGTTTAATCGAAGGGGCGCACGAAGGCGTTGGCTTAGGCCATCAGTTCCTTCGACATATTGAAAGGACAAGATTGATCGTCCACATCGTCGATATGGCAAGTATGGAAGGCCGTGATCCCTATGAAGACTATGTCAAAATTAATGAAGAATTAAAACAATACGACATATCCTTAGCCGAACGACCGCAAATTGTTGTCGCTAATAAAATGGACATGCCCGAAGCTGAAGAAAATTTAAAAAAATTCAAAGAAAAACTTAATGATGATATCGAAGTATTCCCAATCTCCGCACTTACAAAAGACGGCTTACGCAACTTACTTTATGCGATTGCGGATAAGCTTGAGGAAATCCCGAAAGATTTCTCAATCGAAGCGGAAGAAGGAGTCGTATTTGAATACGAAGAAGACGAACCGGCCTTTACGATTTCCCGAGATGACGACGGAGCTTTCGTCTTATCCGGAGAAAAAATTGAACGCATGTTCCATATGACAGACTTTTCAACTCAAGAAGGAGCCCAACGCTTCGCCCGTCAATTGCGTCGCTTAGGTGTAGATGACGCCTTGCGCGCCCGGGGGGCTGTTGATGGATCGACCGTTCGAATTCTCGATTTTGAATTTGACTTTATCGACTAAAAGGATAATATTAGCGAAGTTAATAAAACTTTGATAAAGTAAACACATATATTTATATTTAGTTTTGATGTGATAGGAAATGAATGGGGGAACAAGTATTCAATGAAAATAGGATATTTAGGGCCGAAAGGGACTTTTACAAAACTTGCAGTCGATGCCGCTTTTAATGGGGATAATAAAATACCTTTCCGAACGATACCACAAGTGATCGATGCAGTAGACGAAGGGGAAATTGATATCGGAGTCATCCCGATTGAAAATGCCATTGAAGGAACGGTTCACTTAGCAATCGATTATTTAGTACACCAAGTACGTTTACCAATCATTGCAGAAATCGTCGTCCCCATTCAACAAAACTTATTAGTACACCAAGACTTTGAAGGCGATATAATGACGATTGAGGAAGTTCATTCCCATCGTCACGCTATCGCCCAATGTCAACAATATATACATAAGCAACTACCAGATGCGGAAATTCATTATACAAACTCAACCGGAAGTGCAGCGGAAATGGTTAGTAAAAAGAATCGTCCAATCGCCGCAATCGGCAATATTTTAGCAGCAAAAGAATTTAATTTAAAAATCTTAGAAGAAAATATTCATGATTATCCGAATAATCATACACGCTTTTTTGTCTTGGCAAAGGAGTCGACAAAAGTAAACATTGCTCACAAGAAGGATTTAGAAAAAACAACCTTACTCGTCACTTTACCAGAAGACCGAGCAGGGGTTTTACACCAAGTGTTGTCCGCTTTCGCCTGGAGGCAGATGAACCTTTCTAAAATTGAATCACGTCCAATGAAAACTGGTTTAGGAAACTATTTCTTCCTGATCGACGTTGATGAACCTTATGATGATGCACTTTTCCCAGGGGTTCAAGGGGAGCTTAGGGCCCTTGATTGCGATGTCACAATTTTGGGAACCTATCCTGTGTACCATTTAGACAGAGATAAACTAAAATAAAACGTATACGTAGATATGAAAAGCTTATATTCGTCTAGGAATCGTCTGTATCTTTTTTTAAAAAAACACCATATCTTGTTCGATTTTAGATATTGTTTAGTTTACTAATTTATAATCGAGGCAATACGAACATACAAATATGACTGTTATTCTTTTAACATGGAATCGTTATATATGTGTGATTAGATAACATGAATAAAGCTAGCAACACACTTTATCTTTCTAATTTTATCCATGTTGAAGGTAATATACCGGTGAAAGTAATAATAATTGACGACGATTTAGATTTTTTGTATAAATTAAAAACACGCTTTAACGAATATGATAAAATTGAGATCATCGGACTCTTTCAAAATCTATACTTAGCAAAAAAACTAAAAGAGCGACATCCCTCAATACAAATTATTTTCGTTACACAACATGAAGAATTTGCCCTCGATGCTTTTAAGCTTCATACCTTAGATTATATACTGAAACTAGTACCAAGAAGAAAAACTTGATAAAACGATAGAACGACTAAAAAACACGTATCCTTCGACAACCGAATTAAACTGAACAAATTAAGCCCCTTTTGCATAGATTAATAGCAGGTAAATGCCTATATTAACTTGTGGAAAGGGGTTTATTTTTTTGCGAATTTATATAGTACAAAGAGGAGATACCTTACGAAAAATTGCCCACCAGCACCATACAAAAGTCGACTTACTATTACGTTTAAATAGTCATATCGCAAACATTCAAAGATTGATCCCCGGAATGAAGATACTTTTACCAAATGGCTCAAACGGTAGCAAGACAAAGCCACTAATCATCGACGGAACAGCCAACATAAACAAACGCCCTTTCGGCGCTGTTGAAACGATTAATAATCGAAAGGTAGATTATAAAAAAGCGAACAATACTACTAAACAGAATGAAAAAGTCCAACTCAAAAAAGATACGAAACAACACGCTAACTCTAGACCTCAACCGAATCCTAATAACAAACGAGCGCTTTATTTAGAAGAAGCATTCAGACTGTTAAATAGACCTTATAATAAGCAACGCATAGAACAATCTCAAACGGAAGAAAAGTCATATAAACGAAACAATCCTACAAATAAACATCACGAACAATTATCACGTTCTAAAAGCAATAATCCATCCGAAGAAACTAAAACGACCGTCGCTAAAACGAACCGATTTCAATTAAATGAAACGAATACAAAACCTTACTACATTCCGCCCCAGCATTACGTTTGTCCATGTTGCTTAAATGAGTCACAAGGATATCGACCGAATGCCTTCGTTTATTACTCACCAAAAAGGGAACGATAACGAACAAACGATGTAAAACGGCAATTTTTGTGGTATGGTAAAAGTTAAATAAGAATACGTTGACTGAAATAAATTGGTCCGACTCGATTTACTTCAGTCAACGTTAGTTAATATTGAAGCAAAAAGGATGACACACAATGGAACAAATCGTTCAACAAATGATAAAGTGGTTACAAGAAAAAGTTAACGACGCCAATGCAAAAGGACTCCTCGTCGGCTTAAGTGGGGGACTTGATTCAGCAGTAGTGGCCCATTTAATCAAAAGAGCCTTTCCAGATCACTCATTAGCCGTTATTATGCCAATTCAAAGTAACCCTGTCGATTTAACCCATGCCAAAGAAGTCGCAAAGAGTTGTAACATCCAAGTTCAGACTGTAGACTTAACGGAAACCCACTCACAAATGATGCAAGTAATTAAAACAACGACAAAAGCCGGAGAATGGAATGAAGCCAAAGAACAAATAGCCGATGCGAATTTACGCGCCCGCTTACGTATGAGCACACTTTATACGATTGCGACTAACTACAATTATTTAGTAACAGGTACGGATAATTTAGCCGAATGGTATACTGGATATTTTACAAAGTACGGCGACGGCGGAGTTGATCTCCAACCGATTATCGATTTAACAAAACGAGAGGTCGCCGATTTGGCCCGTTACTTAGGTGTACCAGAAGCAGTGATTGAAAAACAACCAAGCGCCGACCTCTGGACAGGCCAAACCGATGAAGAAGAAATGGGCACGACTTATGAAATGATTGATAACTACTTAGACGGTATCGACATTCCAGAAAAAGAACGCGAACTCATCGAGGGAATGCATCGTCGCACAGCTCATAAACGTCAAATGCCACCACAATTCAAACGAAGTAACTAATCTTTCATAAGGCGACTTTCTTTTTGATAAGAAAGTCGCTCTTTAATTAATTTCAAACAAAGCTTAAACCTGGAATGTATTACAAGACTTCAGCACGCAGAGAAGTCACTTTTCCTCTTTTTATATTTCCTCACAAACAAGTTTCCCACTGTTCGGATTTTAAAACTAGCCCTTCCAACCTTACTTTTATCTCATAATAATAGAAAACAACCATTAAAAATGATGATTTCACACCTTAGATTTTCTTCCTCTTTATTGGATGCACATATATCGATCCCGAAAATATCAAAAGGTAATTATACATTCGACTCCTTATTATGGAAAAATGGTGGGAATGAGAGTAGGGTTCCTTTCTCTTATCACTCATCTTGTAAAGGTTTTAGCAACGCGAATATCTAACTCTTGGTGGAAGGAATCCCAAAACTCAAAGTACACAACAGTTTTATCTTTATCTCCCAACAGGCATTTGCTTTAGATCAATTGTTTATTTCAAAATGAACTTGTTATTCCACTTGTTTTTCATATAGCAAAGATGATAAAATCATTTCAAATTAAAAAGCTGTAAATTATGAACAAGATAAATTCTATGCTGAATGCACCGAATTATAGTGTAATTTACTATCAAAAGTGTGCTATTAGCCGGTTATATTCGATCTGCAATTGATTTTTCTCCCATTCAACTAAATTCGTTATAGGAAGAAACTATTTATTTTTTCTTTTCACGCAGAATAGACAATAGTTACGATTATGCCGATGTCTTTTTTTACACTGACTTTACAGACTCCGAAAATGGAACATAACACTGTCCAAATGTATCAGAAGTAAAATGCTTTCTTACTTATGTAAAAAACTTATAAGAGATACAGGCGATCGCCCCGCACCTGAACTTGCGTGGAAAGCTGTTTTCGTGTGCGCGGGACTCCGCCACGCACCTGAAATCGTGGAAAATGCGCTTTTCGTGTGTGCAGGAGTTCCCCGCGCACCTGAAATCGAGTGAAAAGTAGTTTTCGTGTGCGCGGGACTCCGCCACGCACCTGAAATCGTGGAAAATGCGCTTTTCGTGTGTGCAGGAGTTCCCCGCGCA
>CALGOZ010000093.1 GCA_937960785.1 uncultured Pseudogracilibacillus sp.
CACGGCAGAACCCTCCAATGGGTAAGTTGAAACACATTCTCACTAACTCTTACACAGTAGATCACTCCACTGGGTAAGTTGAAACATATTTTCAATAACTCTTACACGGTGGAACCCTCCAGTGAGTAAGTTGAAACACATTTTCAAGAACTCTTACACGGCAGAACCCTCCAGTGAGTAAGTCTAGACACTATTTCTCTTAAACTTACACAGTAGATCACTCCACTGAGTAAGTTGAAACACATTCTCACTAACTCTTACACAGTAGAGCCTTCCAGTGAGTAAGTAGACGAAATCTTTACAAGCAACCTACACAAGGGAGACCTCCGGTAAGTAGATGCTAGGCTTTTTCACTTTTTCTTATCAAATGACGACTTACGCGAAATAAAATCACCTGTTTTTATACAATTCTTTTACCTAGAAGTCCACAAATAATAAGTTAAAGCAACCCTCTTTTGAACCCCCCCGCACACTTATACAATATGCAACTATAGTCTATTTTTAATATAAAAAAGTTGAGTAGCCTTAACGATAATTCGTTCAAAACTACTCAACGGGGGATAATATAACAAAACTTAAGAGTTATAGCATATTTACAAAAACAAACTATTCAACTAAAGAAGCTAACACTGCTTTTTGTGCATGGAGACGGTTTTCTGCTTGGTCGAAGACGACGGAATTCTCACTGTCGATTACAGAGTCCGTCACTTCTTCGTTCCGCCGAGCTGGCAAACAATGCATAAACATATAATCGGCTTTTGCATGACTTACGAGGGTATCATTTACTTGATAATCTTTAAAAGCTCGCTGTCGCTCTTCCATCTCCTCTTCGAATCCCATACTTGCCCAGACATCAGTATAAATGATATCGGCATCTTGAACCGCTTCAATAGGATCTTTTGTTTGGACAATCACCGCGCCGGATTTGTCGGCTGCTTCTTTCGCTTCTTGTAAAATTCTATCTTCTACCTCGTAACCTTCCGGGACACCGATATAACAGTTTATTCCCATAATTGCACATCCCATAATAAGCGAATTAGAAACATTATTCCCATCGCCTACATATGTGAACTTTAGTCCCTCAAAACTACCTTTCTTCTCATAAATCGTCATTAAATCCGTCAATATTTGACATGGATGAGCAGAGTCGGTTAGACCATTAATAACCGGTACAGAAGAAAACTCTGCCATTTCTTCAACGATTTCATGACCAAAAGTTCGGATCATAATGACATCGACATAACGTGCGAGAACGCGAGCAGTATCGGCGATTGTCTCGCCGTTACCAATTTGTAAATCATTTCGATTTAAAAACTGCGCCTGCCCACCTAATTGATACATTCCGGTTTCAAACGAGACGCGAGTCCGTGTAGAGGACTTTTCGAAAATCATCGCGAGCGTCTTTCCGTCCAAATAGCGATGGGGAATACCTTCTTTTTGCATCTTCTTTAATTCAATCGCAAAATGAATTAAATCGAGTAACTCTTCCTTTGTATATTCACTAATCGCTAAAAAGTCGCGACCTTTTAATTTATTTCTCATTTCTTCGACTACTGGTGAGTATGTCATTGTAGGACCACTTCCCTTTCATAATCTAGTTGATACTGTTCGAGCGTTTTTACTTCGGTCGTCGGTTCCATCATTTCGGTAAAGGCTCGTAAGGTTTCCTCCGCTGTAAAGACGAGTAAATCAAATTCCAATGCACGCTCTCGAATACGACGGTCACCATTTCCTTCTGGATGATAGATTGCATAGGCTTCCTCCGAGCGTATCCATTCTTCTATTTCTTCAAAGGATGTTAGTTTAGACGCATCGACCACTAATAAATTAACTAACTTCCCTGTTTCTTTTAAATTGCTAATTTCCTCTTTAGACGTAAAAGCTAAGAGTTGTTTTGGTGTTTTCTTATAAGCCTGTTCTAACGCTTCATTCCATAAAAATGCCTTTTGTAAGCTAGAATCGTAACGATTAGAGATGGCGATTAGCTCTCCGGTCGATTTCATTTCGGGTACTAGGTTCGGATCGACACCCGCTAATTTATTCGTTGAAAAAACTGGTGCTTTAACTGTGTAATAAGGTTGCTCTTGTAACAACTTCACATCACCACAAATTTGTTTTAAAGATTCTCCCAGTAATGTTCGTGTTGCAATTTCAATCATGTTTACAGCAGTTACTTTACTTATTACCGGAACCGTACGTGAAGCCCTTGGATTAACCTCTAACACGTACAAAGTATCCTTGTATAACACGTATTGGATATTAAAAATCCCTTTAAAAGAAAGACCTTTTGCAATGCGTTCGGCATAAGTGACGACTTTATCTTTTATTTCAGAGGATAACGAAACTGGTGGTGTCACAGCCATACTATCTCCGGAATGAACACCTGCTTTTTCAATATGCTCGAAAATCGCCGGGATAAAAATCGTTTCGCCATCAGTGACGACATCGACTTCGATTTCTTTACCCCGATAATAGGCATCCACTAATAAAGGATAGGCATCTTCGTTTACATTGGTAGCGATATACTTTCGTAAACTAGCCTCATCTTCAAAAATTTCCATCCCTCTTCCACCAATGACATACGACGGACGAATTAAAATCGGATAACCAATCTCTTCTACCTTTTTAAATAGTTCCACTTCGTTATTTGCAATTAGTCCTGGAATATGAGGTACATTAATAGACTGTAAATATTGGTAAAACCGATCCCTGTCTTCTAGTTGATCAATCGTATCCATCGTCGTTCCAAAAAATTCAACTCCCGCTTCTTCTAAGTCTTTCACCAAATTTAATGCCGTTTGACCGCCAAACTGCACAATTACTTGCTCGATTCCTTCTAACTCCATAATAAGAAGCACATCTTCAGACGTTATTGGTTCGACAATTAAGCGATCAGCAAGTTCATAATCTGTACTTACTGTCGCTGGGTTATTATTTATAAGAACCGTTTCGTACTTCTCCTTTTGTAATGCTAATACACCATGGACAGAGCAGTAATCGAATTCAATTCCTTGCCCGATTTGAATTGGCCCTGAGCCAACCATCAATACTTTACGTTCTACTTTTCGTGCTGGCTTATAGGTTCCTTTTTGCCAAGTCGTATAAAAATAACTATAATCCTTCGCTTGATCCGCAGAATAAGCCGTTATTTTACCGTAGGTTGGCATTATTTCAAACTTTAAAAGACGCTCTTGTAATGCTGCTTCCGAACAATTCCACTTCTCGCATAGAAACCGATTCGTAAAGCCTGCCTGCTTAATTTGTAAAAGTTCTTCCGCTGTAACTGTGGAAAAGGTCCATTCGTTCTCAATTTTTTGTTCGAATGTAATTAGTTTTTTCATTTCTTTTAAAAAGAATGGATCGATTTTCGTAATCGAATGAATACGATCAATTGTGACTTCACGACGGAACAACTCTAATATGGCAAAAAATCGACGATCATCCGGTTTGGTTAATAATTCTTCTAATACTTCATAATCAAAAGTCGTTAATTCGACTAAACGTAAATGATCGAGCTCCAAATCTAAAGAACGAATCGCTTTTTGCATACCGGCTGCGATTGATTTTTCAATCGCCATTACTTCCCCTGTCGCCTTCATTTGCGTTCCTAGTTTACGTTCGGCATCCTTTAGTTTATTAAAAGGGAAACTAGGAAACTTAACGACAACATAATCAAACGTTGGTTCATAGGTGGCAAGGGTTTTTTCCATTTTTGGAAATGAAAGTTCATCTAACGTCATACCTAAACTTAATTTAGTTGCAATTTTTGCAATCGGATACCCAGTTGCTTTAGAGGCAAGGGCGCTCGAGCGACTTACTCGCGGATTCACTTCAATAACGATGTAATCTTGCGTCGCTTCGTTGTAGGCTAATTGAACGTTACAAGCACCGATAATACCAAGTTCATCGACGATTGAAAGGGATGCGTCACGTAACTTTTCAATCTCGCTTGCAGCTAACGTTTGAATCGGAGCTACGACGATCGAATCTCCCGTATGCACTCCAACTGGATCGATATTTTCCATATGACAAACGATGACCGATTGCCCTTTTCGATCCCGAACGACTTCGAATTCTATCTCCTTCCAACCGGCGATACTTTCTTCAATTAGGCATTGTTCGATTGGACTTGCCCGTAAACCACGTATAACATAGGTTCGTAATGATTCCTCATCCGTGGCTATGCCACCTCCAGAGCCTCCTAACGTATAGGCCGGTCGGATAATAATTGGAAATCCAACCTGATTACTAAACGCTAACGCTTCTTCAACATCACTTACAATCGTATTAGCCGCAATTGGCTCTCCTAATGATTCCATCATATTGCGGAAAAGTTCCCGATCTTCTCCCCTTGCTATCGAATCAATTGGTGTACCAAGTACTTCGACATTATATTTTGTTAAAATTCCTACCTCATCTAATTGAAAAATTAAATTTAAACCGGTTTGCCCACTTACTGTCGCTAAAATGCCATCGGGCTTTTCCTTTTTAATAATTTGTTCGATATTATTTACCGTTAGCGGTTCAAAATAGACGTAATCCGCAATATGTTGGTCCGTCATAATCGTCGCTGGATTGTTATTAATTAACACGACCTCACATCCAGCTTCTTTTAAAGTCACACAAGCCTGAGTTCCCGAATAGTCGAACTCCGCCGCTTGACCAATGACGATTGGACCAGAACCAATAACTAACACTTTTTTAATATGATCAAACTTGGGCATCCGTGTTGCCTCCTTTTTTCACCCAACAATGATTACGAGTTAAATTGTGCTAAAACAAACTTTATTTTATCTAAAGCGTGATCGATTTCTACTTCAGATACAGTAAGTGGTGGTAATAAACGTAATACATTGTCTCCTGCTACTAAAGTCAACAATCCAGTTTCGATTAATTTCGTTACAACTTCATTAATCGGCACCTCGAGTTCAATACCGATCATTAGACCTTTTTGTCGAATTGTTTTGACTTGTTTTAAAGATTTGATATCTGAATGTAACCGGCGGGAAAAATAATCAGCCCGTTCTTTCACTTGGTATAAAAATTTATCATCAAAAACTGTCTCTAATACCGCTTTAGCCGCAGCCATTGCGACTGGATTACCACCGAATGTCGAGCCATGGGAACCAGGGCCAAAATTTTCCCCAAGTTCCTTCGATGCGACCATCGCACCTACCGGAAGTCCATTACCTAAGCCTTTCGCTAATGTGAAAATATCTGGTTGAATATGAAAATGCTCATAGGCAAAACGCTTCCCCGTACGACCAATTCCGGTTTGAATTTCATCTATGATAAGTAAAAGGCCTTCTTCTTTACAAAGTGTATTTAGTTCAGTTATAAACTCCTTAGTTGCTGGGATGACTCCACCTTCACCTTGCACAAGCTCTAACATCACTGCTGCTGTATCTTGATCGATTAACTTTTTGACTGAATCAATATCGTTGAAAGTTGCGTAGACGAACTCTTTTAACATTGGACCAAAACCTTCACGAACTTTCTCTTGTCCCGTTGCTGCCATTGTTGCAAAAGTACGACCATGAAAAGATTGGGTAAAGGTAATAATCTTCTCTTTTGCTGTTGCTTTCCGCGCTAACTTAATGGCTGCTTCGTTCGCCTCCGCACCACTATTACAAAAAAACACGTAATTCCCTACACTATTTTCCGTTATTAACTTTGCTACTTCTTGTTGAATTGGTTGGAAATATAAATTAGATACGTGCCAATATTTAGACAATTGTGCTTCTATAGCTTCCTGTACTTGCGGTGGACGATGGCCTAAATTACAAACACCAATTCCTGAACCGAAATCTAAATAAGTTTTACCATCAGTATCGATGACTTCTGTTCCTTTTGCTTCTTTTACATGTACATCGTAACGATTATACGTAGGAAATAATGCCATGTTTATATCCGCTCCTATTTATCTGTAATGAATCTTATTTTTTCTTTATTTTAATAACCTAATAAATTTTCTATTAATCTAACATACTATCTCAAACCGTTATACTGGCATATGCGAATCAACGTGAATCGTCGTTCCTTTTAGTTCTGTTTTCGTTTTTAATTGAGAGTCTTTTCCATTTACGATCATTACCTTATGCACATTGCCATAGATCCCGTCTAATGCGGCTTCAACTTTCGGTATCATTCCACCGTAAATGACCCCTTTAGTAATTAACGATTCTACCTGAGAGGTCGTTACATGTTCGAGTAATTTTCCATCGTGTAAAATTCCCGGAACATCCGTGACGAAAATTAATTCTTCAGCTCTTAACGCCGAGGCAATAGCTCCAGCTGCTGTATCAGCATTTACGTTATATCGTTTACCATCCTCGCCAAGGGCAATCGGAGAAATAACTGGGATTACATCTACGTCTAACAATTGACGTAATCGATCTGTATTTACGTAAGAAACTTCTCCTACTAAGCCGTATTTCTCCTTATCGATAGGTCGAGCGTGTAAAAACGTAAGATCAGAACCGGATAAACCGACCGCCTGTAAACCGAAAGAATTAACACGTCGGGTTAAGGCAGGATTTACCTTCCCAACGAGGACCATTTCTACAATATCCATCATTTCCTCAGTTGTTTTCCGTAAACCATCGATAAATTCTGATTTGATTTGCAATTGTTCTAACATTTCACCGATTGCCGGACCGCCACCGTGTACGATGACTAGCTTTTTGCCTGCCTTTTGCAAATAGCGTATATTTTCAAAAAATTGGTCCGACAAATCGTCTAGGGCACTACCGCCACACTTTAACACGATTATCTCATCCACCCGAAACCTCTCCTTACGTGCGATAGCTTGCATTAATGCGTACATAATCGTACGTTAAGTCACAACCCCAAGCCTTCGCTTTTCCTTCCCCTAAATGTAAATCAACGTTTATATTAATGACGTCTCCTTTTAAATAGGCCGTCGCTTCTTCTTCTGAATACGTTACTGGAGCACTTCCTTTTAACAGCGGAATCGAACCGAGCGTTAAATCAATCGTATCTGGATTAATTTCTACACCACTATAACCTACTGCTGCTATAATTCGACCCCAATTTGCATCGGCACCATAGACTGCTGTTTTTACTAACGAGGAGCCGACGATTGCTTTTGCAACTTGACGTGCTGTTTCTTCCGATGTGGCTCCGGTTACTTCTACTTCGATTAATTTCGTCGCCCCTTCTCCATCTCGGGCAATTTGTTTCGCTAAATATTCACACGTTTTCTCTAAAGCCAATACAAACTGTCCCCAATCTGGATGCTCCTGAGTAAGGGTACCATGCCCCGCTGCTTCGCTTGCCAGTACTAACACCATATCGTTCGTCGATGTATCACCATCAACCGTTACATTGTTAAACGTACGATTAACGACTGCTCGGAGTAATTGTTCTAATACGTCTGATTCAATCACCGCATCCGTCGTAATAAAGGCAAGCATCGTCCCCATGTTCGGTTCAATCATTCCGGAACCTTTTGCACAACCGGCTACGCTAACTCGTTTACCTTCGATTTCTGTTTCATAGCAAATCGACTTTGGAAACGTATCAGTCGTCAAAATAGCTTCACTAAAGGCTTCTGCATGCGTTTGTGTCGTTCCGATTTCTAATTTTTCGATATGGGACGTTATTTTTTCCATTGGTAGTGGCTCACCGATTACACCGGTCGATGCTACTGCTACATATTCCGGCTTCGTTTGAAAAACTTCTGCGGTTACTTGTTGCATCGTTTGCGCATCTTTTAAGCCTTTTGTTCCTGTACATGCATTCGCATTCCCACTATTTACAATTACTGCTTGCACTTTCTTCTCTTCGGTTAAGGTTTTTTTCGTCACTGTAATCGGTGCAGCGACAACTTTATTTAACGTATAGACGGCTGCTGCATTAGCTGGTCGCTCTGCATAGATAACTCCTAAGTCCTTACGCTTACGCTTAACTCCAGAATGGAGACCTGCCGTTTTAAACCCTTTAGGTGTTACAATTGATCCATCTATTACTTCTGTCAACTTGTTGTCGTTCATTGTAAATCTCCTTTAAGCTAATTATGGGTAAATTGGCATTAGTTGAAGTCCTGTCGTTTCCTTAAAACCAAACAATAGATTCATATTTTGTACCGCTTGCCCAGCAGCACCTTTTACTAAATTATCAATCGCCGTAACAATCGTAATTCGGTTCGTTCGCTCATCATAAGTCATTCCAATGTCGCAAAAGTTCGAACTGTATACTTCCTTAGTCGCTGGAAACGTTCCTTTCTTATGAATTCTAATGAAAAAATTATCCTTATACTGTTCACTGTACAGTTCATACAACTTAGCAGTCGTTATCTCTTTCGTTGCTGTAGCATACATCGTCGCTAAAATACCTCGAGTCATCGGTGCTAAATGCGGTGAGAATGTGACTGCTTCGATTCGATTATTATATAAACGTAAGCCTTGTTCAATTTCTGGTGTATGTTGATGTTCATTTGCTTTATATATTTTAAAGTTATCATTCGTCTCTGCGTAATGAGTCGCTTGAGATAATCCTTTTCCTGCGCCACTTACACCTGTTTTAGCATCGATAATAATCGATGATTCATCAATTATGTTTTCTTTTACTAATGGTAATAATCCGAGTAAAACCCCTGTCGGAAAACATCCCGGATTTGCAACTAAGCTCGCCCCTTTTAACGTTTCTTCATTCCACTCAGTTAAGCCGTATACTGCTTGATCTAGCAAACTTTGCTCTGTAGCTTCGAGACCGTACCACGCTTCGTAAACTTGTCGGTCTTTTATTCGAAAGTCCCCGGACAAATCGATTACTTTTAATCCTTTATTCAAAAGCATCGGAGCTAACTTTCTAGCTACTCCATTCGGTGTTGCTGTAAAAACGAGATCGACTTCTTTTGCTAATGTATCGATATCTGCCTCTTCCAATGTATGTTCGATAAATGATTCCATATGCGGATAACTAGACGCTAAACGCTTTCCAAACATACTCGAGGCATGAATGGAGTGAATGGATACACGTGGATGGTTATGCAATAAACGCACTAATTCCGCACCGCTATAACCTGTTGCCCCAACAACTGCTACTTTCATTCTTTATCCGCTCCTAAAATCATAATAGTTTTTATTATAACTATGAATAAAAATAAAATCAAGAGTATATTTATAAGACATTGTCCTTGAAATTATTAATGCATTTTTCTCGTAATGATTAATAATTATACACAATTTATGCATAAATATAAAGTGTTTTGCATACTTTTTCGCAGAATACTAAGAAACTTTACTTTTTTTATGTATAAAAGGTCCGAATAATGCAGAATTTGTTCAAAAATATTCATGTATAATAGGTATATTTTATATAGTGTATATGTTAAAATAAATATACATTAGAAACGGTATAAAACTCATATCGGTTTTATGGCGGTGGTATAAGTGAAAAGTAGTCAATTTACGGTGCGTACGAAAGACGGAAAGTCGCTCCAAGCGTATCGGTGGCACGATGAAGCGGTTAAAGCTAAAGGTATTATCCATATTGCCCATGGAATGGCTGAACATTCACTCAGGTATGAACCGTTTATTCAATTTTTAACTGCAAACGGTTTTGTCGTTTATGCAAACGACCATCGTGGTCATGGAAAGTCATATACCGACGAAACGACGAAAGGTTTTTTTGCAAAACAAAACGGTTTTGAAAAAGTTGTCGATGATCTCGCCCTAATTACAGAACAAATAATCGACGAAGAACCTGACTTACCTTTATTTTTACTTGGTCATAGTATGGGCTCGTTATTAATCCGTCGTTTAATTCAACGTTACGAGTTACCAATTGCTGGAGTTATATTATCCGGCACAGCAGGGGATCCGAAGTTAATTGGTAAAATTGGACTTCTAATTGCTAAAGCGGAAAAACTGTTCCGTGGACCAAAAGCAAGAAGCCCTTTAATGAATAAGTTAATTTTTGGTAATTACAACAAACCCTTTACACCTCAACGAACCGATTTCGATTTCTTAACCCGGGAACAGGCCGTCGTCGATGCGTATATAACCGATGAAAACTGTGGATTTATATGTACGACGAGCTTTTACGTCGATTTGCTTGAAGGAACGATTACTGTTCATCGTGACGAAGAAGTAGCACGGACACCGAAAGATTTACCAATCTTCTTATTCGCTGGGGATGCTGACCCAGTCGGGGACTTCGGTAAAGGAGTCCAAGCAGTCTACGAACAATACGTCGCTAGAGGCATGCCACATGTATCGATTAAATTGTATGAAGATGGTCGCCACGAAATGTTAAATGAAATAAACAAAATGGAAGTTTATACAGATATTTTAAATTGGTTAGAAACGATGGTGAAAGGAGAAGTGCAATGAAGCAGAAGCGATTTTACAATTTAATTAACGAAAAACGACCTGAAATGAGTAAATCTCAACATATTATCGCAGATTACATCCTTGAAAATCCTCACTCTATTCCGTTTTTAACCGGGGCAAAATTAGCAGAATTAACTGGAGTAAGTGAGGCGACAATCGTTCGTTTTGCGACTTTTTTAGGCTTTAAAGGTTATAACGAAATGCAACAACAACTCGCTCAAACTGTCGAAAGACGACTTAATACGGTCGAACGGCTAGCCATGTCGCGCTCAGAATATACAGAGACAGAGAAAGTTATTTACGATCATTTTAATGAAGATATTAAAAATATCCAATCGACGATGGAACAATTAAATATCGACGACTTTGAACGAGCAGCCCAATACATTTTGGATGCAAAACGTATTTATATTATTGCAAATCGCAGTGCCTTTTCCCTTGGCACATTTTTACAATATTATTTCAACATTATTTTCGATAAAAGCGAGCTTATTCATACGACAGAATCGGCTTTCGACCATATTCATGACGTTAACGAAGACGATGTTGTTGTCGGGATTAGTTATGCCCGTTATACAAAAAGTACCCTCGATGTCGTAAATTACGCAAAAGATAAAGGAGCAAAAATTATCGCCTTAACGGACAATTTCACATCACCAATTACGGCCTATGCCAATATCTCCTTATTTGCATCAAGCAATATGAAGTCTTTTCTCGATTCCTTTGTTGCGCCACTAAGTGTAATTAATACATTAATTGCCTACATCGGAAACAAACAACAAGAAGAAACGGAAAAGCGATTAGAAAGTTTTGAAAAACTATGGGATCGTTACGATGTTTTTTATTAGTTACATTTTTGTTAAGTGGATGAAATTTTAATTTCATAATGTTTTAAAACATTTTTTAAGATTAAACCTTATAACGACAGGCCCCTTCAAGCTTGTCGTTTTATTTTTGTTTTTATTCGTGAAATTTTAACTTAATTTTTTTCTATTTCATGAAATAATACTTGCATTTTTTTGTTCTTTTGCATATACTAATAATAAGTTTAGCGACGGATACAATAAGAGTGAAAAAAGGTCGACCTTTACCTTATTGTTAACCGTCAGCAATATTATATGCGAAGGAGCTTAAGAACGAATGAAGAGTGAACATGATTCACGTCCTATGTTCTATAAAGAAGAGTCTTTACGTTTATTTCAGCAAGCAGGTAACGTCATACCGGGAGGAGTCACAGCGAATATTAAACATTTTGCCCCTTATCCAATTTTTATGAAAGAAGGAAAGGGTAGCAAATTAATCGACGTCGATGGAAAGCAATATATCGATTATTCATTAAGTTACGGAGCATTAATTACCGGTCACGGTCATGAAAAAATAACGCAAGCTACAATTGATCAAATGAACGATACTGGAACGATGTTGTTCGGTGCACCCCACGAACTTGAAATTGAAATGGCAGAGAAGATTAGCTCACTCTATCCAAGTATGGAGCAAGTTCGTTTTACTAATTCTGGAACAGAGGCTGTACTCCTTGCTTTAAGGCTTGCTGTTGCTTATACAAATAAACCAAAAATTGCAAAGTTCGAAGGACATTATCACGGTGGTTTAAATGAGGTGCTTGTCAGTATAAATCCAAGTAAACAACTAGCTGGAGAACAGGAACAACCGAACCCTGTATACGAATCAGGAGGAATTCCAGAACATCAAAAAGATACACTCGTCCTTCCCTTTAACGATTTAGAATCAACGGAAAAGTTATTACGAGCCCATGCAGATGAATTAGCTTGTGTTATTTTAGAACCTGTTCAAGGTGGATTTATTCCAGCAGAACAATCGTTTATTGACGGATTACGTAAAATCACAAAAGAATTAAATATCGTTCTTATTTTCGATGAAGTAAAAACAGGATTCCGGGTTCATTTAGGTGGAGCCCAAGCGGTGTATAACGTTGAACCCGATATAACGACATTAGGAAAAGTACTCGGTGGAGGACTTCCAGTCGGTGCTGTCGGCGGGAAAAAGGAAATTATGATGTTAAGTGCTGCTAATGCAAAAGGTGATGTATTTGCTGTCGGAAGCGATAGTGCAAAAACGAGCGAAGTCGTCTTCCATAGTGGCACGTACAACGGACACCCGCTCGTCTTAGCAGCTGGTTTAGAGACGATTCGCTTACTAGAAGAAGAGGATCCTTTAGAAGATGTAATCGAGCATACGAACGACTTACGGAAAAAATTAGAGGAATTATACAATTCTTATCATATTGATATGAAAACTTTCGGTATGGGGACAATTTTTAATATCGTCTTTACTGACCGCGATGTGAAAAGCTATCGCGACATGTGGGAAATTAATACAGCATTCCGTGAAGCAATCGACATCGAGCTGTTAAAAATCGGTGTCTATATTAAACCGTTAAATCGTTACTCTTTATCAATCGCCCATACAGAAGAAGATACAGAACAAACGATACGCTTCCACGAACAGGCATTACATCAAGTATTACCCCATTTGCCGAAAACGAATGCTAAAGTTTTTGCTTATGTATAACTTTATTAAGAAAGTAAATGTAGGATTTTTAAACAACATGATTTAACCCCTTTTAATTACTTGCACTTTTAAATAAATCCTTACGTTTACTTCTTAAAAAAGGCTGGAACTATTCTGGCCTTTGATAAAAGGATGGATTGGGTTTTTCTAATAATGAAAAGCTCAATCCGTTTTTGCTTTATTAAGACTTCCTGCGCATCTGAAGTTGGCGTAAATCGTGTTTTCGTGTGTGCTGGGTCCCCCGCGCACCTGAAATTTGTAAAAAACGCATTTTCGGGGGCGATGACCCTTCCCGCGCACCTGAATTCAGTAAAAAACGTATTTTCAGGTGCGATGGCCCTTCCCG
>CALGOZ010000094.1 GCA_937960785.1 uncultured Pseudogracilibacillus sp.
CTCTACTATGTAGGTAGACGTGCAAAAGTGATTTAACTTACCCACTGGAGAGCTCCACTATGTAGGTAGACGTGCAAAAGTGATTTAACTTACCCACTGGAGAGCTCTACTATGTAGGTAGACGTGCAAAAGTGATTTAACTTACCCACTGGAGAGCTCTACTATGTAGGTAGACGTGCAAAAGTGATTTAACTTACCCACTGGAGAGCTCCACTATGTAGGTAGACGTGCAAAAGTGATTTAACTTACCCACTGGAGAGCTCTACTATGTAGGTAGACGTGCAAAAGTGTTTTAACTTACTCACTGAAAGCCTCTACTAAGTAAGTTAATGAAAAATAGCACTTCATCTTACTCAATAGAACGCTTCGATGAATAAATCAGTTAATAAAAATCTAAAATCTTTCCCAATGCAGAGAATTACGGGACAAGTTTTCCAGCGAGGAGAAATCCCAAATCATTTTTAGTGAAAACTTCTGTAAATGATGTCAAATCTAAGCTTATAGCGCCCTAACTTAATATCATATACTGCCAAAAATAAATACGAAAAATTTCTTTTAAAATAAAATGGACTGATTCTCTACATAATAGAGAAAATCAGTCCATTTGTTCACATAGGGCTAGTTTTATTTAGTCGCTTCTTTTACGCCGATATTTCTTAGCTGATCTTTATCTAATGCTTATTTTTAAAGTGCTTTATTCATCATCGTCGTTTATGATTCATACAATATCGTAAGATTTCGATAAAAGAAGTGATTATCTTGATTGTATTGTTTATCGTTATTATAAGTTATATTATGTTGAAAAGTATGCGACATTTTCTTCTTTTTAAAGAAATAAAAACAACTCATCATAAAACGACGATTTCATTGGAAGTCTTTTACACCTTTATCATTATATATTGTATTTTCATTGTCGGATTTGGACTTATTTATTTTATATTATCCTTCAGCGAAATAATTTTGTTAGAGAATGTACCAGGACGTTATCCAGAAAGTGGCCTCTTACGACGGCTGTTTCTCAGTATGTATTTTAGTGGTGTTACCCTTTTAACAATCGGTTATGGTGATATCACCCCGATTGGTATCGGTCGTATTATTTCGCTTGTACAAGCATTGTTTGGTTATGTGCTACCGACAGCTTTTATGCTTAAACTTGTTCAGTTAAACCGATGGATTAATAAATAAAAGTAAAATATTTATCTTACCAATTCTCTTTATGGTATATTGAACTAAAAATGAACAATAGGAGGAAGCATTATGTCAATTCAAGTCGGAGAACAAGCGCCAGATTTTGAATTACAAAATCAAGATGGGGAAGTGGTTCGTCTGTCTGATTACAGGGGGAAACGTGTTGTTTTATACTTTTATCCAAAAGATATGACACCAGGATGTACGACACAAGCGTGTGATTTTCGAGATAATTATGAACAATTTAAAGATTTAAATACTGTTGTACTAGGAGTAAGCCCCGATCCAATTGAACGTCATCAAAAGTTTATCGATAAACATGATTTGCCTTTCCCACTTCTTGCTGATACGGAAAATGAAGTAGCTAAACTGTATGACGTTTGGAAATTAAAGAAAATGTTTGGTAATGAGTTTTATGGAATTGAACGCTCTACTTTTATAGTTGATGAAGAAGGAATTATTCGTAAAATTTGGCGCAGAGTTCGAGTGAAAGGCCATATCGATGAAACGGTTAAATTTATTAAAGAAGAACTAACTGCATAACAATTTATATTTATTACAATAAAAAATTGCTATTTTCAATTGAATAACACAAAAACTTAAGGTTAATAATAATAATTGTTTATAATGTTTGTCATAAAACGCAAAAAATAGTTACATTTTATAATCATTATAAATTGATAGGCTTAATAAATTGACATCAAAAGCAGTCCCAATGTAAAATATAGATAGGCTTACTATAGATTCAATTTGAAATTTATGAAGAAAGCGAGGTGCATGACGGTGCCAAAACATCAATTGGAAGCAGCGATTAATACGTTAAAAAAGTCCGGTGTACGTATTACACCACAACGTCATGCGGTTCTTGAGTACTTACTTACTTCACAAAGCCATCCAACTGCTGATGAGATTTATAAAGCGTTGGAAGATAAGTTTCCAAATATGAGTGTAGCGACGGTTTATAACAACTTACGTATTTTAAAAGAACTTGGACTCGTTCAAGAATTGACTTATGGAGACGATTCAAGTCGCTTCGATAGCAGTCCAGAACAGCACTATCATATTATTTGTGAAGAGTGTGGTAAGATTGTTGACTTTCATTACCCGACTTTAGATGAAATTGAATCGTTAGCGGAAAAGGTAAGCGGGTTTGAAATTAGTCATCATCGTATGGAATTGTACGGCGTTTGTAGTGACTGTGTGGAAGAAAAGGCCAAAACTAAAGAAGAAGTAAATATTTAACGATAAAAACAGATTGCTACCTACGTAAAATACGTAGCGCAATCTGTTTTTTAGTTTTGATAAAAGTTATGTTCAATAATCTCAACCGGTACCCATTTACGGACACTATTAATAAGCCAAAGGTTGGTTGCGTTTTTTAATGTGTCGATTGTAATCGTCGCTTCTTTTATCGTTCCGGTATCGAGCAATTGTTGACGAAACGTTCCCGGTAGTAGTCCACATTGAACTGGTGGGGTATAAAGTTTTCCATCGAGTTCGACGACAATATTACCAATTGTGAATTCCGTTATTTCCCGTTTTTCGTTCCAGAGTAATACATCAAAGATCTCATCGTTCAAAGCGCGACGAAAAGAGTCGAACATTGATCTTTCTGTCGTTTTATGATACAGAAAAACATTTTCTCGATCGATTGGTGTAGTTGCCAGAAGGACCTTTTTGGTTTGCTTTGGAGTTTCCTCAATAGGCAAAACTTCTGTCGTTACTTTGCCCCTTTTATCCATTAGCAGTCTAAGACGCCAACTACCTTTATTATATCTGCGCTCAAGTTCAAGAACCCTTACTCGGAGTGCCTTCTCATTAAACTTTATATTAAAATAATTAGCAGACTTTTTAAGTCGTTTTATATGCTGTTCTTTTAAGAAAAATGTGCCTTTTTCAATTAATCCAGTTTCAAGTAATTGGAACGGAGGGAATGAAGTTTCAAGAAGCTTTGCTTTTGTCCATACTTCCTCATATTCCTCCTCAGGTAGCGAACGTTTTGTAATTGCACCTCCTGCAAAGTATTTGGCACGATTTTTATTGATTAATACCGTACGAATCGCAACGTTAAAAAGGGCCTCATACTCTGGTGTAATGTAACCGATGATGCCACAGTAGACATTGCGATTTTCTTTCTCGTAAGTAGAAATTAGTTTGATCGCTTCTTTTTTCGGTGTACCGGTAATTGATGCAGGTGGAAATAGTGTCGTAATTAAATCGACAGGATGGACGTTTTTTCGTCGTATTCCTTCGATTGCTGAGGTCATTTGATAGACGGTTGGATACTTTTCGATTGTAAAATGTTCTATAACTTTCGTTTTATCGCATACTTTTTGTAATTCATCTTCCATTAATCTAAGAATCATTTCATTTTCACGTAAGTTTTTCTCTGATTTTAGCAAAGAGATTCGTTTTCTTTCATCCTCACTTGCTTCTAAACCTCGATCAATTGTTCCCTTCATCGGTCGTACGGTGATGGTGTCTTTTTCCAATTTTAAAAAAAGCTCCGGTGAAGCAGATAAAATCGCAATATCTTCAAATTGAACAAAAGCGTTGTAATTTGCTTGTTGTGATAAAATTAATTGTTCGTAATAAGCTCTCTTTGAACCATGAAAGGTTGTTGTAAAAGGAACGGTATAGTTAATTTGTTCAATTTTACCTTTGTGTATTTCTTCTTGTATCGTTTCGACTGTTTGTATGTATTGGTCTTTTGGTTGTTCGATTTTCCAATTTAATGTAAATGCTTTTTGTGTCGATATATTTCTATTTTTTGTTATACAAGGTTTGTGAAAAACACCAAACCATAAAAGAGGAAAATCCGTTACTACCGTTTGTCCAATATTATAAAAAGCATACGTCGCTTCATAGCTCATAAATCCAGCGGCGTAATATCCTTTATTTATAAAGTTTTTAATCTGTTCTAAACAGTATGGAACTTCGTTAAGTTTTGTCGTCGTAATAATTTGTATCGGTTGCTCAAAGAGCATTGTTTTAGCTACTTGTTCGTGCTGAAGAGCAAAATCAAACTGGACTTGCGGTTCCATCGCAACCAAGCTCCTATTCTTCTTTCTCTTCTAACTTTTTTGCTTTTAGTTTACGACGATAGGCAGGAGAATTGTATTTTTCATCAAATTCTTTTCCCTCTAAAGATTTTTCTAAAGTTAACGGTTGCTTACAATGCATACAAGCATCGACAATGCCTAGCATTTTTGTTGGTTTTTCGCAGGCCGGACAAATAATTGGTACGGCACGGGTTGAAAGTAAACCAATCCAAAAGTACACGAGTGTACTTAAAATGATAAATAAGACACCAATTCCGAAAAAGGTAAACATTAACCACGGAGTCGATTTCGTTAAAATCCCTCCATACATTATTAAAATTCCGACGAAAAGTAAAATTAACGCAAAACTACGTATCTTATTTATTTTACTTGAATAGACTAAATTTGGTTTTTCCACAGTTTTACCTCCTAGCTCTGTATGTATATAGTATAACATGTAATAACTTATTCAGCCTATGAATTGAAACTGCATATTATCGAGGAAAGGCTCATACACTGCATTAAGTATGGAAGTTTACGAGGTTGAAATTAAAAAGTAAAGCAAGTATACTAAGATAGAGCTATGCATGTAAACAGTTACAAAACATTCGTTACATAGGTTATAATGTTTACGTGCAAGTAATTTTAAAAGGGGGATAATCATGACAAAAAGAAGGTTTTTCACTTTCATGACAATGTTAGTGAGTCTTGTATTACTCTTAGCAGCGTGTAGTGGAACCAATGGAGGTGGGGACGGCGAAGGTAGTGGTGGCGGTAAAAACGCTCGAATCGCAATTGGACCACCAGGAAGTGAAACAAACTCCATTTCTAAAGTATTGCTAGCAGCTCATGGATTAGAAGAAGGAGATTATCAGGCATTCCAAGAAGGTTTTGGAGATGCAGCAGATGGTGTTCAAGATGGTAATATCGATATTTCAATCGGTGTATTAGGATTACCAGCAGGAAGTATTGAAAGTTTACAAGCTTCTACTGGTGACGTTGTGATGCTAAGTTTAGATGACGATGCAATCGCAGAAATTGAAGAAAATTCGGAATATGAGCGGTATACAATTTCTAAAGATAATTATGAATTTCTAGATGAAGATGTCGAAACGATTGCAGCCTATGCGGTAATGGTTGCAAACACAGATACAATCGACGAAGAATTAGGCTATGAGCTTGCTAGAATTATGGTTGAGCATGCCGATGAAGTAACTCACGCTCAAGCGGGAGAAATGACGTTAGAAAATGCTCTCAACGGTGCGGAGGGAATTCCGATTCATCCGGGAGCAAAACGTTATTATGAAGAACAAGGATTAGAAGTTAATAGCCCGGTTGCAGAAGTAACGGCCGATCCGGCTGACCGTAAGGCTGAATTTATTTTAGGTACGGGTAGCCAAGGTGGTACGTACTATCCACTCGGTGGAGAAATTGCAAACGTTTGGAATAAGTACTTAGATAGTAATTTTACAAATACTGAAACTGGAGCGTCAACGGAGAACTTAGGTAGTATCGGTAGCGGTACGATGGATGTCGGTATGACAGTACACGTTCCAGCTCTCGATGCGATTGAAGGAGTTGGCGACTTTGAAGGGAATCCAGTTGAAAACGTAGCTTTTATCGGGCATATTTATCCAGAAGTTGTTCAAGTTATTACTCGAGAGGCTACAGGTATTAAGAGTCTTAGCGAATTAAAATAAACAAGATATATATGTCGATGATGCATTGAAAGAAGGGGGAAAAGAGCAGTGCCGAAGTTTAGTAGGCGCTCTTTTCTTTCTTATTTCAATGGAGAGGAAGGTGTGAAAATGAGTAAAAAAGATCGAGATACAGAAAAGATAAAGCAGCAATTAAATATTGACGAAATAGAAGAAGACGAAGAAAAGGCACAAGAAATATTAGAGAAATACGACCGTGAAAGTCAATACCGAACGAGAATTGGTAAATGGGCTTGGGTCGTAACCTTTTTAGGAGTTGCCTTAACTGTATTCCATATATACTCCGGCTATTTTGGAACTTTACCCTCTCAAAAACAAGGAGCAATTCATCTCGGCACTGCATTAGGGCTCATTTTCCTGTTGTATCCAGCTAAAAAAGGATTACAACATAAACAGAAAACAGTACCTTGGTACGACGTAATTTTAGCTTTTACAGCGATGTATGTTACGTACCATAAAATTATCTTTTTTGATTCGATTATTCAAAGCCGAATTACAGGGTACAGTTTAACAGATACAATTATTTCAATTATAGCTATTTTACTATTATTAGAAGCGACTCGTAGAACAGTCGGCTTACCGATTGTAATTGTTGCTTCGATAATGATTTTATATGCGATTTTTGGAGAATATATTCCGACACGGATATTATCTCATCCTGGTTTTTCCTTTGACCGTGTAGCTACGAACTTATGGTATCAAGAAAGTGGAGTTTTTGGTACTCCAATTCAAATATCGGCAAAATTTATTTACTTATTCTTATTTTTCGGAGTTATGTTAATTCATACACGAATTGGTCAGTTTTTTAATGACTTAGCTTTCGCCTTAACCGGACGATTTACCGGTGGTACAGCAAAAGCAGCCGTAGCAGCTAGTGCTCTACAAGGAATGGTATCAGGTAGTTCAGTAGGTAATACGGTAGCCTCCGGATCGTTTACTATTCCAATGATGAAAAATTCCGGCTTTAAACCAGAATTTGCTGCAGGAACAGAAGCATCTGCTTCAACAGGTGGGCAAATTATGCCACCTATTATGGGTGCAGCTGCCTTTATTATGATGGAATATTTAGGAGTATCTTACGGTGTTATAATGGCAACAGCTGCAATTCCAGCTATTTTATATTTCACTGGTATTTTTATCGGAACACATTTTGAAGCGAAAAAACTAGGTATTGTAGGATTACCGAAATCCCAACTACCTGATCTTCGCGAACAGATGTTACGTTATGGTTATATGTTATTACCGTTATTTGTCATTATTGGAGCAGTAATGATCGGCTATACACCGCAACGTGCTGCGATATATGGAATTGTTGCAGCCTATGTTGTAAGCCTTGTTCGTAAGGAATCCCGTATGTCTTTTCGAAAAACAATCTATGTCTTCGAACAAGGTGCTCGAGTTGCACTACCAGTAATTGCTGCCGTTGCTACAGCAGGTATTATCGCTGGGGTCGTAAGTATTACCGGTCTCGGAGCGAAATTTGCAACAGGAATTATTGCATTATCCGGAGGACATTTGTTTTTAGCCTTATTTTTCACGATGATTGCCTGCTTAATTTTAGGTATGGGATTACCAACAACAGCAAACTATGTTGTAACAGCGACAATTGCTGCACCAGCCTTAATTAACGGTTTTGATTTAGCACCGATTGCAGTTCATATGTTTGTGTTTTATTTCGGTATTGTAGCGGATATTACACCACCGGTTAGTTTGGCAGCTTACGCTGGAGCAGGTATAGCGCAGGCGAACCCATTTAAGAGTGGTGTAACAGCAGTAAAATTAGCTATTGCAGCCTTCATTATTCCGTATATATTCGTATATGACCCAATTTTAGTGCTAGTCGATGTCACACCTATACCATTAGTTATTTCGATTGCAACAGCAATTTTAGGTATGATTGGTGTCAGCAGTTCGATGATTGGCTACTTCAAAAGAAACTCATTCTACTGGGAGCGTATTTTATTATTCATCGGTGGAATTATGCTTATTATGCCAGAGAATATTACGAATTTAGTAGGTTTAGTAATTTACGTCTTCGTTTGGATTATGCAGAGCCGACGTGGAGATGACGGAGGAAATAAAGAAAATCAGATGAATAGTCCAGCGACAGTGTAAAAGGTATATTGCCTCGCCCTTAGGTAAAAATGATGATAGAGCGGTGTACGAGGCGAAGGGAGTTGAAAAAGTGGGATTTTCACGAGGACGTCGTGAACCATTACCAGAAGTAGAAACAATAGTATGGTCATGTACGAACGACGATTGTAATGGATGGATGCGCGATTCGTTTAGTTTTCAGGAGGAACCAAATTGCCCTCTCTGTGAATCAGAAATGTTAAAAGAAACCCGAGTGCTACCAAAGTTAGAGTAGTTAAACAAATGAAATAGGAGCTGTTTGCTATTATTGCAGACGGCTCTTTTTTCTTTTACACTTAAATTTATGAAACGATTCAATTTTTATATGAGGATGCATATAATAAAACGAAAACAAAAATAGAAGGTGTAAACATGACACGTATAATTCCGTATTTTGTTGAAGGGCATACTGGAAAGGGTTATATTAATTTAATTGAAAATAATATAACATCTCTAGAGAAAGTTGTTTTTTTACAAAATAAAAATCCTTTTGTCCTTGCGTATATTTTTCAAATGTTACGGGATGAGATATTATTCAATATAAACTCTCCTGTTGAAATAATTCAAAGCATCGAACGTTCGGATTATATCGATGGAATAATCGTCCGCAATTTAGGTGTCGCTATTTTAAATGAAAAACTAAATCATTCCCTCAATACTATGAAAGAAAAGGTACAGTTACTTGAAGTACCGATTTCCCTTTCAAATCGATTAGTAACTTTAGATCATAAAAGACAAATCCAAAGAGCGTACGAACATTTTCAAAAAGGCCTTACCATTCATGAAGAGCTCGAACGAGTATATATAAATGAAATGGATTTTACAAAGGCTGATAAAGTTATTGATAAACTACTTCATTCGCTTTTTAATGAAGTAGAGAAAATGGAAGGCCCTTTTAGCAAGGTAGAAAGGCTATTTGGAACAAATACTCCCGATGGAATCGTAAATAAAATACCACAATTAATCGAAGGCTTTACGAAAAAGATCTTTATTACTGGTCGAGCTGGTACTGGAAAATCTTATTTGATGAACCAAGTTGTAAAACGTTGTCAAGAACTTTCATTAAACGTTGAAATTTATCGTTGTAGCTTAGATCCGGATAGTATCGATATGCTACTTATTCGTGATTTAAATGTATGTATTCACGATAATACCTCACCACATATCGTATCGCTTGATGAAGATGTGGAAATTATTGATATGTTTAAAGAAACGGTAAATGAAAAGGTGGAAACAATCGAAAGAGATAAAATAAATCAACTTCAAAGGGCTTATAAAAAGGAAATGAAATTAGGAATTCAGTCTCTAGCAAAGTTAAAACAGACTAATTCAGTAATTGTAACGAAACGAGAGCAAGAACAGCTAGATCGATTCGCTAAAGAACTTAAGAATAAGTTTTTATCACCTTAGTAAGCGTGATAGTTGAGTTAAATATATTGTAAGTCCGGTTTCTCTTAAGGAACACTACTAAAAATAACAAATTCCTACTAAAAAATATAGTAAAACAACAATCAATTTCAACTCTTGTAATTATTCAGAAAATATAGTAAAATGTTTTAAAAGAAAACCCTTTCAATTAGGAGGTGGGTAAAATGGTAACAGTGAAAATGTTAAAGCCATATTACATTAAGATGAACTCTGAATATATAAAGATTATTTTGGCATACCAATATTTCACGTTGCTTATTGATCAAAAGTTATACCATTTTGTTCCAATTGAAGGTCGCGAAATTTTAATAAATCGAAAAACAAAAAAAGTGGTAAACACCGAAACAAAGTTTGCGTTTCAAAAAGATGACGATATAATTTATATAACGATGAAGAAGCTTACGTCTCTCGTTGACTTTATGGATCAGTTAGGAGAAATTATTAAACCTTATTATGAAAATCCGATGGCAACATTTGAAGAGGATATAGAATTGAGCGAATCAACGAATAAATTAATTCGTAAGTTAGAATTAGATAATGTTAAACGTTTAATCGATGAATCTTTAGATAAGCGGGATGAAGAGACGTTTAAAGAATTAATAAAACTATTATAAAAAAGAGCTTCACCTTACGCGTTGAGGGAAGCTCTTTTCTTGTCTTTATTTTTCGTAAACTATTAATTTATTTTAACTTTTCATACTGTTCGATAATGTTTGCCACCTTTTCAGCAACAAAAGTACTTGTGCCTAGCTCTTCTATTTCTTCGATTAACATCGCTACAATCAAATCTTCACTTTCAGTTGGATAGCCAACGAACCAACCATTCTCAGAACCTTTAGTATCACGGGTAACTTTTAATTCCGCTGTACCAGTTTTACCTGATATAGCAACATCTAAATCTTTTAATTTAGAAGCGGTCCCTTTAGTTACAACTTTTCGTAAATAACTGTTTAATTTTTCTGTATGTTCTTTTGCAAGGACATTTTCTTTCCATTGTTCACCTTTCTGATCGGAAGTTAATAAGATAGGTTTAACAATATTGCCGTCATTAATAATTGGAGAATAAAGTAGAGCTAAATGTAGTACACTTACTTCAATTTCTCCTTGACCATAGCTTGTATTTGCTCTTAAAACTTCATCTTCCAATGTACCACTATTTGATATTTGTGATTGTTTAATTGGTAAGGAAATAGGCAACTCTTCGTTAAAACCGAAAGCTTTAAATCCTTCGACCATTTTTTTGTTTCCCATTTCAATGGCTTTCATAGCAAAATAAATGTTGTCAGAACGAACGAGGGCATCTTCTAAATCGACAGGGCCATCCGATGTACTTACCCTTGTTACATGATAATCTTTCCAATTATCCTTTTTCCATGTTAGACCTTCAATCTCGATTTTTTCCTCATGGGTAATCGTTCCATTTTCTAAGCCGATTGCTGCAAAAACAGGTTTTAACACGGAACCAGGAGCATAGGTTGCGGCATACCTATTGACAAACGGTTGATTTTTATCATTCATTAACTTCTCCCATTCTGATTGACTTATCCCATAAGTTAATGGGAGTGGGTCGAAGGAAGGGCTGTTTACAAGGGCTAGAATCTCCCCTGTCTTTGGATGTAGGGCGACAGCAGTACCTTTTAACTTACCCTCAAATTCTTCATAAATAAACTCTTGTAAGTTAATATCGATTGTTAGTTGAAGTTTTTTACCATGTACGACTTCCTTTTCAGCAAGTGTCGTGTAGATTGGCTCATCGGTTTCGTCTTCTTTTTCGATTAAAATTTTAACTCCGGCTTCACCTCGAAGTTCTGTTTCGTACAGCTTTTCTAAGCCACGTTTTCCGATTAAATCATCTCCACGATACGAATTATCATCGATTTCCTTTAATTCTTCTTCTGTAATTTTACCGACATATCCTATTAAATGAGCAATCGCTTCAGAAGAAGGATAAATTCTTCCCGACGTCTCCTGCATTGACACGGACGGAATAGTACGCAATTTTTCTAATGTATCTTCATCTGATTTAGGTACATCACGTAATGGTACGAAATGATCGGATTGAACCCAGTCAGCTTCTATTTCTTGTTTAATCGATTCGGTTGATAAATGTAATAGATTTGCTATCTCTTTTATTTCTGTCTCTTTATTAACGAACTTTTCTGGTACGACTCCGACTTTATAAGCTATATCGTTAATCGCAAGGGGCATATCATTTCTATCGAGAATTTCTCCTCTTTCTGGTTCTGTTCGTTCAATGCGAATTTTTCCCCCATCAGCTAACTCAGGAAAAATTAAACCAGGATCCCAATCGACTAACCATAGGATTTCTTCTTGTTTTTCTTTCTCTTTTACATAACGTTCGAGGTTAATTTCGTAGGAGAAGGCTATTTCTCCGGCAATACTATCCATGGTGACATCAAGAGGAATTGCTAATTTGTTTTCGTTATGGTCATACTCAATTTCTTCATAAGTTATATGTACATCGTCAACTTCTAAATCGTTATAAACTTTTGTATAACGATCGACAAAGGATTCTGTATCATATTTGGCTTTCGCATCTTCGGTTAACCATTCATACATTTGTGAAAAGTCTTGTTGCTCCCACAAATTGATATAAACTTCTAAATGTTCAAAAGGTGTAATGTTCTCTGTTTTTGAACAACTTATGACAAAAGTGAAACAAAATATAAGAAAAAAAAGTACAAATTTTCGCATTTACTATCCACCACCGTTTTGACTTTTGCTTATTTCAACTATCATATTAGATTTATAATAGAGAAAAGTGATACAAAAAAAGGAATTTAGTAACAAACTGATTAATAAATGTATATAATATAATTAAAAGTTCTACTCTTGCTTGTCGAATGAAAGAATTTTGTATATGATTATATTAATAAATTAGTAATTTAAAAATTACTATGAGTTGTGGGTGATTGCACATGGAACAAATAAAATTGAAATATTTGTTAGAAAATCTGATTAAAGAGATAGAGAATAACGACTATGTCACAATCGATGGTATCGTTAACAAGCTCTCCTTAGAAATAAAGACGAACATCTTATACAAAGACCTCAAAGAATCATGAGGAAAAGAGATTGATATCTCTTTCGACGAATTTTTGTTCAATCGTCGATAACGTAACATCGCCGTTTGTTACGTCGATTATTTCACTGTTAAATTGTTCGGTTTGTTCAATTGGCACGTATACATCGAGTTGAACGTTTTCTAAATATTCAATATGTTCAATCAGATAGTTTGATTCAGTTAAAAAGTTTTGCACTTTACCTAATAAAGGATATTCGATAAGTACTCGATAACCTTGCATACGTTCACGTTGGACAACTCCAATTGCTTTGATTGTTTCAGATGTGACAGAGCTATAAGCGCGGATTAATCCACCGGCACCTAGCTTCACACCACCAAAATACCGGGTAATGACGACGACGGTATTTTTAAGAGATAGGCGCTTTAAAACTTCTAACATTGGTATCCCTGCGGTTCCGCTTGGCTCGCCGTCATCATTTGCTTTTTGATGTTGATCTTGTTCACCTATCACATAGGCGAAGCAATTGTGAGTTGCATTGTGATGCTTCTTTTGTATACTTTGGATAAATGCTTGAGCCTCTGCTTCTGTGTCAGCACGAGCAATGTGCCCGATAAAACGCGATTTTTGAATTATTACTTCATGAGTACCGGATTGTTTAATTGTGTAATAATGCGACATGGACAATCTTTCCTTTACATAACG
>CALGOZ010000095.1 GCA_937960785.1 uncultured Pseudogracilibacillus sp.
AATGAGCGGTAAATTCTTCATAATGTCCATAAATATAGTCAGTTCAATCACCCCTTATCTATTATCATAACAGCTATTTTTTAATGGTAAAGTAGTAGACAACGTAAAAAGCTACTAATCTAATAAAAGTATAAGAATAATGCTAAAATGGCATTAATGAGATAAAGGAATATGATGAAAACGATTCTTTTTTATCTTTATTATTTTGATCAACGCCTTTGCGAATGCGTAAAAACTGATTATGGAAGAATTCTTTTACAATTTATGTACAGTTTAGTGAATAAATACATGAAAAGTAATTGTTCTTGTTTGTTTACGCACAGTGTACTAAAATGAGTAGAGTGTCAAAAGCTTAGAGTTAGGGTGATTATAGATGATTAGGACTTTTCAAGGGGTGCCTTTTTCGATATTAGAGCTAGCATTAGTGAATGAGGAAAACGATGAGAGTGAAGCATTGCAAGACATGCTACAAGTGGCAAAAAAGGCTGATAAGCTTGGATTTCATCGTTTCTGGTTAGCAGAGCATCATAATATGCCTGGTGTTGCTAGTTCTGCAACATCAATCTTAATTGGCCATGTCGCGGAACATACTGAAAGAATTCGCGTCGGTTCGGGAGGTGTAATGTTACCAAACCATGCGCCTTTAATTGTCGCTGAACAGTTCGGTACATTAGAGACTTTATATCCAAATCGAATTGATATTGGCATCGGACGTGCACCAGGAACGGACCAAGCGACGGCTTATGCGCTTCGCCGTTCGCTTCATAGCGAAGGAGAGACTTTTCCAGAATTATTAGCAGAGTTGCGATCCTATTTTGAAGCAGATGAACAAGCGCTCGTGAAAGCTATTCCTGGGATGGGGTTAAAGCATATTCCAATATGGTTACTCGGCTCCAGTGATTATAGTGCTCGGCTGGCGGCTAGTCTTGGCTTACCGTTTTCTTTTGCAAGTCATTTTGCACCTCAACTATTATATGAAGCATTAAGGTTATATCGTGAACAGTTTAAGCCATCGGAAGTTCTAAACAAGCCCCAGGCGATGGTTGCAGTTAATATCGTCGCAGCTGATACGGATGAAGAAGCAAATTATATCGGTTCATCACTTAAGAAGATGTTTTTACATTTAGCGCAAGGTATTTCATCGAAGTTCCAACCACCAACTGAGGAAAAGTTTACAGCTTATGAAGAGGCGTTATTTAGTCGTTCGCTTGATCCTCATACGACAATAATCGGAAGTAAAGAAACAGTCGAAAGGAAACTAAACAATTTAATAGAGAGAACGGAAGCCGATGAACTAATTATAAGCTCGCCAATTTACGACTTAGATGCTCGTTTACGTTCTTTAGAAATTATTGCCCAACTGTTCGACCATACGTAATAAGTAAAATAAAGAAGCTAGGGATAAAATATGCCCCTAGCTTCTTTTTATTTACATATAACTTTACTCAATGTCGATTTGTTCTTTCGGCATAACGTGCATATCCTTTGCATCGGTATGAGCGTACATTTCGTACGTACCCGCCTCTTCAAAGGTATATTCGATTGTATAAGTTCCGTCGCCATTGTTTTCAGCGTCGAACTTTACGCTATTTTCTTGCTCTTCATCTTCAATTTCCCAAATTTCAAATACGACATTTGCATCAGTGACAACTTCATCGTCATATGTAACGATAGCTTGTAGTTCTACAGAATCACCTACTTCAGCTGTATCAGGAACGATGAACTCTACTTCTGGAATGATAAAGTCATCGGCACTATCTGTATCTTCACCTCCACAAGCAACGATAAAGCCTAGCACACCTATAAGTAACACCGTAAGGAAAAATCTACGCATCCTTATACCTCCATATAATTTATAGTGAATGGATTAGACCCGCATCTTCTAATAGGAGTAAATCGTCGATAATTAGTTCGACGTTTTTACTTTCTAATCCACTATAACCTTTTACAATATTTCCTTTCGGATCAATTAGAAAAAATCGCGTATCATGAATAAATTGATCATCATCTAGTTCGGGTTCTTGTAGCATCGCTCGGAATGATTTAATCGAAAGTTCTTTAATCGTTTGAAAATCGTATCCGGTTAAAAAGTGCCAATTCGTAAAATCAGCACCATACTCATCACCATACGCTTTTAAAACTTCGGGTGTGTCAAAATTTGGATCGACGGAAAAAGAAACGAGCTGAATATCGATATTTTCTTCTTTTAACCTATCTTGCAATGTCGACATATTCGTCGTCATTGGTAAGCAGGCAGTAGTACAATTTGTAAAAATAAAATCAGCAATCCACCAATTACCTTTTAAATCATCCCGGCTAATCTCTTCGCCTTGTTCATTTGTAAAGGAAAAATCGCCGACTTCCTCCGATAAATTCGTTTCGATCGGTAACTTCGCTTGGCAACCGACTGAAAAAAGGACAACTACAATAAATAAATATAAACGTACTTTTTGAATCAATATTCCTCACCTTTTTTATTCCTATACATTTAAATGCTCTTTCATTTTAGACAGCACTTCATTATATGTATGTACGATACCGGAAAATCCTTTTACAAATCTCTCAGCGTTTGTCTTCGAATTAAACACTAAAATTTGTGGTTGGCAACATGTAATTTGTACTGAAGGTTCAGTGACGAAGTATGCGATATGAGCACTGATCGTCGTCCCGGTAAAAAAATCATATGTAATCGCCTTGACAACATTATGTTGTAATTGCAGTTGACGAAGGATACCACAGTGAGCACAACAGGTACGTTCAATTTTGTCGTCCGTAAGAATAAGTTGATAAGCGAAACGATCGTTCACGGGTCGATGACATAGGCTACATATGTCGTGCTTTGTGTCGGGGGTTTCCGTAGGTGTCGTTTGAGCAAGGGAGATACCACCGAACGTTTTAACGACAAAGCCGTCATCGACAAGTTGCTTTACATCGCGATGAATCGTCATTTCTGAGACGTTTAATTCCTCGCTTAACTCAGAAATTTTAACGTTTTTCTTTTTTGAGACAATTTCTTTAATTCGTTCGATTCGTTCGATAGGTAACATCGCGAACCCTCCCTTAACGAATGTTATAATTAAACATATATAATCGCATTATAACATACGTTGAAGCAATTCTAAATCGTAAATGTATGAAAAAAACTCAATAAATAAACGTTATGAAGCAAAGTGTCAAATATCTTTGCGAAAATTATGTTTAATATATGAAGTTATATTTTTTGATGAAGTGTGAGAGTATTATTGTTATATTATATGGATAAAGAAAAATAATAAATACGTAAAAGTTGAATTTTTACTTAGACGACTTAAAATGATAATGGATATAAAAAACGTACATAGGAGGAGCGAATCAATGGCTGAGAAGAAAGAGTTCCAAGCTGAATCAAAGCGGTTACTTGACTTAATGATTCATTCCATTTATTCACAAAAAGAAGTGTTTTTACGGGAATTAATTTCTAACGCAAGTGATGCAATTGATAAAGTGTATTATAAAACGTTAATGGATGAAGCGGTTTCTTTTAATCGTGAAGATTATTACATTAAAGTAATTCCGAATAAAGAAGAGCGAACACTCATCGTAAAAGATACAGGTATCGGGATGACCCGTGAGGAATTAGAAGAAAATTTGGGTACAATTGCAAAAAGTGGCTCCCTAGCTTTTAAATCGGAAGTAGAAATCGAAGAAGACTTTGATATTATCGGTCAATTCGGAGTTGGATTTTATGCGGCGTTTATGGTGGCGGATAAAGTAGTCGTTGAAACGAAGGCGTACGGTTCTGATGAGGCCTTTAAATGGACTTCCGAAGGGGCAGATGGCTATATAATTGAACCGACTGAAAAAGAGGAAGTAGGAACGACGATTACCCTTATGCTAAAGGAAGATACCGAGGAAGAAACGTATAGCGAATTTCTCGAAGAGTATCGTTTGCGCCAAATTATTAAGAAATATTCTGATTTTATTCGTTATCCAATTAAAATGGATGTGACAAAACATAAACCAAAAGATGACGATGAAGAAGAAACGGTAGAATACATCGAAGAAGAGACGATCAACAGTATGATACCAATTTGGCGTAAGCAACGCAGTGAATTAACGAAGGAAGACTATGAAAACTTTTACCGAGAAAAACAATACGGTTTCGATAAACCATTACGCTATATTCATACGAGTGTCGATGGAGTCGTTCGCTACCATGCGATTTTATTTATCCCTGAGACAATGCCTTTCGATTATTATTCAAAAGAATACGAAAAAGGTCTTGAATTATATGCCAATGGTGTACTCATTATGGAAAAGGCGCCAGAACTTATTCCGGACTATTTCAGTTTCGTAAAAGGAATGGTCGATTCGGAAGATTTATCGTTAAATATTTCCCGAGAAATGTTACAACACGATCGTCAATTAAAAGTGATTGAGCGTAACTTAACTCGTCGAATTAAGTCCGAACTAGAATCGATGTTAAAGAAAGATCGCGAGACGTATGAGAAGTTTTATAACGTATTTGGCCGTCAATTAAAGTTTGGCGTATACAATGACTTCGGTGCTCATAAGGAAGTGTTACAAGACTTATTACTTTTCTATTCTTCAACAGAGGAAAAGTTAGTTAGTTTAAAAGAATACGTCGAACGAATGAAAGAAGATCAGAAGTATATTTTTTATGCTACGGGCGACTCGATCGAACGAATTGCTCAACTACCTCAGACGGAGCTAGTTGCGGAGAAAGGGTATGAAATCTTATACTTCGATGATGATGTCGATGAATTTGCAATTCAAATGATGCAAAACTACGAAGGCAAAGAATTTAAAAACGTTGCTAGCGAAGAGCTCGATCTTGAAACTGAAGAAGAAAAAGAAGAAGCGAAAAAAGAAGCAGAAACGCATAAAGATCTTTTTGAAAAGATGAAGGAAATTTTAGACGGAAAAGTAAAGGATGTTATCATATCTAAACGTCTCCGTAGCCATCCGGTCTGCTTCTCAACAAAGGGCGAATTATCCTTAGAAATGGAAAAAGTATTGCAACAAATGCCGGATAGTGGACAAGTAAAGGCTGAAAAAGTATTAGAAATAAATACAAAACATAATGTATTTCCAGTATTAGTCGAAGCTTTTGAAAAAGATGAGGAAAAGTTAAAAACTTATACTAACTTACTTTACAACCAAGCGATGTTAATCGAAGGTCTACCAATCGAAGATCCAATTCAGTTTTCAAAAGATATTAGCAAATTAATGCAAGCATAACGTAAAAACGTTGGCAGATACCGGTAGTTGGAGTCTACTGGTATTGCTAACGTTTTTTTTTCAGAAATGTAATGTTATAATATTTCTAATCGATCATTATAGAAATGGAGTTCGAAAGACTTGTCAGAAAGAAAGTTTGACCGAAATTTACATATTAGAACAGTAGGATTACGTGAATGGGGAAAAGAAGCAAATAAATATAATCGCTATGAAGCGACACCGTATCAAGCGTTAGAACAATTGTTTGAAACGTATTCCTTTGAACCGGGAGATCAGTTAATCGACTTCGGCTGTGGAAGGGGACGAGTCGTCTTTTATGTTCACAATCGATTTAATATTCCGGTTACAGGCATCGAAGCGCATGATACAACTTTTGAAGAAGCATTGATGAATGAGGAAATCTATCTTCGTAATCATGCTCATCTTGATGCACCGATTCAGTTTGAATTTGCGTTAGCGGAACAGTATGAAATCGCTGAAGAGTATAATAAGTTTTTCTTTTTTAATCCTTTTTCTGTGAAAATTTTCAAACAGGTGATGAAAAATATTATGGAATCGTACAAACGTTATCCACGGACGATAGAAATTATTTTATATTATCCGTTAAATGATTATATTCATTTCCTACGCAACCATACGCCCTTTGAATTAATTAATAAAATTAAGGTTAGAAACGGCGAGCACGGTTCCTATGGTCGTTTTGAAATATATCGTTTACGGCCGGAGGTACAGGACGAGGTCGGGGAAGTGTAATGGTTCGACGTATTTTTACGATTGTTTTTCAAATAGGGATTTTATGTATATTTTTTCTCATCGGTACGTGGATAGAAACAGCATTAAATCTTGTGATTCCTGGTAGTGTCATTGGTTTAGTATTGCTTTTTTTATGTTTATATTTCCGCATCATTCCTGAACGGTTTGTACGAGAAGGTGCCCAGTGGATGACGAAACATTTAATTTTATTTTTTATCCCAGCAACCGTGGGTATTATGAATTATTTCGACTTATTGCTTGGAAAAGGCTTTGCTCTTGTCATTATAACAGTTGTCAGTTCGCTTATTGTTCTCCTTATAAGTAGTTACGTAACAGAAAAACTAACAATAAGGAAGGAATCGAAACATGGGTAATGTAGGAATTGCATTATTATCGATCATTGGTACGATTATTAGCTATATTGTTGGAAGAAAACTATTTCAAACTTTCCAGACACCCCTTCTACTACCAATTACGGTCGCATTAATTATTATCGTAACGATATTAATGCTTGGCCGTATCACGTATGAAACGTACATGATTGGTGGAAAGTGGATTCATCTTTTTTTAGGTCCGGCGGTAGTCGCCTTAGCTTATCCTCTTTATGAACAACGAAATTTATTAAAAAGGCTAGCATTACCGATTTTAGTCGGAAGTTTTGTCGGTTCAATTATCGGAGTTGTAACGGGGGTATTCCTTGCGAGATTTGCTCGATTAGATGAAGTATTAATGTATTCACTATTGCCTAAGTCTGTTACAACGCCGGTAGCAATGGATATAAGCGAGGCCCTCGGTGGAATTGCTTCCTTAGCAGCGGTATTAGTAATTATCGCTGGATTAACGGGAGCTTTATTTGGCCCTTTTTTATTTCGACTGTTTCGCTATCGTAGTGAAGTTGCTCGAGGAGTTGGTTTTGGTAGTGCTTCGCATGCAATTGGAACGGCTCAAGCCTTCGAGCGTAGTGAGTTAGAAGGCTCTAGTAGTACGATTGCGATGATCGTAAGTGCTGTTTTTGTCTCAATTTTAACCCCACTTTTCGTTACAATTTTATAAAATAACAATAAAAAAACATGCGGTGTTTTACTAAGTATACTCCGCATGTTTTATATTTTTAATGTCGTTTTTGTAGCCAAAGAATTCCAGATTTCGTCAAGCGAGGTAAAAATCCAGTAATAGAACGTTGGAACATACTACCGAAACCGTCCGATTTCCCAAGGGATCCAAGAGTTCCACGGAGTTTGATTTCCTTTGGTTTTTTCGGTTCTTTTCCTTGTAAGAGATCGCTTAAAATAGTCGCGACCTGCTCGCCTTGTTGGCCGGCCAATTGAGCACTAGGGGAATGTTCAGAGGAAGCATTATCTCCGATAACATAAATATGCTCATGCCCCGGTACTTGGAAGAAATCATTTACGATAACTTTATCGTAATTATCCTTTTCGAACGGAAGGTCTCGTACGAGATGGTGCGGTTGTACTCCGGCAGTCCAGATTGTGACATCATTCACATAACAGATGCCATTATTACAGACACCATCTTTTTCAACATATTCCACATTAGCATAATGTAATACTTCGACGTCATTTTTTACGAACCAGTCGGCTACGTGAGCTTGAATCTTTTTGTCAAAAGCTTTTAATACTGTGCCTCCACGGTCGAGTAGACGGATGTTTAAATCGGGACGACTTTCACGGATTTCCGATGCTACCTCAATCCCACTTAATCCAGCACCGACGACAGATACTTTTCCATAAGCCCGTAAGTTTCCGACGGCTAATCCGGCTTTACGAGCTTTCGAGAAGCTTTGGACACTTTCGGTATATTTTGCAGCACCTTCAATACCGTGATAGGCATCTTCACAACCGAGAGCGATAATTAAATAATCGAAAGAAACGACCGTACTCCGATCTTGAAAATGGATGATTCGTTCTTCTAAATCAATCGAACTTACTGTACCAAATTCATAACTTACTTGATCATGTTGTGGAAACGGGGAACGGACATCAACATCGGCAGAAGTACCGGCAACAATCGTATGGAATTCGGTTTTGTAGGAGTGATACGGATTTTTATCGACGACAGTAATTTGAATGTCATCAGGAAGAGAAGTGCTAATTAAACCTGTTAACACTTTTATGCCACCATATCCGCCTCCTAAAATAACTAAGTTTTTCACGCTTAATACCCCCACTTAATCTGTCAAATAGTTAAAAACGTAATCCTACATCTTCATTAAATATTAACAATTCTTATATTAAAGATAGCAAAATATCGCTAAAAACACTAGGAATTGACTCTTTTTTTCCTTATGAAGAATACCAATGAGCCACCTTCTCATCGGCCGGTAAAAAAGCTGCTAATAATCCAATAATCGGTAAAAAGGCTACGACAATCATCGTCTTTGTAATGCCGAACAAATCGATAACAGATCCGAAGACGACCGCGCCGATTGCCCCCATACCGAAGGCAAAACCGACGATTAAACCAGACAACATACAAATCTAACAGGGAATTAACTCGTGGGCATAGACGAAAGCAACAGAAAAGCTCGATAAGAGAAATAACCCGATCAGCCCTAACACAACTAGTGCCACATAATAAGGGACAAAAGGTAATAATAGTGCTAACGGCGCGGGTACAATAAAAGAAAGTAAAATGACGTTGCGCTTGCCAAACCGGTCAGCTAATGGTCCACCGAGAAACGTTCCGACCGCACCAGAAAATAAAAAAACAAAGATAAATAATTGCGCTTTTGCAATAGAGATTGAGAATGTATCGATTGCAAAAAAGGCATAAAAGTTTGCGATCGCACTATGATACCAGGAGCGAACGAAGACGATTGTAACGAGTAAAATAACTGCAACCGTAAGCGCTCGTCGTGGTGCTTTTCGCTGTTGTTCCTCTTTTTGATTATTTCCGTTTTGGGCTAGAATGTGCAACTTTTCTTTATACCATCTAGCAATGTAAAGGAGAAAAAGAACTGCTAAAAAGGCGACTAAAGTAAACCAAATAGCACCGAACTGACCTAAAGGAACGAGAATTAATGCAGTAATTAACGGAGCTAACGCTTGTCCGGCATTACCACCGACTTGGAAAATACTTTGGGCAAAACCTCTTCGGGGCCCCGCTGCTAAAAAGGCAACGCGAGAACCTTCAGGGTGAAACGTCGCTGAGCCGATTCCGATAAATAGCACACTTAATAAAATCGTATAAAAGTTAGGCGCAAAAGCTAAGATCGCCATTCCAATCATACTGCTCATTAAGCCAATTGGTAGAGCGTATGGTTTTGGTCGTTTGTCCGTATACATTCCGATCACTGGTTGCATAACAGAGGCGACTATATTCAAGGTAAAAGCAATTAATCCTAATTGCGTAAAGGTTAATCCTAGTGACTTTTCCAAAATAGGAAACATCGCGGGAATTACCGCTTGCAAAGAATCGTTTAATAAATGGGCAATCCCGATAATGATTAAAATCGAATAAGCCGTTTGTTCTTCAGCACGCCCGATTAACCTAGTAGATTGTCTGGGTTGAGTCATCGTTAAAGCCTACTTTCTAGGTTTATTAGTTTCATCATTATAAGGAGCAATATAACATATTTCGTCAAGGTTTGTCATTTTAGAGTAAATCTTTTATGATTACGTGTCAATTTGGTACAATTTAATTATAATAAAAGATATAATAGTAGGAAAATAGGCTTATTTAGGATTATTAGATTAGGAGAGATAACCGTATGGATAAATCGTCAGTAATCGGTGTAATTATCGGAGTAGTAGCGGTCGGTTTAGGAATGATTTTGAAAGGGATTACCCTCGATGCGCTTTTGAATCCTGCTGCTATTTTAATTATTTTGGCGGGAACAGCCGCAGCCGTAATCATCGCCTTTCCAACACGAGTTATTAAAAACATACCAAACTTATTTAAAGTGTTATTTAAAGAAACAGAGGAACAAGATATCGGGGAGTTAATCAACTTATTTACGGAATGGGCGGAATTAACGCGTCGAGAAGGAATTTTAGCTTTAGAGCAAAAGGCAGAGGAAGTTGACGATCCCTTTTTACAATCAGGTATTCAAATGGCAATCGATGGTCAAAGTCCGGATTTTATTCGCGATGTATTAATGGAAAAAATATATGCAATGGAAAAACGCCACGCTGAAGGCGCTCGGGTCTTCTCCCAAGCAGGTACATATGCGCCAACTTTAGGAGTACTCGGTGCGGTCGTTGGTTTAATTGCAGCATTAGGAAATATGGACGATATAGAAGTTCTTGGACCAGCAATTTCGGCTGCGTTTATTGCAACATTACTAGGGATTTTTACCGGATACGTTTTATGGCACCCTTTTGCAAACAAATTACGTGAAAAGTCTGAACGTGAAGTACTTATTAAAGAGATAATGATTGAAGGGATTTTATCAATTACAAACGGAGAACCACCGACGCTTATTAAAGATAAGTTACAATCGTATTTGTCCGAACAAGAAATTGAAAAGTTAGAAAACCGAGAGGGCTCTATCGTAACACCAGAAGAGACAACGACAGATACGGTAGAATAGGATGAGAAATGATGTCGAATAAAAGGAAAAAAAACAAAAATGAAAAAATTGATGATTCCTGGTTGTTACCATATGCCGATATGCTAACGCTTCTTTTAGCATTGTTTATCGTACTGTTTGCCATGAGTGAAGTCGATGTTCGAAAGTTCGAGAGGTTAGCTTATATTTTTCAATCTGAATTTATGAGTGGCTCTGGTGTGATCGACGATGGAGAGACGATTATTTCAGAGGAAACTTCAGAAGATATTGAAGCGGGTAAAGAAGACGAAGAAGTAGACGAAATAACCGATGAAGGTCTACAAGAATATGAAAAGCTATTAGCGATGCAGGAGCGGATTGAAGAATATATAGCTTTAAATAGCTTGACAGATACATTAGGTACGAAGCTCACTGGTGAAGGATTATTAATTACAGTTCGAACGGATATAACATTTGATACTGGTAGTGCAAAAGTAAAACCGCAAGGAGAAGAAATAGCTAAGGAGATTGCAAATTTACTACAAACAGACTCGCCTCATGAAATTGTTGTCAACGGCCATGCCGATGACCGGCCAATGCATAATGAAGAATTTGCCTCGAACTGGGAGTTAAGTGCAATGCGGGCGATACAATTTTTATATTTACTTTTAGACTATTCTGATATAGATGAGAAGTGGTTCAGTGCCCGGGGTTACGGTGAATTCCAACCGATAGTACCAAATACAAGTGAAGAAAATCGCGCAATTAACCGCCGAGTCGAAGTGTTAATTTTGCCGAATCATGACATCGAAGCAAAGGTTGAAGAGGAATAGCCCTTAATAACTAAACACCTCATTTTTGACTAGCTTTTATTTGCTAAATTGTGAAAAATATCGTAAAATTTAATACAAAAGTACGCCACCCAATCCGGGTAAAAAGCCTCATTTTTGAATCTCAACATCAGGAGGTGCTAAGAATGGCATTAGATACTGACACTAGAAATAAATCAATTACGTCCTTATTGAACGGGACGAACAAGGCGCTTCAAACTGTAGTGCCTATCGATTATTCAATATCGAAACCTGTACTAGATAATGGACTCTTACTCGTTCAATATGGTGTCTTTATCGGTATTACAGGAGATATAAAGGGGAAGCTCGTTTTAATCGGAGAAAAAGACTTATTTAGTTCACTCGGTCAAGTAATGTTTGGTACGGAAGTAAATGGTGAAATGCTCGTATCTTTTAGTGGCGAACTCGGTAATATGATTGCAGGTAATTTATCAACCCATGTGGTACAAGATGGATTAAATATCGATATAACGGCACCTTCAGTAATTACCGGAGATGCTAAAATTCAAGGGCATAATTTAGGCATTCAGTTAATTTCATCTTTCAAAGATGTTGGTGACTTAAACATTCATTTATTATTAGACGATTAAAGACTATTTCGAGTCCTTTTTAAGAAGACCGGAATGGTCTTTTTATATTTCGTGTGCATGGCAATGAACGAAATTGTATGATACGATTAGCAAGGAAACAATCTAAAAAGACTCCTTTTCAAAGCTTAGAGAAAGGGTTATAATCATTAAATTAAAAGAGGTTTAAACGGATGAAACAATCTATTTATAACTTGACATTACCCCAACTAGAACAGTTCGTTGTAGAACATGGTGAACAAAGATTCCGAGCTTCTCAGGTATGGGAATGGCTATATCGTAAACGTATCAATGCATTTACTGAAATGCATAACGTAAACAAATCGACAATTCAACTTTTAGAAAACAACTTTACAATCCATTCTATGGAAGAGGAATTACGCCAAGAATCAGTCGATGGTACGGTTAAATTTCTTTTTAAATTGTATGACGGTCAATTGATCGAGACCGTTTTAATGGATCATCCATATGGTTTTTCGGTATGTGTAACGACTCAAGTCGGCTGTAACATCGGTTGCACTTTTTGTGCTAGCGGGCTTTTATCGAAGGATCGGGATTTAGAAACAGGGGAAATCGTCGAACAAATTATGCATATTCAAAAGTATTTAGATTTAAGAGGAAGAGATGAAAGAGTAAGTCATATCGTCGTCATGGGAATCGGCGAACCTTTTGATAACTTCAATAATGTCGTACGCTTTTTAACAATTGTAAACGATCAAAAGGGCCTCTCAATCGGTGCCCGCCATATTACCGTTTCGACAAGTGGATTAGCGCATAAAATTTATGAGTTTGCAGATTTAAAAACACAAGTTAATTTAGCTGTTTCTTTACATGCACCAAACGACGAATTACGGACGAGTATTATGAAAATAAACCGTGCTTTTCCAATTGAGAAACTTATGGCAGCAATCGACTATTATTTAGAGAAAATGAATCGCCGAGTAACTTTTGAATATATTTTAATAAAAGATGTGAACGATCGCGAAGAACATGCACTACAACTGGTTGAATTATTAAAGGATAAACGTCATTTATCTTATGTAAATTTAATTCCCTATAATCCAGTTAGCGAACATATCCAATATGAACGTAGCACAAATAAAACGATTGAACGCTTCGAACAGATTTTAAAGGAGAACCGTATCCCTTGTGGCGTACGCTACGAACAAGGTGCCGATATTGATGCAGCTTGTGGACAGTTGCGGAGTAAGCAGTTAAAAGCTTAAAGATATAACAGTCGCCAAGATTCGAAAGGACTTCATTTCCGTCTAATGGATAAATGAAGTCCATTTATTTTTGTGTTATCAGAAATAATCTCTAGTTCGCTAGGGGCATGATTAATTAAATAATGGTAATATTTTTTTCACGATGAATTTTATTCAATTTAGAAATATTCTCAATTGAATTTGGATTAGCTTTACCGAGGTCTATAATAATCGATTCAATTAATGCGATAACGGGAACGATACTATATCGTTCTTTGTTTTGTCCAACGACTAAATGGGCATCGGAATATTGAATAATTGGACATGTTTCGACATCGGTTATTAAGGCGATTTTGACCCTTTTTTTCTCGGCACAATATTTTGAAAATTCTACAGTTTGTTTTGCATAAGGCGACAATGCAATTACGACTAAGGTATCTCTCTTTTCAAAATTCAATGCTTCATCATATAGATAGTCTGTATTCCAACTCAACTGTCTTGTATTCTTTAAAATTCCTTTCAGCATCATTTCGAAATAAATTGAAATTGATTTAGAAGTTCGTAAACCTAAAAAGTAAAGCGTATTTGCATTTAAAACTGTTTGAATAAAAGTATTGTAATCTTCGATTTTTAGTTTATTTACCATCGCCTTAATGTCTTGGATACTATGTTTACCGATATGTGCTAATCCACTTTCCCCCTCATTGACTTCCTTTTCTAAAGACTTTTGTAGGTGCCACCAAGTGTTACTTTTATTTGTCACGATAAAAGATGTTATTTCATTTTTAAACTCGGAAAACTTTTGGTAGCCAATTTTATTTAAAAACCTAATAATTGTTGTTCGTCCAACTCCGGTTTTTTCAGCAAGTTCATCGATTGTTAGCATGGAAATCGTTTCTAAGTTTTCAATACAATACTGGCAAACTTTCTTTTGTTGACGCGGCAAACTGTACTGTATATCAATTAATTTCTTCTTTATATCATCGTACATATTTTCGCCTCCTACACTATGTATCTATATTATACTAAAGTAACCTTTAAACACCTAATAATCACTTAGGAAAAAAATAACCATAATATAAAGTGTATGGTTTATTTTTTCCTAAGCTTGTGTTATAATTTAAATCAACAAAAAAATGAAAGGGGTTACTTACTATGGATATCAGTTTATGGGATATCTTTATTGACTTTGGTATCGTTTCCTTATTGTTGGTTATTGGCGTTATTTTGAGGGCTAAAGTAGGCTTTATTCAACGTTCTTTTATGCCTGCAAGTATTATAGCTGGTATTATTGGACTTATTTTAGGTCACAATGGATTTGGAATTTTGCCTTTTACTCATTATGTAGGGGATTATCCTTCGATTTTGATCGCTGTTGTGTTCGCGTCGATACCTTTTGCGACACCTAACTTCGATTGGGCGAACATGTTAAACAAAGTAGGCAGATTGTGGTCATACTCCCAAGTCATTATGGTCTTGATGTGGGGTTTAGGTTTACTTTTTGCATTAGTATTATTAGTGCCCTTATTCGATGTGCATAAAGGATTTGGTTTAATATTAGCGGCAGGCTTTGTTGGGGGTCATGGTACAGCTGCTGCTTTAGGCAGTGCCTTTGAAAGCCAAGGCTGGGAAGAGGCTACGTCCCTGGCGATGATGTCCGCGACGATTGGAGCTATTGTTGCAATTGCAGTTGGACTTATGCTGATCCGTTCAAATGCTAATAAAGGTAATACAAATTATATTAGTAGATTTGAAGACTTACCAGAGGATTTAAAGACAGGATTATTTAAAAAAGAAAATCGAGAATCTCTCGGTGAAACGACTGTATCGAGTATTTTAATTGATCCGATTGTATTTCATTTACTTCTAGTCTTGATTGCTACAGCAGCTGCCTATGTAACGAGTGTTTTTGGCGAATCCTTATATGAAGATTTATCGATTCCGGTATTTTCATTGTCTTTCTTATATGCATTACTATTTAGATATTTAATGAGCTTAATGAAAGCGGATAAATATATTGACCATAAAGTGATGAACAACATTGGTGGCGGTGCAACAGATCTATTAATTGTATTTGGAATCACTTCGATTAATTTAACAGTGGTAGCTAATAATTTAGTTCCTTTTACGATTCTTATTATATTTGGACTTATTTTTACTTATGTTTCATATCGCTTTTTATCAAAATTATACTTCCAAGAACATTGGTTCGAAAAAGGGATATTTACTTTTGGATGGATAACCGGTGCTGTAGCGACTGGTATTGCCTTATTAAGAATTGTTGACCCTAAGCTTGAGAGTAAGACCTTGGATGAGTTTGGGCTTGCATATATTCCTATTGCTCCGGTGGAGATTGCTCTAATTACTTTCTCACCGCTGATGATTTTATATGGTCAACATTGGTTGTTCGTCCTCATTACTGTAGTAGTGGGTGTGGCAATTTTATTGTTTTCCTATTTTAAAAAATGGATTCAGTTTGGTAACTAAGTTATCGGTAAATACAGCAGAGAAATATTATCAGAAATAAAAGGAGTAGAACATAATGAACTCAAGGATTGATTTTTTATATTTAGATGAACAAGATATGATTGAAGCGGGCGTACTCGATATGAAAGCCTGTATAAACGAAATGGAAAAGGTATTCCATTTGCTTAGCTCTGGCGATTATATTATGGGAGGAAAAAATAATAATTCCCATGGTATGTTAATCAACTTTCCAGACAGTCCAACACATAAAGGTATGCCAAAGAACGGGCCGGATCGTCGGTTTATGGCAATGCCAGCTTATTTAGGTGGAGAGTATCGAGTAGCAGGTTGTAAATGGTACGGATCGAATATTGAGAATGTTAAAAAGGGACTCCCGCGTTCAATTTTAACGATGGTGTTAAATGATGTAGATACGGGAGCTCCATTATCCTTTCAATCGGCTAACTTATTAAGTGCCTGGAGAACTGGGGCGATTCCCGCAGTTGGAGTGAAGTATTTAGCGAATGAAGGTGCAGAAGTTCTAGCCTTAGTAGGTGCTGGCTCAATTGGTCATTCGAGTGCAGAGGCAATTTTAACTATTAGCAAACAAATTCAAAAGGTAAAAATTTTCGATGTAAATAGAGATACAGCTATATTGTTAAAAGAAAACTTATCTAACCACTTTCCGACCTTGACGATTGAAGTAGTTCAATCGATTGAAGAGGCTATAAGAGGAAGTGATATCGTTAATCTCGCTACTGCAGGAGAAGCTAATCCTAAAATTGAAGAAAAATGGGTAAAGCAAGGAGCTTTGTTTACTGTTTCTTCTAGTGGAGATTTTGAGGCTGATTTTGCGATTAATCGCATGAAGTTAGTCGTCGATAATTGGGCGATGTATGAGGCAACTTTAGATGAAGATAAGTATCCTTTTTATAATCCGACGATGGGAGTTATTGGAAGGCAACTGTTAGATTGGATCCATGAAGGTAAAATGACTTCAGATAGTGTGATAGAAATAGGTGATATTATAACAGGAAAAGAAGAAGGAAGGGAATCTGAAGACGACATTATTTTATTTGGTTTAGGTGGACAGCCAGTTTATGATGTAGCTTGGGCCTATCGTATTTATCAGAATGCAATAGAAAAAGGAATTGGCAAACGATTAAAGCTTTGGAATCAAGCTTATCAAGCACGATAATCACCAATGAAAGCAGGTTAGGAAATATACCTAACTTGCTTTTTATTTCATTTATTTGAGGAATTAGTTTTATACTGACCACTCGATACTAAGTTAGATAATTTGAAATAAGCGATAAACAACTACAGTTTCATACGTTTACTAAGTGTTAGTCGTCGATTAATAAAGGTAACCAATTTTACAACATAGAGAAAAAACGAGACTTTCAACTAGGTTTAGACTTTTATTCTTATTTAAATATATGTTCGTATCTTCTACGATCGTTCAGTTTTTTCTCCAAAAAGCACCGGTCGTAATTCATCTTCCGCTGTTTGTTCAGCTAATTTCGTTTTTGAACGATAAGCCGCTCGTAAGACGAGGTGGCCAGAGACTGGAGCAGTCATAAAAACAAAAGCAATTCCAAGTACTAAACGGATGCTAACATACCCTTCCCCTAACCAAACATACAAAAAGACACCAATTAATGTAATTAATACTGCTAATGTCGTTGTTTTCGTTGCGGCGTGAGCCCGTGAATAAACGTCGTAAAAGCGGATCATTCCGATTGCACTGACGACACTAATAATACTACCGAATAAAATAATAAGCGCACTAATTAATTTAACGATCTCGTTTACGCTCAATAATGACACCTCTTTCGATAAATTTGGAGAAGGAAATTGTGCTAATAAACGCTAAAATTCCTAAGACAAGAATTACATCGAAAAACGTATAGGTCGAAAATAAAATTGAGACAATAGCAATCGCTGAAATTAAATTAACCCCAATGACATCCATCGCAATTACACGATCTGGAAATGACGGTCCTATAATAATTCGAATAAATGTAATAACAATTGCAATCCCTACTAAAACGAGCGAGGTCATTAAAATCGAATCAATCATGTTCGGGTCACCTCCATAATCGCCTTTTCAAATCGTTTTAAAGACCTTTCTAAATCACCTTGATAACGATTAATATCCATGGCATGAACATAAATGACATCGCCGGCTTCATTTACTTCCATTACGACGGAACCCGGTGTTAAGGTTAGAAGTAATGAGAGGGTCGTCACTTCCCAATCGGATGTTAAAGTCGTTTTATAGGCAAAAATACCCGGCTCTAAATCTAGTTTCGGACTTAAAATATGTTTGATCACAACGATACTAGAATGGAAAATTTCCGAGGCAAAAATAAGTAATAATTGAAAAATTGCAAGTACCCGTCGTAAATAAAAGGAATGTCCAAAAAACCGTCGCATTAACCAAACGATAAAACTACCAATTAAAAAGCCCGTAAACGCCGTCTGTAACGTAACGACCTCTTCATCTTTTAACAAAATCCATAAGATTGCAATAAATAAATTTAACAAAAATTGTGCAGCCAACGATGTCACCTCACTTTTCTAATACTGCATCAATATATAGTTCCGGATTCATTAAAACAGTCGCAGCATTCTCAATATACGGTGCAAGGAATTCTGAACCAATTCCTAAACTGAACGATATAGCAATTAGTGTTAATATAGGGATATATAACCTTTTGTAGATTGATCTTGTTTCCTCTTTTTCGATAATTGTTTCGCCCCAAAACACGTTCATAAAAATTCGCAGTAACGAATAAAGAACGATAAAGCTTGATAAAAACCCAAGTGTTAGTAGACTAAAGGATTTCGTTGTAATTGTTCCTTGGGCAATTAATATTTTCCCAAGAAAACCGCTTAAAGGTGGAATTCCCGCAAGGGCTAATACTGTAATGAAAAAACTCCATCCTAAAGTAGGATAGTAACGAATCAGTCCACTAATTTCATCAAAGTGCTCTACCTTTGCAATGTAGATAATCGTTCCGATAAGTAAAAAGAGCAACGCCTTTACAAACATATCGTGAACTAAGTAAAAGATCGTACCAGATAAAGCCGTAACGTCCATTACAGCTACACCGATTAAAATAAAGCCGACGGAAATAATGACATTATATGAAACGATATAACGCAAATTTCGATAAGCAATGGCACCGACCATTCCACCAATTAATGTAAGTCCAGCCAAGACTCCGATAATGGTATGAGTAATTTCCGCCTTATGGTAAAACATTAAGGTAAACATACGGATTATTGCATAAATTCCAACTTTCGTTAACAATGCACCGAATAGCGCTGCAATTGCTGTCGGTGGCGTACTATAAGAACCGGGTAACCAGTGATAAAGTAGTAAACCGCTTTTCAAACTAAAGACGACTAAAAAAAGCAAACTAATTACCGTAAGCAATGGAGTTTGGCCTACTTCTGCAATGCGTACAGATAAATGGGCCATATTTAACGTTCCTAAAGAACCGTATAAGTATGCGATTGCGATTAAAAACAATGAAGAAGAAATGACATTAATAGCAATATATTTTAGTGATTCAACAAGTTGTTCCCGTGATGCTCCAAGCGTCAATAATACGTAGGAAGCAAGGAGCATCACTTCAAAGGTAACGAATAAGTTAAATAAATCTCCTGTTAGAAAAGAACCGTTAACTCCAGCAATTAAAAAATGAACGAACGGATAGAAGTAAAGCCTCTCCCGTTTTGTTCCAATCGTATGAAAGGCATATAAAACAATAAGAAAGCTTACGATATTTGTTGTAAGAACTAATAGCATCGCAAAGGAATCTGCAACAAAGGTAATGCCAAACGGCGGTTGCCAGCTGCCGAAGTCGATGCGCACGATTCCTTCTTTATATATATGGTGAAGGAGATAAAAGCTAATAATGGTATTAATAAGTAAGCTAATAAAAGTAATCGTTCGTTGCAACGAAATTCGCTCTTTTAAAAAAACGAGCAAAATCGCCGTAATAAGTGGGATAGCCATCGGTAGTACAACGATATTAGTCATAATGATCCCCTCTTAACTCTCGTAAATCTGTTGATTTCGTCCGTCGGTAAATATGATAGGCTAACACGAGGAAAAAGGCAGTGACCGCAAAGTTAATAACGATAGAAGTTAAAATTAAAGCTTGCGGTAACGCATCCACATAAGCATCGCTTTCCTCACCGACAATCGGTACTGCATCCCCTTTAAAGCCTCCCATTACCATTAGAAGAAGATGAACGGCATGGGTTAAGACCGCAGCACCTAAAATTACTTGAATCATATTGTTTGAAAGTAATAAATATGTTGCAACGGTAATTAATATTCCGATGACGATGATCATTAATGTCTCCATTTTAAACATCCTCTGCAATACTTAAAATAATCGTGACGACGACGCCCACTACGGCTAAAGCTACCCCTATTTCAAAAATGGTTACTGTCGAGAAATTAACGACACCGTATACTGGCAATGTAAAGCTAATAATCGTCTGCGTTAAAAACGGTTCACCGAAAATAATCGCTCCTAATCCGGTTAGAACAACGATTCCTGCTCCTGTTGCACCGACGAGTTTAAAGTCGACAGGTAAACTTCGGCGAATCGTTTCGATATCGAAAGCAAGAAATAATAGGACAAAGCTAGAGGCAAGTACTAGTCCTCCGACAAACCCGCCTCCAGGTGCATCGGAACCGGAGAAGAACAAGTAAAGAGCGAGCGTTAAAATAATAAATACGACAACTTTTGTAACAGATTGTAAAATCACTTCATTAATCTTCAACGTTGCTCGCTCCTTTCCCGTTACGATATTTAATTAAAGAATAGACACCAATACCAGCGATAAAAAGTACGATTACTTCTAACATCGTATCAAACGCACGGAAATCCCCTAAAATCGTATTAACGATATTAGCCGCTCCGGCTAACTCATCGGATTTTTCAAAGAAGGTAGCGATCGTTTCAAAAAGACGATTGTTATTTACTGCTAGTGCAATTACCGTAAAAGTAGCACCGACCAAAATAGCAATGAACAAGTTTTTCCACTGGATTGGTTGACGTCGCTTTTCCCATTCGGGTAAAAAGTAAAACGCTAAGAGGAAAAGCGACGTCGTTACCGTCTCAACGACGAGTTGAGTTAACGCTAAATCCGGTGCTCGGAATAAAACGAAAAACATTGCAATCGCAAAACCGATAAAACCGTTAATTAAAATTGCTGTAAGTCTCGATTTCGCAAGGGGAATTGCAATGGCTGCAACGATAATCGTCCCTGCTAATAACCCGTCGAAGAGGTGGACAGGTTGATCGTTTTCAACTGATAAAAAGCTAATATCAGCAAGTAAAAATGAACTACCGAGTAATAGAATGACAAAGACGAACAAATAAGTAAAATAATGACGTAAATAGCCGGTCATATATTTATTCGTCACATAATAGGCTAAATGATCACTATAATAAAGAATCCGGTTATAGGCTCGGTCGAGCGACAACGTCTGTGGAAAAAAGAGAAAAACTTTTTTAAACCGGTGACGGAAATAAAATAGGAAAGTCCCGATTATAATGATACCTAAAGTCATTAGTAACTCTGTATTCCAGCCGTTCCAATGAGCAATTTGCGCAAGTTCATCGACAACAATTTGTGGATGAATGCTTACAACAGCGGGCTTTAATATATAATCTCCTAAAATGTTAGGGAATACGAAACCAAGAATAACAAAACTAGCTAACACAATAGGTGAAATAAGCATACCAAAAGGTGGCTCTTTCGTATCTGGAGTGACGTTTCCTTGAACTTTACCTAAAAACGTTTCAAAGACAATCATCATGCTATAAACAAATGTAAAGATACTAGCAATCCAAGCGATGATTGGAAATAATGTCGCTAGCGCTTCACTTGAAAATAAGTCTAATTCACGAAGGTGTAACATCGCACTAAAGAACATTTCCTTACTTAAAAATCCGTTGAAAGGTGGAAGCCCGGCCATTGAGAAACTCCCAATTAATGCGACGGTAAAAGAAATCGGCATAAAGGCGATTAAGCCACCTAAGCGACGTAAATCCCTCGTACCTATTTGGAAATCGATAATTCCAATTACCATGAACAATGCACCTTTAAACGTTGCATGATTCATTAAGTGAAATAGTGCTGCAAAGGAAGCTTGTACTAATAATACGGTGGAAATCTTGATATCGGTCGCATAAGCTAACGAACCGACACCGAATAGACTCATAATAAGGCCGAGTTGACTAATTGTCGAATAAGCAAGTAAAGCTTTTAAATCCGTTTGACGAATCGCATTAAAAGCTGCCCACAATAATGTGAGAAGCCCGATTGAGGTCACAATCCAGAACCATATTTTTTCTCCACCGAAGACTGGAGTCGTTCGAGCGACGAGATAAATTCCTGCTTTCACCATCGTCGCTGAGTGGAGATAGGCACTAATAGGCGTCGGTGCTTCCATCGCATCCGGTAACCAAATATGGAAAGGGAACTGAACAGATTTTGTAAAAGCTCCTAAGAGCAACAACACGATGATCGCGATAAATAGATTGCTATCCTGTAACACTTCTCGCTTAGCGATCATTTCTTGTATGCTAAAGGTACCTGTCACGGTATAGATCATTAAAAAGCTCGCTAACATTAAAAAGCCACCGAATACGGTAATGAGTAAAGATTTCTTTGCACCGTATCGGGAACCTTTTCGTTGGTACCAATACGCAATTAATAAAAAGGAGGAAATGCTCGTCAATTCCCAAAATAAATAAAGACCGATTAAATGATCATTTAAGACGACCCCGAGCATACTTCCCATAAATAAAAGTAAATAAATATAAAAGTGACGTAACTGTTGATCTTTCGTCATGTAATAAATGGAATATAAAATGACGAGTGTACCGATTCCAGTAATTAATAAACTAAATAAAAGACTTAAACCATCGAGATACGTCGTTAAATATATATCGAAAGATGGAATCCACGGTATAGTAATTAACTCAGGCTGCAAAGACTTTCCTGAGAGTAATAATTGGAAGAAAAAAATAAACAAACTTATTGGAACGAATAGTACGAACCAACCGAGATGGAGGCGAACGCGAAAACGAGTACTAAGTAGGATGAGCAATGCGACAAGAAAAGGTATGAAAATCACTACATGAATTGCATACAAAAAGGTTTCCTCCTTAATCTACAAGTTGTTCTTTTATTAAATACCACTCTACAAACAGATGATTCCTATCGTTTCCTCTAATGTCTATATGTACAAAGTCATCTTCCTTAATATTATAACAGTGCAAAGGATATTTTAAAATATTTTATTTATTGTAAACTTTATTATTCGCATAGAAAAAACATGATGAAATAAAGTTAATAGAAAAAAATTGTCACTTCAAGTATAATGTATTAAAATGTCTTAGTCATATTTAAATTCGTTGTAGACGGGGTGAAGTCCTTGGGTAAAGTTAAAAGCCATATGGATGAACGGATATTAGTTTGTGTATATTATGGTCCAAATGGCGAACGTCTAATTAGGCGCGGTTATGAATTATCGAAATTTACGAACAGTCCTTTTTATGTATTAACTGTCGATCCTTTATCTTATGATGAGTTCGATGCAGAAAAAGCTAGTTACGTCGACGAATGGCGTCGCCTATCTAAAGAGCTAGGTGCGGAGAAGTTTATATTAAAAGATAATGAACCACGTCCTTTCGTAAAAGTAATTAAGGAAGTTGCGTATCAAAACAACATTACTCAAGTGATCATCGGTGAAACACCACAAAACCGTTGGGAAGAAATTACAAAAGGTTCCTTCGTAAACGTCTTGTTACGGGAATTAGTTTTTATCGATATCCATATCGTCTCCGTTGACCGAGCGTTAAAGACGACGGATGATGCGATGTTCGAAAAAGGAATACGCGGTTACTTAAAGAAACAAGGCGAAGCGTACGTTTTAAACTTTACGAAAGCGAAGGATAACTTGTTTGAAGGTGTTTTTTATAAAGAGATTGGTACAGACTTTAACAATGGAATTTTCAAATACGTTTGTGGTGGAAAGAGTCATCAAGTCCGCGTAGAAGAAGATGTCGTCGTTGAGGATATAAAAGAACCACCAAACATACAATAGTAAAAGGACAATTATATAAAAGAAATTATAAATAGAAGGGAAGCAGTCGTTATTTACACTGTTTCCTCTTTTTTGTCGTAAATATTATAGGAGGTGACAGTATGACAGATACAGCCGTGCAGTTACGGGAACAACCGATTCGGAAAGTGTTTTTTAAATATTTAATCCCTTCGACGTTAGGTTTATTACTAATGTCGATTAATATCGTCATCGACGGTATTTTTATCGGTCACGGAGTTGGAGCAAGCGGTTTAGCAGCTGTAAATATCGCCGTACCGATTTATTCTTTTTTTTACGGGATTGCTCTTTGGGTTGGAATTGGTGGAGCGACGAAATATTCGATGTTTCTCGGAAGAGGAAAAATAAAAAGAGCTCAACAAACCTTTTCCTTATCTTTTGTTACAGCTATTATTGCAACGGCGATTGTCTCTGTCGTTTCCATTCTTAATATTGAACGTTTAGCCTACTTTTTTGGTGCGAATGATGAGATTATCAATCTTGTAATCGACTATATGTTCGTAATTTTAGCCTTCGGTATCGTCTTTGTGTTAGAAAGTATGTTAAGTGTTTTTGTTCGTAATGATGGCAACCCGACTTTAGTAATGGTTTCTTTAATTGTTGCAGCAGTGGGGAATGTTATTTTAAACTATTTATTCATTTTCGTATTTAAATGGGGTGTTAAAGGGGCAGCTTATGCAACAGTCCTTGCGACGGTTATCGCCTTTATCGTAATGCTTGCTCATTTTTTCCGTAAACAAAGTACGTTAGCTTTCGTACGTTTTGGGTGGCGATGTAAGTCGCTACAAAAAATTATCACAATCGGTTTTCCGAGTTTAATTTCTGAAGTAGCTATCGCTTTAGTAACCTTCGGATATAATATTTCTCTTATGCGCTTAACTGGTGAATTAGGTGTCGCTGCTTTTTCAATCGTTAATTATTTACACACAATGGCAGCTTTAATGTTTATTGGAATTGGATCTGCCCTTCAACCTTTAGTTAGCTTTTATTTCGGGGCTAAGCTGTTCGAACACATGAAAGAAAGTTTGCGATTTGCTGTCGGCTCAGCGTTAGTGTTCGGGGTCGTTTCTTTCCTTACCGGATTATTTTTTGCCGGACCTTTAACGTTAATGTTTAATGCGCAAGAACCTACGCTTTATGAGATGACTGTAACTGGTATTCAACTGTTTTTTATAAACTATATTTTCTTAGGAATTAATATTGTGTATTCGACTTATTATCAATCGATTGGCCTCGTTAAATTGTCGTTAATTATAACGGTAGCCCGGAGTATTGTACTCGTTGTGATCCTATTAATTATCTTGCCCTTTTTCTTTGGTACGACGGGTGTATGGTTAGTTGTTCCGCTTGCCGAGGGGCTAACAGTGTTATTAGTTTTGTTAATTCGTAAACGAAACCTTCGTATCGTATAAAATAATTAGGAAATAGTCGTCTCATTTCCCGGGAAATGTCGAAGCAATAAAAAGGAACAATCAAAAAGATAAAAAGCGCCCAGAGTAAAGGTAACCTTCTCCCTTATCTTCTCTGGACGCTTTTAAAAGTGTCATTACCTCTTTAAATGTTGGTCGATTTCGATTAATGCTTCTTTAATACTTTTGTCGCGAATGGTTGCATCGGCATAGCGATCAAAATCAGTCGGTTCTCGATTAATGATAACGAGTTTTGCACCGTTTTCCTTTGCTACCAGTGGGAACATATTGGCAGGAGATACAGTTAAAGAAGATCCCAATACGATAAATAAATCTGCTTGTCGAGCCATAACTTCAGCTTGTTGGAACGTATCTTGAGGTAATTGCTCACCGAAAAGGACGATACCTGGGCGAATCGTTCCACCACAATCACACTTCGTCTCCCCATCGAAATAAGCCTGGCGATTATGTTCCTTTTTACAAGCATGACAATGGAAGGAATGGAAAGAACCGTGAAGTTCCATTACTTGCTTATTTCCCGCATCAAAATGAAAGGCATCGACATTTTGCGTAATTATACCGTCAATCAAACCAGCCTTCTCCCATTCTGCTAAAATATAATGACCACGATGAGGTTCATATTTAAATAACTCTCGTAAACGAAAGCGATAAAATTCAGTAAACTCCTCCTCGTTATGAACGAGGGCTTGCACGTTCGCTAATTCATCTGGGTTAAACTTTTCCCATAAGCCACGATCTTTCGTCCGGAAATCGGGCAAACCACTTTCCGTTGACATCCCCGCCCCTGTGAAAATGACAGCACTATTTGCTTCTTGTAACCATTGGGTCACTTTTTTAATCATCCGCATTCCTCCTCTTCTTACTTAGCTAATGAAGAAGCCCTCCTTTTGCTTTATCATATCACAGAAACCGTTCACCGTTGAGTGCTTCAACTGTTATAAAGAAAAATAAAAAAGATTCCAGTAAATAGTTACCGAAATCCTCTTCACTAATATAGATAAAAAGAAAATAACAACTTTCCTAAACAACTCCATGTTCAATCATCGTATCGGCTACTTTTGTAAAACCGGCGATATTAGCGCCGACGACTAAGTTGCCCGGATGACCATATTCATTTGCTGCATTGACGACGTTCCAATAGATCTCTTTCATAATTAGCTTTAAATGCTGATTGACTTGTTCGAAAGTCCAACGTAGCCGTGAACTATTTTGGGCCATTTCTAAGGCAGAACAAGCTACTCCCCCGGCATTTACTGCTTGAGCTGGCCCGAACATAATATCGTTTTCGAGGAAGGCCTCAATCGCTTCGCTTGTACAAGGCATATTTGCCCCTTCAGCGACGACTTTTACATCATTTTCAATAAGCATTTGGGCAGCCGCTAAGTCAATTTCATTTTGTGTTGCACAAGGAAGAGCGATATCACAAGGTACAGACCAAATATCAGAGCAATTATCGAAGTATTCTGCTTCTGGGTGAGTGTCGACATATTCTTTAATCCGTCCGCCTTCAGAAATTTTAATTCGTTTAATTGTTTGTAAACTTAATCCATTCTTATCATATATGTAACCGTTGGAGTCACTACAGGCAACGACTTTGGCTCCAAGTTGGATTGCTTTTTCCATTGCATAAATAGCAACATTTCCTGAACCTGAGGTGATCACGGTCATATTTTTTAATGATTGTCTTTTTTCTTTTAGCATTTCTTCAACGAAATAAATCGTTCCATATCCCGTCGCTTCCGTTCTTCCTAAACTACCGCCATAATTTTGTCCTTTTCCTGTTAAGACGCCGGCTTCGTAGATTCCTTTTAATCGTTTGTATTGCCCGAACATATAGCCGATTTCCCGACGACCTACCCCAATATCGCCAGCAGGTACATCGATATCAGGACCGATATGACGGTACAATTCGGTCATGTAACTTTGACAAAAACGCATAATTTCATTCTCAGACTTACCTTTCGGGTCGAAATCAGCTCCACCCTTTCCACCACCAATTGGTTGACCGGTTAAAGAGTTTTTAAAAATTTGTGTTAAAGATAAAAATTTCATCACACTTAGATTAACTGTCGGATGGAATCGTATACCCCCTTTATAAGGTCCAAGGGCGCTATTATATTGCACACGATAACCCCGGTTCACTTGAGCCTTACCTTCATCATCGATCCATGGTACACGAAACGTAATAATTCGTTCGGGCTCAATAATTCTTTCCAATATATTATGTTCTATGTATGTGCGATTCTTCACAAACACAGGTATAAGAGAGTCGAACAACATTTTTGTCGCTTGTAAAAACTCAGTCTCATGCGGGTCCCGCTGCTTTACTTTTCCGAAGACTTGATTAATATAGTCGATTGCTTCTTGTTCAGCGCGACCTTCACCTTTTTTGTTCGTGATCATTTCGTCGACCTCCTCTTAGTAGTCCTACTTCATGAGGTTAACGGTTATATACCGCTAATTATATTGTACATAACAGAATCAATCTATACAATAGAAATTATAGATAACAATTATACGGACTTGCGATAACCATATTGATAGCTAGCCTTTTATATACATGTATGTAGCTTGATTTGTTTAATGGAAGTATAAGATAACTCGATTGCCTTCGATTTCAAAGGCTTTATTCATACGATAGGAGTGGAAACGATGGAACTTCGTCAATTGAAGTATTTTATAGAAGTTGCTAAGCGTGAACACGTAACAGAAGCGGCAAATGTCCTTCATGTAGCTCAGTCGGCTGTAAGTAGACAAATTTTTAATTTAGAAGAGGAGCTCGGAGTAGATTTATTTATTCGTGAAGGGCGAACAGTCCGCCTAACACGAATCGGGAAAATATTTTTAGAACATGCCGAACGAGCTCTACACGTAATTGAAGATGCTAAAAGAGTCGTTGAGGAATATCGCGACCCGGAGAAAGGGACGATTCATATCGGATTTTCCGCCAGTTTAGCCTCATACATTTTACCAACAGCGATTAGCTATTTTCGAAAGGAATATCCCCATGTTCAATTCGTCTTAAATGAAGGCTCTTATAGTGAATTAATTGATTCGGTAATTCGTGGCGAAATTAATATGGCATTATTAGGACCTCTTCCCCAGGATCAGAAAAAAATAAAAGGAACGGTCCTTTTTACAGAAGATATTGTCGCTCTTTTACCGAGTAGTCATCGATTAGCCGAACGAACTTCTATAAAATTAACAGAGCTACGGGACGATCCATTCGTCTTGTACCCTAAGGGGTACGTATTGCACGATGTCATTATGGAAGGCTGTTTACAACGTGGCTTTCGTCCACAAGTCGCCTTTGAAGGAAAGGATTTAGATGCGATTAAAGGTCTTGTATCCGCCGGTTTAGGTGTAACGATGCTTCCAGAAGTTACATTAATCGATAATTTACCTCGAGCAACCGCACGTGTGCCAATCGTCGAACCTAGTTTAAAACGGACCGTCGGAATAATTGTACCGAAAGAACGAGAATTGTTGCCGACAGAAAAGGAGTTTTTTAAATTTATTCGGGCGTTTTTCAAACGAATCGAACATTTCCAACAGTAAAAAAGGCCAACAACGGTGTTCAGAAGCTTACTGACCGGAGTTTATGTAACATAAAGATGGACTGGTCTTTTAAGATTTAGTCCATCTTTTGTATTAGGATAAATTAGATTCTATCTTCTAGACGATTCTTTTATGGTGTGGCTTCAATTTCTTCCTCTAATGCCTGGAGACGTTCTTCAACTTCAGCTTTTGTTAAGTTATGCTCGATGACATACCGGTTATTTGGACTACGACGACAGGCATCTGTACAGCCTCGTAAATATTTATGCTCGTTTTCTTCAGAGCATAGAATTTGTTTGTTGCATGTAGGATCACCACAGTTTACATATCGCTCACAAGGTGTTCCGTCAAAATGATCACGACCGATAATCACGTGCTCTGTTCGATTAATCGGAACGGTTAATCGCTCGTCAAAGACATAACAAACCCCATCCCATAACTTTCCTTTTACCTCAGGATCTCGGCCGTAAGTGACAATACCACCTTCAAGTTGAGCGACTTCTGGGAAGCCCTCTTTAATCAACCATCCGGTAAATTTTTCACAGCGAATCCCACCGGTGCAATAAGTTAAAATTCGCTTACCTTCTAGGAGATGACGATTCTCTTCAACCCATTCTGGTAATTCACGAAACGTACGGATATCTGGACGAATAGCACCACGAAAATGCCCGACATCATATTCGTAATCATTACGCGTATCTAAAATAACGGTATCTTCATCTTGCATCGCTTCGTAAAATTCTTTCGGTGACAAATATTCTCCAGTTAATTCTGTCGGTTTAATCGGATCATCTAGACGTAATGTAACGAGTTCCTTCCGTGGACGTACGTGCATCTTCTTGAAGGCATGTCCATCGTGAGGATCGATTTTAAATACAATATTAGAAAAACGCTCATCAGCGCGCAATGTTTCCATGTAATGCTCAGTTTGTTCGACGGTTCCTGATACAGTACCGTTAATACCATAATCAGCTACTAAGATTCGTCCTTTTAACCCGAGTTCTTTACAGAAGGCTAAATGCTCCTTTGCAAATTGTTCATAATTCGGTAAATCGACGAAATGATAATATAGCAACACTTGATATTTCATTTTGCAACCACCTTATTTTCATATTTACAAGATATGAATATAAGTTTATTCGTCTACCTTGTTAGTTGAGATTATACATCGTTCTTTTCGCTAGTACAAATAGAATAAGTTTTTTAATAAAAAAATTAATAATTTATATAGATATAAGGTTTTAAGTCGTTTTGCAATCGCGAATTTTTCTGATTTTATGGAAAAATTTAACACTTAATAAAAAATTAAAATAAAAACTGTTTAAGCTTGCTTTTTAACAATAAAAAGTGTAAAGTTAAACTAGCAAATGAGAATTGAAGTGTAATGCATGTTTACGATCTCTTTAACAAAGTGGTGTAAACGCAGGTTTCAATTGATTTGCACGATATTTGTATAAGGAGGTCGTTGAAACATGATGACTGGAAAAGTTAAATGGTTTAACTCTGAAAAAGGTTTCGGTTTTATCGAGCGTGAAGACGGAGACGATGTTTTCGTTCATTTCTCAGCAATCCAAGCTGAAGGATTTAAAACGCTTGAAGAAGGTCAAGATGTGGAATTCGAAATCGTCGAAGGCGATCGCGGACCACAAGCTGCTAACGTAGTATCATTATAATTGACGGTTAACGAAATAAGAAGAGCCTATCGATAGGGTAGGCTCTTTTTTAATACATAAAGATATGATTTAGAGGAGTTTTAGCATGAATCTATCTGAAAAAGATCAATATATAATTAACCAATATCAAGAAGATGAGGAAATGATGGTGTTGTTGTATGCCCAATGGTGTATCAATCATGATGTCGATCCACATACACTATATGAAAAAGCCTACCCTAAACAACCGAAAAACAAATTGCTCGATGAAGCGTTAACAAAGACAGTAGACAAGGAAGCATCGGAGGAAATTGGAACGGACTTAATTATCGCCCTTTTACAAGCCTTTGGAAATGATGATTTAGCCTTTCAACTTAATCAAATTGCGCAAAAAGAAGACGAAACAAAAGCCGAATAAAAAAGGCTTTCGTTTCGTATTTTTTATAAGTCGAAATATTTAATTAAGGCATGTATGCCTTTCTCTCCTTTACCATGGTCAGCTAACTTTTCGTACATTTTTAAGGCAAGTTTTAATCCAGGTGGTTCAAAGCCCAGTTCCTTTGCAGATTCAAGGGCAATTTTCATATCTTTTATATAATGCTTAATTGCAAAACCTGGAGCAAAATCGCCCTCTAAAATACGCGGTGTATAATTCGTAAGCGACCAGCTACTTGCGGCTCCGGTTGAAATCGATTTTAATACTTTTTCCGGATTTAATCCAGACTTCCGCGCATAGACAAGGGCTTCAGCCAAACCAATCATTAAGGGGGCGACTGTAATTTGATTTACCATTTTCGTATGTTGCCCTGCTCCAGCTGGACCTTGTAAAACAATATTATTTCCCATCACTTGTAAAATTGGCAAAACTACGTCAAAGTCTGCTTTTTCACCCCCGACCATAATAGCTAATTTTGCTTCTTTTGCTCCGATATCGCCACCGGATACCGGTGCATCGAGGGCATGGAGTTGTTTTTGTTTTGCTTTTTCATAAATCTCCTCTGCTAACTTTGGACTCGATGTTGTCATGTCGATTAAGTAGGCTCCTTGTTTTGCATTTTCTATTAGCCCTGTTTCACCGAAGTAAACTTCTCTAACATCATTAGGAGTACCGATCATCGTTATAATGATATCAGTTTTTTTGGCTAATTGTTGAACGGAATCTTCCCACCTTGCTCCTTTTTCAATTAATTCATTGGCTTTATGTTTCGTTCGGGTATAGACGTGCAGTGGATAACCAGCCTCAAGCAAGTGTTTCGCCATACTTTTTCCCATTACACCCGTACCGATAAAACCAATAGTCTCCTTGTTTTCCATCGAATGTCCCCCTTTACAAAACATTCTGAATGTTCAATTTTTATTTATAGCCACATATTAACACATTTCGTTTTTATAAATAAAGAATCAATTTATTGAACTTACATAAATTAAAACAACGATAGGAACATTTATCGTTGAAAATTAATAATCGGAGGCGACTTTTTCGATGACTCATTTAAGTGAACATCAGTTAGAAGCTTGCAAACGCTATTTAACAAAACGGCAAAGTCGGCTTATTAAACAATTAAAAAACCGCTTCGATTTAGAAATAGCCCAAACCGATTCCGTTGGAGAACTTTCAAGTTACGATAATCATCCGGGAGATTTAGGAACTGAGTTGTTTGAACGAGGAAAAGACTTAGCTTTAGTCGACCATGCAGAACGTGAATTAGAAGAAATTAATGAAGCCTTACATGCGATTCATGAAGGAACGTATGGTATTTGTCGAATTTGTAGTATTCCAATTCCGTATGAACGTCTCAAATCAAATCCGACTGCTGACACGTGTATCGAACATGCCGAGGAGACAGGACAATCTTCGATGACTCGACCGATTGAAGAGGAAATTATTGATCCCCAATTAAATCCAGAAAGAGAAATGGATGAGGAGACAAACTTTTATGATCGAGAAGATGCTTGGCAAGATGTAGCAAAGTACGGTTCTTCCGATACGCCGTCAGATCTTTATAGTGAAACGGAAAGTCCTGAAGAAGCCTTTGCCAATAGTGATGAACAAATTGGAACGGTAGAAAACGTTGAGCAATTTTCCACTGAAGAAGGGAAAGGATAAACTTTTTTAATCTCACCTCGATTTGCTAAGATTAACAATTCATATGCTATACTAAAATAAGGAAAGTAATTAAATTGAGGTGAACGTATTACTTATGACAAGAAGAGAAGATGTACGTAATATTGCGATTATTGCTCATGTTGATCACGGGAAAACAACCCTTGTCGATCAACTGTTAAAATATTCGGGAACTTTTGAAGCCCATGAACAAATTGAAGCTCGTGCGCTAGACTCCGATGAGTTAGAGCGTGAAAGAGGAATCACAATTTTAGCCAAAAATACTGCAGTCCGTTTTAAGGATACGACAATTAATATTCTTGATACGCCTGGACATGCCGATTTTGGAGGCGAAGTCGAACGTATTATGAAGATGGTTGACGGAGTTATTTTAGTCGTCGATGCTTATGAAGGTACGATGCCTCAAACACGCTTCGTGCTTCAAAAAGCTTTAGAAGCAAAGCTACAACCTCTCGTCGTCGTAAATAAAATCGATCGGCCGAATGCTCGTCCGGAAGAGGTAATCGACCAAGTATTAGAGTTATTTATCGACTTAGATGCTGACGATGACCAGCTTGATTTTCCAGTCCTTTATACTTCGGCTTTACAAGGAACTTCCGGCGAGACAGCTGAGGATCAAAGAGAAACGATGGATCCTATCTTTAATGCAATTATCGAACACGTCCCAGCACCAATGGAAAATAGTGACGAACCATTACAGTTACAAGTAACGTTACTTGATTACAACGATTATGTAGGAAGAATAGGCATCGGGCGGATTAAACGGGGGACGATTCGAGTTGGGGATCGAGTAGTCGTGTTAAAACAAGACGGTTCTAAACAGACCTTTCGTGTTACAAAATTGTTTGGTTTTTTAGGTTTGGAACGAATCGAGATAAAAGAGGCAAAAGCAGGCGATATCGTAGCCGTTGCAGGGATGGAGAAAATTAATATCGGTGAAACAATTTGTCCAGTCGATCATCCAGAGCCTTTACCGAGATTGCACATCGAAGAACCTACCTTACAAATGACCTTTCTTGTGAATGATAGTCCTTTTGCTGGCAGAGAAGGTGAACATATAACTGCTCCAAAAATCGAAGAACGTCTAATGACTCAATTAGAGACGGATGTAAGTTTACGCGTTGAAAAGACGGAAGCTCGGGATGCTTGGGTGGTCTCTGGTCGAGGAGAATTACATTTATCTATTTTAATTGAAACGATGCGTCGAGAAGGTTTTGAATTGCAAATTTCTAAGCCAGAAGTAATTTTACGAGAAATCGATGGTGTACTTTGTGAACCGGTCGAAAATGTACAAATCGATATTCCGGAAGAATATACTGGTGCGGTAATGGAATCACTCGGAGAACGAAAAGGCGAAATGGTCGATATGATTAACGATGGTTCAGGACAAGTCCGTCTCCACTTTAAAGTGCCATCCCGGGGCTTATTCGGTTATATAACGGAATTTATGTCGCAAACTCGTGGATATGGTATTTTAAACCGAACCTTCCGAGGTTATGAGCCTGTTACGAAAGGTTATGTCGGTGGTAGGCGTCGAGGTGTGCTTGTGAGCAACGACCAAGGTAAAGTATCAGTTTATGGTGTACAACATTTAGAAGACCGGGGAACAATCTTTGTTGAACCAGGAACGGAAGTGTACGAAGGAATGATTGTCGGTGAGCATAATCGTGAGAACGATTTAACCGTAAATATTACCCGCGAGCGACATGTAACCAACATTCGTTCCGCCCATAAAGAACAGACGACCACCTTGCGACGAACCCGCGATATGTCTTTAGAAGAGGCCTTACAATATTTAAATGATGATGAGTATTGTGAAGTAACACCTACTTCCCTTCGTCTTCGCAAGCAAATATTAAATCAATCTGAAAGAGAAAGACAAGCCCGGAAAAAGAAAAAATAAGAAACAAATTAGAAAAAAGGTGTTCAGTGTAAAAGCTGAGCACCTTTCTTTATAAATGATTTGAAAGTTTTTAAAACACTTTGTTTTTACTGAGTTTA
>CALGOZ010000096.1 GCA_937960785.1 uncultured Pseudogracilibacillus sp.
CAGTGGAGGTCTCCATTATGTAAGTTGAGGAACTATTTCTCATAAACTTACTCGGAATGAAGGCTATTAAAAAACTTAACCGGCTAGGTAAGGCATCGAGAGGTTTACGGCAGTTAATAAATGCAAGGACTGAATAAAACGCCACTTCCTTATGTAGGCTAAAATAAAGAACGCTACTTTTTGACTTCATGCCGTCATTTTATTTGCTAGGTCTTATCTCAAGCTCTTTGTCGTTTTTACCGTAATGTTGAGTAGATCGAATTCCTTTGAGCAATCTACTTACAAACAATTGAATGTCTATGATAAAATATACACTACAAATGAGGTGTGTATAGACATGAAAGTGGAAATATGGTCCGATTTCGTTTCGCCTTTATGTTATATAGCAAAACGAAAATTCGAGATTGCTTTACAAAAATTTGAACAAAAACAATATGTAAAAGTAGAATTTAAAAGTTTTTTACTACATAAAGAAGAACGTGCTTCTAATTATTCTTGTGAAGAGCTTTTAATGGAAACATGTAACGTATCCATCTCACAGCTTGATGATTGGTTAAGGCGGGTTTATGGGCAGGCGAAAAAACTGAATTTACCGTTAAATTTAGAAGGGTTTGCATGGACGAATACGCGAGATGCCCATCGTCTCGTTAAATTCGCCACGACGATAGGGAAAGATAAAGAACTCGTCGATTCGCTGTTTAATCATTTCTTCAGTTTAAAAGATAAGACGAAACATAATATTAACGATAAAAATGTGTTATTAAAAATAGCTTGTAACTGTGGTCTAGACAGGAATGAAGTTAGTCAATTACTTTCGATAAAAAAATATAACCGAGCGATTGAACTGGACGAAGATGATGCGAGAGAAATAGGAATCGAAGACGTTCCGTTCTTTATTTTTAATGAAAAATATGCCCTAGTAGGTAATCAACCTGTTGACGTGTTTTTAGAGGCATTAAAAGAAAGTTGGAAAGAAGATGAAGAGCGACTGTTAAAAAGACAAACTAAATGTTCAAATGAAACGAGTTATTGCGAAGGCGATGATTGTGGTATGTAAATTTCAAAAAACGTTAAAAGACAAATGGTCTGAATCCTTACAACAATAAGGGAGTTCAGACCATTTTAAACGTGATAAGACATGATAAAGGGAAGTGTTATTTGTAAATGAAATAATAATTAGTAACTGAATAAACTTTTATTTCGAACGTAAGCCATTACCACTTTCGATACCGTATTTTTCGTATTCACGTTTCCTTAATTCGACGTGACGAACTTTTCCAGAAATCGTCCGTGGTAATTCATCGATAAATTCAATGCGACGCGGATATTTGTACGGTGCGGTATGTTTCTTTACATGCTCCTGTAATTCAGGAATTAAGTTAGGATCGTTAATATTTACTCCATCGCGAGGGACGATAAACGCTTTTACAACCGCTCCACGCACATCATCCGGGCTTGCAACAACGGCCGATTCTTTAACTGCTGGGTGTTTAATTAAGGCATCTTCAACTTCAAACGGTCCAATCGTATAACCGGAGCTAATAATAATATCATCGCTACGGCCTTCAAACCAGAAGTAACCATCTTCGTCCCGGCTTGCAAGGTCCCCGGTGACGTAAAAATCTCCGCGCATCGCTTCCTTTGTTCGCTCTGGATCTTTATAATACTCTTTAAATAAGGCTGGACTATCAACTTTTAATGCAATGTCGCCAACTTCGCCCGGGGGTAAAATGTTTCCGTCTTCGTCGATAATTTCGACGACGTTGCCTGGCGTTGGTTTACCCATCGAACCAGGGCGCAGTTCCATATCTTTCATAATTCCTAATAACAACGTGTTTTCAGTCTGCCCATATCCATCACGGACATTGATGCCGAAATGTTTTTGAAATGTTTTAATGACTTCTAAATTAAGTGCTTCTCCTGCTGACAATGCACTACGTAAATGGCTTAAATCGAAATCTGCTAAATTATCTTGTTGCGCCATAAAGCGATACTCCGTCGGTGTACAGCAAAGGACATCGATTTTTTCATTTTGTAAAAAGTTTAAATATACTTGTGGATCAAACGGTCCGTTGTAAACGAAGCCAGTAACCCCAGAGCCGAGAGTAGATAGGAATGGACTCCACACCCACTTTTGCCAACCAGGTCCTGCGGTTGCCCACACTTTGTCACCTTCACGAATATCGAGCCAATTTTTCGCTACGGTTCGTAAGTGTGCATAACCCCAAGAATGTGTATGGACAACTCCTTTTGGATTACCGGTAGTACCAGACGTGTACGGTAAAAAGGCGATATCGTCTCTTGTTGTATCTGCCATTTCTAACTCTGGTGAAGCTTTAACTTTCAAGTCATCTAATAGCTTCCAACCTGGACGAGCTTCGCCAATAATAAACGTATGTAGTTCTTCGAATTGTTTTAATCCTTCAAAATTTTTAGCATGGGGATAGTAAGTAATTACGCCGTTTGCTTCAGCGTGAGAAACACGATATTGTAAGTCCCCAGTCGTTAACATATCTGAGCTTGGTATAATGATGATACCAGTTTTTAAGCAAGCTAAGTACACTTCGTAAGCTTCAATTATTCTCGGTACCGTAATAAGTACTTTGTCTCCACGCTTTAAACCGCTTTCAAGCAACGCATTACCTACTCGATTAACATTATCAATTAATTCTTTGTACGTCACTTGCTTCTCATTACCCTCGCTGTCACGGTAATGAAGGGCGATTAAACCTTCCTTCTCTGCATGCTTTTCAATTTCCATTACGATATTATATCGTTCTGGTGCAATAAGATCTTCTCTCTCCATCACTCTCTCTCCCTTATCCTGTAAAATGTAACACGTACACCTATTATAATATATATAACTTTCTTATTACAAATAAATTGATAGCGTTTTCATTTAATTTCTAAAAAATTAACAAAATGTTCAAAAGTCTCTTCGTACAGAGGCTGGTCCATAAATTAAATCAAGAAATCGGGCGATTTGCTTGATGGATAGAAATATTGTTAATAGAACGTTGAAAAGAAGATAGAAAACGAGCAGTTATATAACTTTTCCTATGATATAATTAACTTGACTTATAGTTACAGTCTATGTTTGAGTTGAAGTTATATAAAGATTGAAGGAACGAATTTTTTAGAAAAAGGAAGTTCGTTCTTAAGTTAGGAGAGTGGGCAAATGTTGAGGAAATTTTTACTCGTATTTACTACGATTTTAATGAGTGTCTTACTAGTTGCTTGCGGAGGAAATAAGGAAGAAGCAGCACCAGAAGTTCCACAAGTAGAAATATCAGATGAAGAGAAGTTTGCTGAAGATGAAGTGATCGTCACGGTAAACGATGAGGATGTTACTGGTCGAACTTACAACCTAGTTTATTCCCAATTGAAATTAGAAGCTGTGCAAACGGGACAAGATTTATCCGATGAAGAAATTAAAGAACTAACGATTGAATCGATTATCGACCGTCAATTATTAATGCAAAAGGCTAAAGAAGAAGGCATCGTAGTGACGGAGGAAGAAGTAGCGGAAGAACTTGAACAAATTAAAGCTGAAAATGAAGAAGGAATTCAGACGATTTTAGAACAATATCAAATTACAGAAGACCTTCTACAACATCAACTCGTCTATGAATTTACGTATGAGCAATATGTTGATGAAACAATCGATATTGAGCTAACAAAAGAAGAAGTAGAAGAAATTTATAAAGAAATGAAAGAAGAAAATGAGGATTTACCTGATTTAATGGAAGTGTATGACACGTTTAAAAATCAGCTCGAAAGTATTCGAAAGGGAGAAGAGTTACAGTCCCGAATCGAAAAGTTCAAAGGAGAATCGACAATTGAAACGCATATTTAATAATTAATGAAAAGTTTCGTCGCCACCTTTAGTTAGAAGTAGTAAAACTTTACTTCGTTCAATTTACTTTTTTAAAGAGGTTGCTTCGCCTACTTAATGGAGGAAAAAGATATGACACAACCAGAACAAAAACGGGGTCCATTCACATATTATGCGATCATTATTGTTGTCGTACTTTTGTTAAATGCGTATGTGTTTCCAAAATTTTTGGAGCCATCGACTGAAGAAGTTGATTACGGAACGTTTCTGACGATGGTCGATCGTGGAATTGTTACAGAAGCGGAAATAGAGGGAGAATTTATTACGTTTAAGACGGTCGAAGATGAGGAAGAGACGATTTATGAAACGACTTTAATTGAAGATGCGAACCTCGTCGACCGTCTCCATGAAGCAGAAGTTCAATTTACAAAAGTAGTTCCGAAAGACTACTCGACGTTATTTATGGTTTTATTCACTTGGGTATTACCGTTAGTCGTACTTATTTTAATCGGACGTTTCTTTATGCGTCGTGCCCGTAGTGGTGTAAGTAGTGCGATGACGTTCGGTAAAAGTAGTGCCCGAGTGTATGTCGAGGCTGAGACGGGTAAGTCGTTCGATGATGTTGCTGGTCAAGATGAAGCGAAAGAGGCGTTGTTAGAAATCGTCGATTTTTTACACAATCCGGAGAAGTTTCGTGAAGTCGGAGCGAAAATGCCAAAAGGTGTCTTACTTGTTGGCCCACCGGGTACAGGAAAGACTTTGCTTGCGAAGGCGTTAGCGGGTGAATCGAGGGTGCCGTTTTTTTCAATATCAGGGTCTGAATTTGTTGAAATGTTCGTCGGTACAGGGGCGGCCCGGGTGCGCGATTTGTTTAAACAAGCAGAGGAAAAAGCACCGTGTATCGTTTTTATCGATGAACTAGATGCGATTGGAAAAAGTCGAGGTCTTGGTGGCCTGCACGGTGGAAATGAAGAACGGGAGCAAACCTTGAATCAGTTGTTGTCTGAGATGGATGGTTTCGATGCGGATAAAGGGATATTAATATTAGCAGCGACGAACCGGCCGGAAATTCTAGATAAAGCATTGTTACGTCCGGGCCGATTCGACCGTCATATTCCTGTAGAATTACCTGATTTGCAGGCTCGAGAGGCGATTTTAAAGGTACATGTCCGTGATGTAAAGCTAGCGGAAGATGTCGATTTATTAGAAGTAGCCCGAATGCTTCCAGGTGCGAGTGGCGCGGATTTAGCAAACATTGTAAATGAAGGGGCTTTACGGGCTGTAAAAGAAGGACGAACGTTTGTAACTCAGGAAGACTTAGAAGAGTCGATAGAAGTAGTTCTTGCTGGCTATCCGCGTAAACATAAAGTATTACAACGAGATGATAAGTATACGATTGCTTATCATGAAGTCGGTCATGCAATCGTCGGTCACGTTCAAGAAGAGGCAGCCCCAATTCATAAAATTACAATCGTCCCACGAACTTCCGGAGCGTTAGGTTATACACTCCAAGTTGAAGAAGAAGATCAAGTATTAATGAGTCGCGAGCAAGCAATTGCGAAAATTACGACGTACATGGGTGGTAGAGCAGCAGAACAATTAGTTTTTAATCGGATTACATCAGGCGCTGCCGATGATATCGAACAAGCGACGAAAATCGCCCGAGCAATGGTTACTCGTTTCGGAATGAGTGAGGAATTCGGCATGATGGCATTAGAAACGCTCGATACACCATATTTAAGTGATGATACGACCTTGCTTGTATCCCCAGAGACGGCAACTCGCGTCGATCAGGAAGTACAACAGATAATTGAATCGTGCTACGAACAAGCTTTAGAAATCTTAAAAAAGCACGAAGATAAATTACATGAAATTGCAGACTATTTATTCGACGAAGAAACGATTACTGGTGAGCAGTTTCTTCAACTTTTTGAAAGAGATAAGAAACGGGAATAAAATTTAAGTTTACGGAGAGATTGGGACAAAATCGCCTTTAAATGAATGGATGGATCTGCCTCGCTCAACAACTGTACTGTCACGACAGATAACAAAACGCCCTAAATGAATGGATGGACTGAAAATCTCTACGATGTAGAAACTCAGTCCATTTTATTTTTGTTCAGTAACTTTGCTTCTGCATTTATTTTAAGCGATATATTGTCTCAAGTTGATTGTCATTATCGCAAATTTGTCTTCATTTACCTGAGGTTTTGAGGGTTTTGTTTATTGACTTACCTAGTTGGGGTATCCGCTAAGTAGGATGAAACGCTTTTGCATATAGACTTACTCGACGAAGGCCTCTGGTGAGTAAGATGAAGTATTTTTTCTCATTAACTTACTCGGCAGAGGGCTCCGCTGGGTAATTTCGGTTAACTCACTTGCTGAAGCGTTCCACTGAGTATGATGAAGTTCTGTTCCTCGTAAACTTACTTGGTAGCGCACTCCACTGTGTAAGTTGGAGTATTATTTCCTATTAACTTACCTGGTGAAGCACTCCAGTGAGTAAGATGAAATGCTTTTGTATGAATACTTACTCGGTAGTTCGCCTCACTGTGTAAGTTGGAGCGTTGTTTCTCGTTAACCTACACAGCAGAGCGCCCCACTAGGTAAGTTGAAATGTTTATGTACGTATACTTACTCGTTGGGGAGCTCCATTGTGTAAGTTGGAATGCTTTTGTACGTGTTCTTGCCCGGTAGAGTGTTTCATTGTGTAAGTTGGAATGCTTTTGTACGTGTTCTTGCCCGGTAGAGTGTTTCAT
>CALGOZ010000097.1 GCA_937960785.1 uncultured Pseudogracilibacillus sp.
CGCACTGTATACAAAAACCAATGACCCTTTACAGTAAAACAACAAACCGTATACAAAAACCAACTCCTGTTTACAGCAACTATAAAACTCCTACTAAAAAAGAAAAAAGAGCGGGCAGACCGCTCCTTTTGTTTTTAAATTAATACCTATACTGTTTAATAATCGTTTGTAGGTTGTTTGCAAGCTCTGATAATTCGATTGATGCATCTGCTACTTCGACCATTGTGGCACTTTGTTCTTCGGCGGAAGCTGCAATATTTTGAGATTCGTTGCTCGTCTCTCGAGAGATATCGCTTGCTTGTTCGATTCGTTGGACGAGATTTTTAATATTGCCGAAAACTGTTTCAATTTTTTCATTCATTTCGTTAGCCTGGATTCTTACTGTAGAAATAGCATTTGTAATTTCTTCAAACATTTCCCCGTTTTCTTGTACCTTTGCTTGTCCTTCTCGGACGGTGTCGTCGTTTGCCGTAATGATTTCAACAGTTTCGTCCATTTTTTTAGAGATCGCTTGAATGACATTTTCAATCATGACAGATGTATCGTTTGATGCTTCTGCTAAATTTCGTACTTCATTTGCGACGACAGCGAAGCCTTTTCCACTCTCTCCCGCACGGGCTGCTTCAATAGACGCATTCAAGGCGAGTAAGTTCGTCTGTTCAGCTATTTCTTTAATAGAACCGATACTATCGGTGATTGTCTTTATTTGTTCGTGGAGTTCTAGTATTTCGTTTGTTATATTTTCTGAATTTGTTAAAATTAACGACATTTGTTCACTTACTTCAGCGACTTCTTTAAAGCCCTTTGTCGAAACTTCATCTGCATGCCCGACTTGTTCGACCATAGCTTTAATCGTATGCAACGTTTTTTCGACATTTTGTAAGTTGTAGGAAGCTAGACGATGTACTTCATCGGTCGCTGCATTTTGTTCTTCCATTCCATCTGAAATATGGACGATGGAGCGGGTAATACCAGCAGTTGCGCTACTAACCTCTGCACTACTTGTACTAAACTGTTCGGCTTTTGCAGCGACTTGAATCGAGGCATCACCGACTTCTTTAATCGTTTGTTGTAAACTTTCGGTCATATCGTTGAACGAACGAGCAACTTCACCGAATTCATCCTTCGAATTAAGTTCTAACTTGACGTTAAAGTCTCCTGATGCAAATTCGTTAAGCTTCTCAATAATTTGTGTGATAGAATCGCGTAAATGACGGCCGAAAGTTAAGGCAAGAACAATGGAAATGGCTAAAGCAAGTAAGGAGACGCTACCAATAACATACATCATTATTTTATTCTTCTTTAAAAGTTGATTGAAATCATTGATGATTGTTTCATTATGGTTCGTAGCCATTTCCTTGGCGAAGGTAACTAATAGCATAGAGCCTTCACCTAAAATTGGATTCGATACTTCTTGTAACCTTTCATGGGAAGCCCCCTCTTCAATTAAAGGTATAATATCTTCGTCAATAGCTGTTTCCCAAGCATTTAAGTCAGTTAAAAATTGTTCAAAATCAGCATCGACTTCTCCGAGTCTTTCTAAGTCATCTATTGTTTCATGCAAGGTATCGCGAATTTTATAATGGTTATCATACATAAATTGTTCTTTAAACATCATATAACCACGAATAGCGGCATTCGCACGGACGGCTTGAAAGGCGACGTCATCGTAAGCGAGGACGATTTCTTTTGTCGTTGCGATTTCTTTATTATGGTTGTTATTCATTACTAAATAAGTAATTGCTAATGTACTAACGAGCAAAATTAGTACAATTAATGTAATAAAAGATAAGGTTATTTTTCTACTTAATTTCATTTTAGTTCCTCCTTATGTCGCCTTTACAAGCGAATATATTCTAACATATTGAATTTTTGTTAAAAGTTATAATAAATAGCGTCCTCTCAACAATTCGAGCTCTAAATAATACTTTTTAAGTATAGCGTTTTTCGGTCTAATTTACTACTTATTATGTAGTCATTTTCGCCCCTTTTTACTAAATTCATAGTTTGTTAACATATTTGCCAAATAAAAAACCGAACCAACTACAATTGATTCGGTTTCTTTTACGGTCTCTTTGTTTAGATATTTCACTCAATACTAGTAAACTTGTTCACTCTATTTGCGATATTGTTCAAAGGAATCAGGTGCGACAACGGCGACGACTTCACCTTTTGCCCGGACTTCACCATCGGCAATTACTTCCGAGCGGACGACGAATCGTTTCGGGTGAATTTCTTCTACTTCACCGACGATTTTCAAGGTCGTGCCGTGCGGTGTCGGTTTTAAAAAATCTACGTGTAAAGATGCAGTGACAAAGCGAGGTGCATCCACTCCATCTCCTGGTTCGTGGCCATTTTTGCGATGTAAGGCTAAAGCAGCGGAACCAGTGCCGTGGCAATCGACTACTGATGCGATTAAACCTCCGTAGACGATACCTGGGATTGCGACGTGCTCTTCTCGAGGATCGAAGTAAGCAACCGTTTTGTCCCCATCCCAACCGGTTCGCACGTGTAGTCCTGTTTCATTTAAGCGACCACAACCGTAACACCAGGCGAATTCATCGGCATATTCATCCTGAATTGCATGAGTTACTTTTTCCATCTTATGTACCCTCCTTACTGATGTAATATGTGTAAGATAATTTTAGCTTACTATAATAAAGGTAAAATTTCTATCTTTTTACTAAAACGCTTTCATTCATTGAATCATAAAAACGATGCCCTAACATAGAGCACCGTTTTATAAAAGTTGACGATCACTTATTAATATCCATGCTTTGTAACTTCCATGCACCACTTTCTTCAATGAATTGAAACTCGATGACAAAACTTGATTCTTCCTCATAATTAATTACACCGAAGCCTACATAAACGACACCGTCTTCCTCATGAGTAAAGCGGAACTCTAACTCGTCTAATTCTTCCTTTGTAAAAAAGTCTAATTCAAAAGGATAGGTTACATTTTCAAAAGAAAAGCGGTTGTTTGCTTCGTCGATTTTCGTTCCTTTCGAGGCGACATTTTTCAAAAAGGCGTAATCTTTATTTACTTGGGCTGTAAGAATATCGTAGGCTAAATGAACGATCTCAAGATGTTCCATTTGTTCAATTTCTGTCGGCTTTTTCCATAAGGTTTCTTGCTTACTTGTTTCTGCTTTCGACTCAGCTTCTTCTGTCTCGGTAATTTCCGTCGTTTCTTCTTCCTTTGATTCTTCTTCACCATCTTTTCGCTCAGTTTGTTCTTCTTTTTCTACTTCTTCTGTTTCGTCTATTTCTTGTTCTGGCTCTTCTACTGCTGTCGATTGACATGCGACAAGTAAGATGCTTAATCCTATTAAAAATAACCATTTACGCACTTGAATTCACTCCTTTATTTTAGAGGAAAAAATGAACCCTTCTCCAAGAATATAGCTCTATCTTACCATGGTAATTAGTTGTTAACTAGTTAAGTTTGGCTTACTTATTAACAAAACGGTGAACTCCTTCCTTAAATAAGAGCAGGCTTACCGAATTTAGAATCCTTTCATTTCCCTTTAGAAAAGAATCGAACTGTAGTTGATTACGCATTAATAATCAAATTAATCGAAGTGGTGACAGAGATTAAGTACATAAAAAGCTATGTCTATTAATAGCTTCTATAACACAGCTTTCAAATATCGTATTTATTATACCATTATTAGGATTTTTTTGTATGGATTTTCCGACTACTTCTAAGGTATAGTTATTTTTCAATGTCACTAATCGACATACTCCTAGAGTACAATTCTTCATCACCCAAGGTAAGCTAATTTTCATTTACTTTTCTTGCATTTAAATGGTTAATTTGGTTATTTATAACTACAAAACAAGGGACAATTATAAAAAGATAGGTACGTATTATAACTTTAAAACAACTACATGAAACAGAAAGATTTGGTGGCTTTATAAAAAATAAAAATTTTCAAAAGCCCTTAGCTTAAGACTACTGTGGGAAATATATTTAGTAAAGACCGTTTAAAAGCAAGACTAATATGTAAGTAAAAATAAGGAGCTGTCATCTATGCAGCTTATCTACATAGGATGACA
>CALGOZ010000098.1 GCA_937960785.1 uncultured Pseudogracilibacillus sp.
GAAGAATAAGAGAAGAATAAAAAGCGACGATAATTAGTTGAAGAAACAAGACGAACGTTGTATGATAATAGCTGTTACGGCGTAAAACAAAGGACCATCATTTTAGGAGGTAGGGACGAGCGTTAAGGTCGAAGCTGCATTGACACTCGGAACGTTTTACTCCAAAGACAAACGTCCCTACTCTATTAATACTACTTTTCTCCAATTATAACTCCACTTACCCATTACCGAAACGTGAAGAAAGACAACCATTTCTCATATGCTCATTGCGAACCGCTTACATAAGAGAAATTTCGTGCATTTATATAGAAAATTTTTTAAAAGAATAGGTGTGATAATAAAGTGTCTGAAGAAATAACGATTTCATATTTAGAACAGCTTACATTAAAGGAATTATACGAGCTTGCAAGGGATTATAAAATTTCATACTACGCTAAATTAACGAAAAAAGAGTTAATTTTTGCAATTTTAAAAGGACAAGCTGAAAAAGATGGCTATCTCTTTATGGATGGAATTTTAGAAATTATTCCGTCAGAAGGTTTCGGGTTTTTACGTCCAATTAACTATTCACCAAGTGCGGAAGATATTTATATTTCAGCTTCACAAATCCGACGTTTCGATTTACGCAATGGAGATAAAGTATCTGGAAAAGTTCGTCCACCGAAAGAGAACGAACGATATTATGGTTTATTGCACGTCGATGCGGTAAATGGTGAGGACCCGGAGATCGCTAAAGAACGGGTTCATTTCCCAGCGTTAACAGCCCTTTACCCGGATCGCTTCATGCGCTTAGAAACGGAACCAGATCATCTATCAACTCGCATGATGGATATTATGACGCCGGTTGGCTTCGGTCAGCGAGGTTTAATCGTTGCACCTCCAAAAGCAGGTAAAACAATGCTTTTAAAAGAGATTGCCAACAGCATCTCCGTCAACCATCCAGAGGCGAAGTTAATTATTTTACTCGTCGATGAACGACCGGAAGAAGTAACAGATATCGAACGATCTGTCCACGAAAATGTCGATGTCGTCAGCTCGACCTTCGATGAAATTCCGGAAAACCATATTAAAGTATCCGAACTCGTCTTAGAACGGGCGATGCGTCTTGTCGAGCAGAAAAATGATGTCATCGTTTTAATGGATAGTATTACACGTCTTGCCCGGGCATATAACTTAGTTATTCCTCCAAGTGGCCGAACCTTATCAGGAGGAATTGATCCGGCGGCTTTCCACCGTCCGAAGCGTTTTTTCGGAGCGGCCCGTAACATCGAAGAAGGTGGAAGCTTAACGATTTTAGCGACTGCTTTAGTCGATACTGGTTCACGGATGGACGATGTCATATACGAGGAATTCAAAGGAACGGGAAATATGGAGTTACACCTCGATCGTTCTTTAGCGGAAAGACGTATTTTCCCATCGATTGATATTTTACGTTCAGGCACGAGAAAAGAAGAACTCCTCGTATCAGAAGACCAATTAGAAAAAATGTGGCTAATCCGTCGCACGATGCAGGACTCACAAGATTTCACCGAGCGTTTTATCCGTCGATTAAAAGCGACGAAAAATAATGAAGAGTTTTTCCAAAAAATTGATGAAGAGTTAAAAAGTAAGCGAAAATAGTCGCCAAACTTGAAAAAGTAAACCTGAGCTGATATAATAACTAGACGTGTAGAAAAGATAATAAGGTTATTGATCACATAGATGGAAAGAAGGGGTGGACAAAATGAAAGAAGGAATTCATCCAGAGTACCACAAAGTTATTTTCTTAGATACGAGCTCAAACTACAAGTTTTTGAGTGGTTCAACGAGAACGTCTGATGAAATGATGGAGTGGGAAGACGGTAAAGAGTACCCAGTAATTCGTGTGGAAATTAGTTCCGATACACACCCATTTTACACGGGTAAACAGCGTGAAGACCGTGCTGGTGGCCGTATCGATCGCTTCAAGAAAAGATACAACTTATAATGAGCAGCTAACTCGTTATATTGCATAGTTGGATAAAAATCAGGCATATAAATTGCCTGTTTTTTATTGTCTAAATATCGCTTAGACGAGTAAAACCATAGGAAGTGCGAAATAAATAATGTATACTAAAGTATAGAAGCGAAGGAAACGGGGTGTTACGATGTTAGAACGTCTAGAAGCGTTGGAGAAACGCTATAATCAATTAAACGATTTACTAAGTGATCCGGAAGTAATTAACGATTCAAATAAATTACGGGAATATTCGAAAGAACAAGCGGAATTAGATGAAGCGGTAACCCATTACCGTACGTATAAAGAGACGGTCGAACAACTCGAAGGGGCAAACTCCATGCTCCGTGAAGAGAGCGACCAAGAAATGCTCGATTTAATTAAGATGGAAATTAGTGAATTAGAAGAGAAAAAAGAAGAATTAGAAGAAACCTTGAAAGTATTACTTTTGCCAAAAGATCCAAACGATGAGAAAAACGTTATCGTCGAAATCCGTGCAGCAGCCGGCGGTGATGAAGCAGCTTTATTTGCCGGAGATCTATACCGTATGTACACCCGTTATGCGGAAGCAAACGGTTGGAAAACGGAAATTATCGAAGCGACGACTACAGGAGTCGGTGGTTTTAAGGAAGTTATTTTTATGATTCACGGTAAAGGAGCCTATTCTCGCTTGAAATTTGAAAATGGTGCCCACCGTGTCCAACGAGTACCAGAGACGGAAGCAAGTGGTCGTGTTCATACGTCTACTGCGACGGTAGCAGTTTTACCAGAGGCAGAGGAAGTCGACGTCGAAATAAAAAACGAAGATGTCAAAATTGATACCTACCGTGCTAGTGGTGCCGGTGGACAGCATGTGAATATGACAGATTCAGCAGTTCGTTTAACTCACTTACCAACCGGAATTGTCGTAAGCTGTCAAGATGAAAAGTCGCAAATTAAAAACCGTGAAAAAGCATTTAAAGTTTTACGGGCTCGACTTTACGATAAATATCAACAGGAAGCAAAGGAAGAATACGATCAAACTCGTAAATCCGCAATTGGTACGGGAGATCGTTCCGAGCGAATTCGTACCTACAATTTCCCACAAAGTCGTGTAACGGACCACCGTATTTCCTTAACGTTACAAAAGCTCGATCAAGTTTTAGACGGGGAATTAGACGAATTTATCGACGCCTTATTACTAGATGACCAAACGAAACAACTCGAACAAATTGGTGAATAAGATGAAACAATTTAAAGTCCTCCAATGGGCTTTTTCTTTTTTAAAACAATATAATCGCGAACCCCACGTCGCCGAACGGCTGCTCCAACATGTAACGAATCGCTCGCGAACGGAATTTTTACTACATATGCAGGATGAGCTTGATTCGTCGACGATTGCTACTTTTAAACAAATGATTGAATGCCATGCGAAAGAAGGAGTGCCGATTCAACATATGATCGGTTTAGCTCCTTTTTACGGTCGGGACTTTTACGTAAATAGTGACGTCCTTATCCCTCGGTTTGAAACGGAAGAACTCGTCGAACGAACAATTCAAACGATTCATTCATCTTTTACAGAGGTAGACTCTCCTTTAATCGTCGCCGATCTCGGCACCGGTAGTGGTGTAATTGCAGTTACGCTCGCCCTTGAAGTTCCATCATTGTCGGTTTATGCAACAGATATAAGTGAGCAGGCTCTTGAAGTCGCCAAGCAAAATGCGACTATGTTCCAGGCTAAGTTGCAGTTTCTTCATGGGGACTTTTTACGTCCTTTAATCGAACGAAACATAAATCCCAATATAATCGTCTCAAATCCACCCTACATTTCTTTTGCTGAAGCAAGTGAATTATCAGACACGGTGAAGCGATACGACCCAGCATTAGCCCTGTTTGCCGAGAAGGATGGTTTAGCTGCCTATGAGACTATTGTTGAGCAAATTACCGAGCTTCCACCCCTTACCGGCCGTCAGGTACTTTTTGAAATTGGCTATCAACAAGGCGAACGAGTCGTCAATTTAATAAAAGAAACTTTTCCAAATAGTAATGTAGATATCCTTCAAGATATCAATGGAAAGGATCGGATCGTCCACGCTAATTTATGAAATCCTCCTCAAAACTTTTAAAAAAACCTTTCGAAACGATTGTAAATAAGTAAAACTTGTTACCTAATGACAATCCTATACTGTGATCGGAAGTTTACACCGTTTTGATCCTTACATGTACCTAGCGAGTCATCACTATAAGAATATTCTCTTTTTTTTCTTAAATTAGTCCAGGGCACGCTCCCATGTGTAAGTTAGTAGTCTTTAGTGCGGAACCTTACTCATTGGGGCGTTCCCATGTGTAAGTTAAGAGTGTTTTGTGCGGAACCTTACTCATTGGGGCGCTCC
>CALGOZ010000099.1 GCA_937960785.1 uncultured Pseudogracilibacillus sp.
ATCGTTTCAACTTACACAGTGGAGACTTCTACTGAGCAAGTCTGCGTACAAAATCATTTCAACTTACACAGTGGAGACTTCTACTGAGTAGGTCGACGCACAAAATCGTTTCAACTTACACAGTGGAAGCTTCTACCAAGTAGGTTGACGCACTAAAGTGTTTCATCTTACTTAATGAATCCGTTATTATGTAAGTTAAATAAAAACGATACGTTAACCTACCCGGCCCCCCTGCCGAGGAAGCCAATAAACAAAACTCTTAAAACTTTCCAAGTGGGAGGCCTTAGGTCAGTTTTCAATAAAACAAATATGAGGAGAGTGAAATGATTTTTTATTGAAATTTTGGGAAAATGAATTCAGATTTACAATCATGACGATCAGACAATATATTGCCAAAAAATAAATACATAAAAATTTCTGAATAAAATAAAACAGACTGAAATTCTCTATAATAGAGAAATTCAGTCCATTCTTTAAAGCTACTTTATCTAAGCTTCAACTTATTTGCCGATAAACTGTTGTGTCCAGTAATATCCATTATCTACAAAACCAACACCGAGATGTGTAAAGTTAGGATTTAAAATATTAGCACGGTGTCCAGGACTATTCATCCAAGCTTGAACGACTTCTTCCGGAGAACGTTGACCCATAGCGATGTTTTCACCGGCTGTACGATACGTAATGCCAAAAGCACGCATCATATCAAAAGGTGAACCATACACAGGGCTATTATGGTCGAAGTATCGATTCTGTGCCATATCGTTAGATTTTTCACGTGCTACACGGCTTACCTCTAATTCAAGCTCGAATGGTTTTAAACCATGTTTTACTCGTTCCTCATTTGTTAAATCAAACATACGCCTTTCAAACTCATTTAATTGAGCATAATTCGTTTCTGTTTCTGGAGTTTGTTCAACTTTTTCCTGTTGCTCTTGTTCAATTACGTTGTTTTCCGGCTGATTCTCTTCCTTTTTCGGTGCTTCTTCTACGGATGGCTTTTCTATTTCTTCTTTTTCTTCTTGTGGTTTTTGTTCTACATTTTTAGGCTTTTCTTCATGATGATTTTTTCCATGGTGACGATGCCTTTTCTTTTTTCCATCCTTATGATATTTTTTATACGTAGGTTTCTGTTTTTTATGATCCCATTGCTCTAATAATTTACCATAAAAAACAAGAAACTCTTCATCTGTTTTCATCTCATAAGTATGTACCTGTGAATTGTTTCCTGCCCCTTCTTCGATTGCTGCTTTTGATACGAACTGATTACCTCCAACTAAGACGACTAATGCTACAGCTATAAGTAAGAACGATTTAAATCGTTTAAACATTCTGTTCTCTCCTTTAAAATAGTTTAAAAATTTCTTTCGTCATAATCATACCATCGTATTTTTGTAATAGTTGAAACAGAAATTTCCAATTGGAAAGCGTAAGAAACAGTCGCTTCAAAACTACGAAACTATCATGTTTTTTTAGTTCTCTTATTTCATGGGATTGGGAATGTAATCTATCATTAACAATAATTGGTCAAAATCAGGTATTGACACCTTTTAAAAAAGTGATTTTTATGACACTTATATAACAGTTCTGATATAAAATTTTGTTTTTGTTATGAAATTGCAATTTTTAATGAAAAATTACCCATAAGGTGAGAATCGAGTCTGCGTGAACTTTTTAAAAAAGTTATGATACACTTAGATAAAAGGGAACTAGTAACTTACAAAGTAAAGGAAGTGACAAAATGAGTGAGGTACTTGTACAAAAAAATGAAAAAGGATTAGGTTCCATTTTATTGAATCGACCGGAATCTTTAAACGCCTTAGACATTTCAATGATTCGTAAAATTAAACAAACCTTAGATGGATGGATGAAGGACGATGAAGTAAAAGTAATTTTATTTTCTTCCACTAATGAAAGGGCTTTCTGTGCCGGCGGAGATATAAAAGCTCTATACGAGGCTAAACTTGCTGGAGAAGATATGGAGGAGGCAAGTTCCTTTTTTGTCGAAGAGTATGAATTAGACGGAATGATTTATACTTATCCCAAACCAATAATTGCAAATTTAGATGGAATCGTTATGGGGGGTGGAGTAGGTCTTACCTACGGATCGCCGTATAAAATCGTTACCGAACGGACGAAATGGGCGATGCCGGAGATGAATATTAGTTTATATCCGGATGTAGGAGCAAGTTATTTTTTAAATAAAGCCCCTGGTCATATAGGACGCTATGTAGCTCTTACAGCAAAAACTTTTGAAGCTTCCGATGTACTATATATGAACGCAGCTAATTATTATATGAACTCAGATCGTTTGAAAAAATTTTTAAAATCTTTAGAAAAAACAGATTGGACAGCAGAAGCAGACGAAGAGATAAAGGTACTCATCGAAAAATTTAGTGAACCCCTTCAGGAAGTAAGTTTTTTAGAAAGGCATGCATCGCAAATAAATGAACATTTCCAATACGAAACAGTCGAACAAATCGTCGATTCATTGCAAAAGGATGAGTCTGACTTTGCGAAAGAGACAGCGCAACTATTAACGTCACTATCTCCTGTTTCATTAAAAGTTACTTTACAATTATTAATTTGGGCACAAGGAAAAACAATCGAACAATGTTTAGAACAAGACATATCAATAGCTAAAAGGTTTATGAAAGTCGAAGATTTCTTTGAAGGCGTTCGATCGGTTTTAATCGACAAAGATCGCAACCCTTCCTACAAATATAAATCACTAGAAGAAGTGTCCGATAATTTCGTTCAATCTTTTTTTAATAAAGAAATATAAAAAATGAGTGGAATTGCCACAAATGGCAGTTCCACCCATTTTTTTACTTAGCCTTCACAACTTTGTGTTTATAAATAATATCAACTTGCACGACCAGTAATACCACTATAATCCGTATTATAAACAAAAACTGTCCCTTAATGGGAACCGCTTAAAACTTAATTGGAAGAATTAATAAAAGGTAAAGTAATAATAAAGCTATGATAATCGTCGAACGATTGTAAATGAATCGTACCGTTATGAGCAATAACAATTTCCTGTGCAATGGCGAGACCTAATCCTGAACCACCCGTTTCACGATTGCGCGATTGTTCCACACGATAAAAGCGTTCGAAAATCTTATCCTGTTCCTCTTGAGGAATTGCTTCGCCTTTGCCTGTAACGGAAATAACATACTTACTCTCTTTTACTTTTCCTTCAATTACAATCGGTTCCTTACCTATTCGATAACGGAGGGCATTTTCGATTATATTCGAAATCGCTTGTTGCATACCTTTTTCATGAACGTTTAAATTTACATCTTCAATCTTAACGTCGAGTTGTACTGCTTCTTCTTTGATTTGCCAATCGAAGAGTTGAATACACTCCTCAATTAGTTTACGGCTATTGATGACTTGTTTTTCACTATAGGTAGTTCCTTCTACTGTCCATGCTGTAACATGTTCTATTTGTTCAATCAAACTAGTTAATTGCTTAGCTTGGTCATGTAACGATTGAAATAATATCGTATCTCCTTCGATATGACCTTCTTTTAATGCATATAAATAGCCTTTAATATTTGCTGTTGGAGTACGTAATTCGTGGGAAATATTTTCAATTAATTTCTTTCGTTCTCGTTCGTTTGTCTCGAGGCGAACGATTAATTCATTATATTGTTCTAATAACTCAGCTATTTCACCAGATGTTCGTAATTGGATCGGCTCGGGGTACCTTCCCGTCTTTAACACTTTAGTCGACTCGATTAGTTCTCTTACTGGATTGATCATTTTTCGCGTTAAATAGAAATGTAAAACCGTACTAATCAACACACCCAGCGTTGTGAAAATTAAAAAATATTGAAAAAGTGTTGCGTTAAATTGAGCTTGACGGATTGGAGACGGGCTACCGATCCCACCGACTAAATTACAAGCCGTTTCATAAATTGCCCAACCGGTAAGTCCCATCGCTAACGTAATGACGACACTATTTATAAACGTTAACTTCCACAGAAAGCCTTTTGGAATAAGTTGTTTCAAAAAATTACTATTGAACAAATTTATACCCCATTCCTCGAACTGTTTGAATTCGCTTTGGCTTCGACGGTTCTTCTTCTATTTTCTCGCGTAATTTTTTAATATGTGCATCAATCGTTCGATCCAAAATATTCTGTTCGTCATATTTATATAAATTACGGACGAGTTGTTCTCGTGTAAAGACAATGTTTGGATGTTGCATTAAATGAGAGAGTAAATCGAATTCGTGACGAGTTAAATATACTTTTTCACCTCGTAAATATACTTCTCTTTCTTCAGTTAGCAATTCTAATCCATTTGCTTTAATTCTTTTTCGCTGTTGATTCCTCCGCCGAAAGGTTGTCTCTATATAAGCGATTAACTCTTCCGGATGGAAAGGTTTCGTTAAATATAAATCTGCTCCAAGGGATAGGCCTTCAATGCGATCTTCAATTTGAGTTTTTGCGGATAACATTATAATAGGAATATCTTGATTACCTAAATCTTCCCGTACCCACTTACAAAATTGTTCTCCACTTACTTTTGGCAACATTAAATCTAAAATAATTAAATCCGGTTTATGTTGTAAAAAAAGCTGCTTAGCTTCTTCGCCATCAGCAGCTTCAATTACTGTATATTGTTGTTTTGTGACGTATAAGCGGATTAGATCCCGAATCATTTGATCGTCTTCTACAATTAACACGACTTCGCCCATGTCGTACACCTCAATTAATTTCTTTAATTATGAAAAATTACTCCATTTCCTCAAAGGCTTGAACCATCATTTCATAATTTAACGCACCGATTGCGATATTATGAATTTCACCTTTTGAATTAATTAAATAAGAAGTAGGTAAAGCTGAAGCATTGTACAATGTTGAAACTTCTGTGTCAATATCTGATAATACAGTGAAAGTAACTCCATATTCATCTAAAAATTCTTCAATTTGATCGATCCCTTGTTCTGTCGATGTTAAGTTTACCGCTAGAATCGTCGCATCATATTCTTCATGGAACTTTTGCATATCAGGCATTTCTGCTCGACATGGTGGACACCACGTTGCCCAGAAGTTTAAAATAATTTTTTCACCTGAATGGTCTGATAACTTCACTGTTTCACCATCTAATGTTTCTAGCTCAAAATCTGGCGCTTTTTCACCTTGTTTTAAACCGACATTATCAGATTCCCCAATATCTGTTTCGACTGCTTCATCATCGAACTGTTCAGTCGATGAATCTTTATCAACAAAGTCATAAATAGCATAACCTAACAACCCTACTACAATTACAATAACAATCCATTTCCGCATTAAATAACCCCCTTATTTAACCTAACCTTGATAACCAAGTACCTTCAACTAAATCTAATAAAAACTGAGTAATTCTCGGAAGTTGACCAGTAAATAAGATAATACCCATAATGATCATAATGATGCCACCGACTTTCATTATGATTCCACTTTTTTGAACGATCCAGCGAGTAGATCCGAGGAAAAAAGTTAAGATTAAAAATGGTGCAGCAAAACCGACTACATACATCACTGTGTAGAAAATACCATGCCCTGGGTTGCTCGCTGCCAAAAATAAAATCGAAGCAAAAATTGGACCAATACAAGGTGTCCAACCAGCTGCAAAACCAAGGCCAACTAAAAAGGTACCAAGATAACCAACTTCACTACGTTGGTATTGCATTCGTCTTTCTTGCATTAAAAAGCCTATATTAAGCCAACCTGCGACAAAGAGTCCCATCACGATGATAAAGATTCCTGCAATCCGCTGAATTAGTAAACCGGAATCACCAGTTAATAAGGATTGAATCCATTGACCTAAAAAAGAGGCCCCTACACCTAAACTAATAAATACAAGAGAGACACCGAGAAGGAAAAACACTGAATGAGTAAGTAATGTTTTTCTTATTTGTCCTTCTTTACTATCTTGTAATTCCTTCACACTTATTCCTGTTATATATGATAAGTATGCCGGAAAAATTGGCAATACACACGGTGATAAAAAGGATAATGCTCCAGCTCCAAAAGCTAGAACCATCCCAAATAGTAAAAATGTATCTGCACTAATTGCTCCCAATGATTACACCTTCCTCTTTCTTCTGTAAAGTACAATTGATACTAGTAGAACGAGCAATACAATGAAATATATCGGTGAAAGACGAAAACTAAAAATTGTCGCATTGACTAAACTCGTACATATAATTTGACCGATTAATAAAGCAAGGCCGATTAATAAACTTAAAGGCTCGACTGAAACACGCCCGTACATCACAATATAAAAGAGCATTAAAACTGCAATAAGAATTAAATATATTATATTGTACGAGTTTTGTTCAACGACGATTTGTAAAAATTCATATAAAAAGCTAGCACTCAAAAAAATCGGCAAAAACGTATAAGCGATTGATGAAATCGAATCACCTTTTCGTTTGTATCGGTACAACAAATTAATCGCTAATAAAATTGTAGCAATATAAATCGCATAAGAGTTACTTGGATAAGCTAAAATCGAAAGGGGATCTTGGATAAATTTTGTAAGGTTAACGATAATTTTCCCAATCCATATATAAATTATAAAATTGATCACTAATCCAACTACGTGTTCAATTTGTTTTCTCTTATTTGCTTGGGTATCTTTAGAGATAAGTGCATAAACCGCAATACCTGCAAGAAAGCTAACGACTAATATTCCTAAACTGACTAAGATTGTAGTTGATGGCACGATGAACTCCCCTAACTATAAACTCAAATTCAAGTATAACGAACCTTTATGAAAATTTGATGAAAATATCTATTTGACACACTATTGTCAAAAAACTTTTAGCTTATATGTATGGAAAAGTGGAAGAAAAACACCCATGTAGGATGTTTTCCGCCTCCTTTTCCTTTCAATATATTTATCCCTTGTGGATATATTCACGGTACTTCTTAGAACGTTCCATCTTCGCCTTCACATAGGAGCAAGTCGGAATTACCTTTTTATTTTCCTCCTCGACAAAGGCCATTAGTTCATTAAATAACTTACCTGCGATTCCTTGTCCACGCAAGGATTCTGATACGAAGGTGTGGTCAGCGATAATCGTACGATCGTCGACATCTTTATACGTTATTTGTGCAATTGGTTTCGCTTCATCTTCACCAATGTAAAACTTATGGTCACCTTTTACTATTTTCGCCATTGAAAAAAGCCTCCTTTTAGTATCTTCATCATATCATCTATAGGAGGCTTTAAAAAATAATTTGTTTACGTTTTCTTAACCGATTTTCGTTCCGTTTTCTACTGTTTCATCAGGACGTAATAAAACGACATCCCCTTCTCCTGGCAATCCGCCAAGTACTAATACTTCTGAACGAAACCCTGCAATTCGTAAAGGTGGAAAATTAACGACAGCGACGACTTGTCTTCCGACAATTGATTCTGGTGTATAACGTTTTGTAATTTGTGCGGAGGATTGTTTCACACCGAGCTCGCCGAAATCAATTTTTAATTTAATTGCTGGTGTACGAGCTTCCGGAAAAGGCTCCGCTTCAATTACCGTTCCAATCCTTATGTCAAGTTTTTGAAAATCTTCAATCGTTGCCATTCCATTTACCTCCTATCATGGTTCGATTGTAATTAATTGTTTTGGATACGTAGTTAATACTTCCGCTTTACCAGATTCATTAATAAATATATTATCCTCAATTCGAACACCGCCAAGGTCCGGAACATAAATTCCTGGTTCAATGGTAAATAACATACCTTTTCTCATTAATTCATTATTCTCGCTATGAATTGATGGAAGTTCATGAACTTCTAGACCTAAACCATGTCCGACACGATGGGTGAAATATTTACCATAATTAGCCTTTTCAATAACATTGCGGGCTGCAAGATCGACTTCTTTTAACGGTACATCGACCTTTACCTTTAGAATCGCATCTTCATTCGCTCGCTTTACTGTGTCGTAAATTACTTTTTGCTCCTCACTCGCCTCACCAACGATAAACGTTCTAGTTATATCAGAGTTGTATCCATTCACAGTCACTCCGAAATCAAAGAGTAAAAAGTCACCTTCTTTTACTTCATTATTACCTGAGGTACCATGCGGTAGACTGGAATTTTTCCCTGATAAAACTAGCGTATCAAAAGCCATTTGCTCCGCACCAAGGGAAAATAATTTAAACTCAAGTTCTTGTTTTATTTCCATCTCGGTCATACCCGGTTTAACAAATTGCACGATATGCTCTAAGCCTTGTTCAGTAATATCGATTGCTTTTTTCACCTGTTCGATTTCGGTTGCTTGTTTATTCAACCGTTCCTCAATAATGAAATTATCAATTTGTAATAAGTTAAGGTTAGAAAATACTGCTTGAAGGCGGTCTAACTCGGCTAAAGTCATCGTTTCCTTTTCTACAGCTATCGAAGAAAAGTTACGGCCAAGAGTTGCTTTCATTTTTTCATAACCATTCTCTACATCGGAGACAGGAATTAACTCATCGACTTTAGCTAAAGATTTAGCCTTGTCATAATCGAGCGTTGGTAAAAACAAATAACTTTTTTCTTTTGTTTGATCATAAACATAGGCGAAAAAACGTTCATGAGGTTCTGATAAAAAATTCGTATAATAAAAAATATGAATCGGTGATGTAATAAAAGCTAGTTCACACTGTTTTGTTGTGAGCCTCTCTTCTAATCGTTTAACTCTTTCTGTATACATGAGGTTTCCTCCTTGTTACATGATTGCTTGATCATTATGTTGATTAATATGATATTGATTCTTTCCTAATCGTTTCGCATCGTATAGTGCTTTATCTGCTTGATTAAATAACCATTCCTTGTTGCAACCTGAGTTTGCTGAAGCTATTCCAACACTGACAGATACAGATAAGTTGCGAATTTCTTCATGTTCGTTGATCGTTTCGTTTAAGGATTGTAAAACGAATTCTGCTTTATCTTTTAGTTGAAAATCTTCATCGATTTCACGAATAATCGCAAATTCATCTCCCCCTAAACGGAAGGCATCGCCGTGACAAATCGACTCTAATTTTTCCCCAATGTTTTTCAACAATTCATCCCCCGTCGCATGACCAAGTTGATCGTTAACGAGCTTAAAATTATCTAAATCTAAAATAAATAAGGCATATTGCTTTTCCTCTTCTAAAAAAGCTTCGTGTAATACTTGATTAAAAGCTGTGCGGTTTTTTAGTTTCGTTAGACTATCATGATAAGCATAATAGATCGGCTTAGAAAACCAACTGGCGATTAAAGTTGCGACGATTAGAGAGAAAATTATGATAATAAATAGCTGAATAATTAATTGTTGAAAGTTCGTCGCAATATAAGGATTTTTTCCATTGTCATTATAAAGGATTTCAACAACCTTAAAAGTCGTTGCACTATCATCATAAGGAGAGTGAAATGGGATATATTTTGCTTTTAGTTCTTTTCCAGCGTAATTCGTTTCAATCGTTTTTGGTTCGTTCGTTTCTCGAACTTCTGAAAAAGCTTCATAACGATTATCTGGATCTGGATTCGATGGTAAAGCACCGTAGGCTTTTCCCCCGAAATTTAAAATATGTATCGCTTCTATGATAGAAGATTTCTCAACAATCTCTTCAATCTTATCGATAAAGTTAAATTCTCGAAAAGCTTCTTCTTTTTCTAAGTTGTAACCTAATTCAATTAAGTACTGCTTATCTTCCGTCGCCTTATAACTAAACTTTTTTATTTGGTCGTTATTTTGATTTACATCAATCTCATCGATATGTAATTCGCCCGACGCTCGACGGTTATCGAGTTTTTCGCTTAATTTTTTACAACATTGTGTGAAATCGAGGCCAATCTCTTCATCGACATTACTATATTCGACGACATTTTCTTCATTTATAATATAAATGTCCATTTGAAGTTCTTTTGCTAATTTATTGAAGTCCCATGTATTAAAGTCCGGCTCTTCATCATATAAATTAAGTAAATAATCGGTAGCTTCTTCCATTTGTTCGGAAATTTCTGGGTCGATAAGTTTATAAATTTTTTCAATCGTATATAAAGCGTCGATTGAATCTTTTTCTGCATTTTCAATTTCTATTTCGTTGTCATTACGGATTTCTTCTTTTAAACGTAAATAATCAAAAATTGCAACAGTAAACGTTACCACAATAGCAAAAATGAGTAGAACAAAAAAGAGTTTCCATCGATAATTTGCATACATTTATTAATCACCAAATCTAACCGATACTTTATTACCAAAAATACACATTAATTTCAATATTACCATAATAATTCATGGTTTGGTATAACTTTTTACCACTAGATAAGTGAAGATTTAGTTAATATTTATAAATATTTTTATCTATAAATTATAACAATAAGAAAACGTTAGTGAAATCTTTGACCCTTCACTAACGTTGCATAAAGATGCTGTTATTTATTGCATTCCATGTAACACCATGATTAGCGCAACAAAACCGACGATAAATACTGTAACAATTATACCTAGAGCAATATTAATCAACTTTTCAAACTGCATAAACGTTCAACCCCTTTTTGAATTTGTTTATAAAACGCCACCTCTAATCGTTTAATATGTGTAAAAAAACTTTTATTATGCAACGACAAAAACGTATATAAAATAAGCTCTGACACGCTATATATAGATATTATTATACAATAAGGTTAATAAATTGTTAAATCCTTTTCATCTTTATTTATTTTTCATTAAATAGTAACTTTCCGATAAATATTTAAAGTTTAATTTATTATAAAATTGTAACGCTGGTTCATTATGTTGTAACACTTGCATAAACAAATTAAATGCATTGTGCTGTAAAGCCCAAGTCGCTAAATGAAAAAATAGTTGACTCGCAATACCTCTACGTCGATAAGCTTCATCGACAACAACATTACAAATATATCCCCAACCTTGATCAGCTACAATTGTTGCTACAGCTACTGGTACTCCTTCCAACCATAACGTTACGAAAACTTTTTGCATTTTAATTTTGGAAAAAATAGTTCGATATGCTTCTCGAGTCAATTCGTCGTGCTTTCCAAACTTTAAAAAATTTGATAACCACTCTTCCGTTAGTTCAGGTTCAAAAGTTACATTAAAGGTTGGATCTCTTTTTGTTTGTTTTAAAACTGTGTTCACTTCATTCGTCAAAATATACATTTTTGTAACTACTTCATAATCGTGAGCGAAAAGCTTTTCCACAACTTCTTTAGGTGTTACTTCTGATATATACACACATGGTTCAATTTCATAACTTTTATAAAAGCTTTCATAAATATGTAACCAAGAATCCGTCGGAATAGTCCCGATAGCTAGGAGGCTGTTTGCTCTTTTTGATACTCCGTCATTTGCTCTTAAAATCCACTCACCAAAAGGCTCCATCGTTTTTGCCGGCCAAGCTTCAGCAGCAATCAATTCTAATTTTGTAATAATCTCTTCTTTTTTCTTCATGGCAGCTCCTTATATGTATACAACTTTGCGTTTATCTATGCATTTTCCTTTGTGAATTAAATTAATATCTTCTATAATAAAATGAACGTTGGAAAAAGGAAACTAAAAATATAAGATTTGGTGGAGGAATAAATGAGAAAGTATTACGGAGAAATTGGCTTACTTATTACTGCAATTATTTGGGGTAGTGGTTTCGTTGCCACTGCTGTTGCCTTGACCTATTACACTCCTTATCAAACGATGGCGATACGTTTTTTAGTTGGGGGGATTATTTTAGCCCTCGTCTTTTATAAACGGCTTAAAACAATTACAGCACCTTTGCTTTTAAAAGGAGCCTTTCTCGGTACGATTTTATACATATCATTTGCGTTACAAACGGTTGGTTTACAATTTACAACACCTTCGAAAAACGCCTTTATTACAGCGGTTAACGTCGTAATCGTACCAATTATAGCTTTTTTATTTTACAGAAAACGTCTTAACATATCAGAAGTCGTCGGTGCAGTTTTAGCATTAGTCGGTATCGGTTTTATGTCTTTACAAATTAGTGGAACAATTAATTTTGGAGACTTTTTAACCTTTTTATGTGCCATTGGTTTTGCTTTTCATATTGTTTATACAGCGCGATTTGTAAAAGGCGAAGATCCGATCCAGCTTACAATTATCCAGCTTCTTACAGCTGCTTTAATTGGAATCGTTATAATTGGTGCAAGGGGCGAGTTAGCGATGCCCTTCGAAATAAATGCACTTATTCCCGTCGTTTATTTAGGACTCTTTTCGACGACGATTGCTTATTTATTACAGACGGCAGGGCAAAAGCTCGTTACCGAAACGAAAGCTGCAATCATTTTATCGACAGAAGCTTTATGGGGAACAATTTTCTCCGTAATTATTTTAAGCGAATTAATTACGTTGCGTATGACAATTGGAGCTATTTGTATTTTAGGGGCTATTTTAATATCCGAATTGAAACTTAATCTTTCAAGCAGAATGTCGCGACAACGAACGTAATTAACCAATTAATTAAAGAAATAACTCTAAATTATTCGTTTAAGTTAGACAAGATACACGTTTAGGCTTACCTAGTGAGACCTTCTGGTTAGTTAAACGGATAAGCAAAAGCTTCGTAACTTAGCCAGCCGGTACTTCTGCTGATTAAGTTAGCAGTGATTTCTGATTAGAGTTTCCCAGCATGGCCCTATACTTAGAAAGTTAGTAGTGGTATCCGTTTAGACCTACCCAGCAGTTGTTTCTGCTGAGTAAGTCCACGCACTAAGTCGTTTCAGCTTACTCACTGGAATGCTTCGTCGGGTAAGTCCACGTACAAAAGCAATTCAACTTACACACTGGAGCGCTTCACTGTGTAAGCCTACAAACAAAAGTCTTTCAACTTACACACTGGAATGCTTCACTGGGTAAGTCTACAAACAAAAGTCTTTCAACTTACACACTGGAATGCTTCACTGGGTAAGTCTA
>CALGOZ010000100.1 GCA_937960785.1 uncultured Pseudogracilibacillus sp.
CGCCAGCGAGTAAGTTTATACTCTTTGGCCTTCCAACCTACACACTGGAGCACGCCAGCGAGTAAGGTTATGGACAAAGGCACTTCTAGTTACTTAGTAAAGACCTTTTTCGAATAAGTTAATAGAAAAAACAGCTCTCCCGTAGAATACTCCCTGAGAAATTCAATAAACAAAACTTTACCAGAGTGAAAAATCTTAGTAAGCTTTTAAAAATTCCTAGAACTGAGAATTAAGAAGTAATTTTAATAAAATAACTGGTGTGAAATACTTTAGTAAAAGCCTTAGCAACACTGTGTTAATGGTAGTTAACTTATAAAAGTGTCTGCAAAATAAAATAAAGAAGGACTGAAAGATTAAATCATAGATTCTTTCAGTCCATCCATTCATTGGAGTATGGGTTTGTCCCAGTCTCTATTTATTTGAAATTTGATGCTCATTGCAATTAAAAGGTTATTTTATCGTTTATAAATCAATCGAGAGAAAGTACATTTTCTAGTGCTTCTTTTATTCGTTCCGGTGTAAAAGGTTTGACAATAAAATCTTGAGCACCGGCTTCAATCGCTTCTACGACCATTCGTTGCTGTCCCATTGCGGAACACATGATTATTTTAACGTCTGGGTCTGTTTTACGGATTTCTCTAACCGCTTCTGTTCCATTTAAATTCGGCATTGTAATATCCATCGTAATGACATCTGGTTTTAATTCTTTATTCTTTTCTACTGCTTCAAGGCCATCCGCTGCTTCTCCGACTACTTCATGACCTAAACTCGTTAAAATACCTTTTAATTGCATACGCATAAACATCGCATCATCGGTAATTAATATTCTAGCCACTCTTTTTATCCCTTTCTATTTCGTAATCTATATTTACTTTAAAATAAATTTCGTTTTACTATACCCTTCTTTTTCCTTCGTCACTTCTAAGCGGGCGGGAAATAACTGCTTCACTTCCTGAACGTGAGAGATAACGCCGATCATCCGTCCAGTTTTTTGAATTTGAACGAGCGCTTCAATTGACTTATGGCGGGATTCTTCATCTAAAGAGCCGAAACCTTCATCGATAAACATCGTATCGATGCGTACGCTCCCTTGATAGCTTTGAATAATATCGGACATTCCAAGAGCTAAACATAAAGATGCGATAAACTTCTCGCCTCCAGACAATGTTTTTACATCACGCAGTTGTCCGGTATAGCTATCATATACGTCGATCATTAACCCACTCTGACGACGATAAGATTCCGTTCGTTCACTTCGGACTAAATAATATTGCCCGTCAGAAAGTGGCCTGAATCGTTCGTTTGCTGCGACGATAATTTGATCGAGAAAGTCAATTTGTAAATAACGCTCGAAGGAAATTCTTTTCAGATTATTTCCGCTTAATACTTCATATACATCTTGAACGAGCACTACCTTTTTTTCTAGCTCATTTATTTTATCATACAATGCTTCGATATGTCCTTTTAATCGCTCGGCATTTTGTTTGTTTTGTGTATGTTTATTTTTCTCTGCTAGAGCCTTTTCGTATTGCCTTTTATATTGTAATAACTTTTCCCTCATTTTTTCAAGGTCCATGCTTTTTTCATCTTTTAATTCCTTTTCTAACGTATCGATTTGTTGGTGTAACGACTTTATAGATTCTTTATACAACTCAACTTCTTCAATAAGTTCTGTAATTTTATCTTCAGGTAACTTTGCTTTTTTATAAACTTCAATCGAAGGAAAATTTGCTTCTTTTACTTTCGTTTTAAAAGTTTCCTTCCTTATTTGTAATCGTTCTAGCTCTGCTTTTAGCTGTGTTTCTTTAACTCCTAGCTCAGCGCGCTTTGACGTATGTGTTTGCTCGATATCCCTTAGTTGTACTTCAGCTTCTCTGTAAGCTTGTTCCAACGTTTCTTTTTGAGTTTTTAATGTATTAATATTTGTTTCTAAAGTTGTTAACTGACGAAACTTCTCAGGTATGTCACGAATTCGCTCTTCAAATGTAGCATTTTTTTCAATTATTTGTTGAGTTTTCTGTTGATAAGTAGTTTCAAGGGTGTCGTAAGCTTGTTTCTTACGGTCAATTTCGTTTTCTAAAGATGCCATTTTCTCTCTGATTGTTTGGAGTTGTTTTTCCTCTTTTTGTAATTGTTCGTATTCTGCTTTTAATTTCTTCGTCTTTTGTTTGCTTTGCAGAAGGGATTCTTTCACTTCGGTAAGGGTTATTTTACGCCTGATATGTAGTTCTTGTTTTAACAAATCAATGCTATCTTGTTGACTTTGTTTATTGCTTTTAGCTTCTAGATAAGCTGTTTGTGCCTGCGTAAAAGCTTTGTTCGCTTTTTGTAATTGTTCGTCCGTTATTAAAATGTCTGTTTCAGCATGTTTTCGCGGATGATGCGTACTTCCACAAACGGGGCATGGGTCACCTTCTACTAAGGTTGCTGCCAGAGCAGAGGCTTGTTGTTTAAACCAAGTTTGTTCGAGCTTGCGATAATGTTTTTCCTCTCGTTTAAATTGCATTTCTTTTTCTTTCATCACTCGAGTTAAAGATATTAAATATTCAGCTTCTTTCACCAATCTTTTCCATGTTTCGAAAATTCTTTGCTCTTGATGATAGGCTTCACTTATCTTTGATAATCGACTTAAGTTCTTTTCGAGTTGTAATGCTTGTTGTCGATTTTGTTTTAATAATAATTCATTTTTTTCTATTTGTGTCTTTATCTCTTTTCGTTCTTCCTGTAGTTTATTAAGTGAGGATTTTAATTGTTTGAGAGCGACCTCTTCCTTATGCATTTCCTTTACGATTGGTATGTAACTTTCGTAGATACGTAATTGTTCTGCTATTTGTTCGCGCTCTTGTTCCCGGGCTAGTTCTTTATGATATAGTTCTTGTTTTTGCTTATAGTTAGCTTCGACTTCTTTTAGAGTGACTTTATCCTTACGTATTGCTTCTTTCAAACGGTTTACTTCGTTTATTTGTTCGTTATACTGCATTTCATAAGGGACAATTTGTAAGGCTTCGCGCGCACGTTGGATTTCGTTTTCTTTTTGTTTTATTTCTTCCTTTCGCTTTTTTAAGTTTTCGTAGCGTTCCTTGCTCGTTTTTAATTGAGCGAACTTTTGATTGATCATTTCCTGATAAGTTAATTTCTTTTGTTCTTGTTCATATTTTTTCACATACTTTTGATAAGTCATATGGGCTTGCTCAATTAGGTCGTCTATAACATCCATTTCTGTTCCGATTAATTCGATTACTTGTTTCGTATCGTAATGATCCTGCTCTAATAACTGAAATAACGGACTCTCATCTCTAGGTATAATCGTTTGTGGTATGTTTCGTAAGGCACTTTGTAACGAATCTTGTTGAAAGGAAAGTTCGCGTTTTAATTCACTTAGTTGCTCGCGTAACGTTTCATTCATTCTTTTATACCGTTCGGTACGAAAGATTCTACGTAAAATTTCTTCCTTATTTTCAGTATCAGAGGTTAATAGTTTGCGAAACTCTCCTTGGGGAAGCATGACAATTTGCTTAAATTGTTCTTCTGTTAGACCGATTAGTTGTTCGATTTTTGCATTGATTTCTGTAACAATTTGCCGATCTACTACTGGGACTTCATCATCATCTATCATTTCATAAAATTCATATCGTTCACCGGTTTTTGTTTTATTTCCTTTTTTAACATGACCGAGTTGTCGCAATACTCGGTACGTACGATCATGTATTTGGAATTGTAATTCTACCGCAGTATGTACATCATCCTCAGCGAAATGACTTCGTAACATCGTCACATTTTCCCGATCAGAACCACTTGCACTGCCGTATAAAGCAAAGGTAATCGCATCGAAAATCGTCGTCTTACCTGCTCCTGTTGCCCCAGAAATAACGAATAACCTTCGATCTCCTAACTTTGTAAAGTCGATTGTTTCTGTATCTTTATAAGGTCCGAAAGCGGTCATTTTTAGACGGATTAATTTCATCTTTTTCCTCCTTTTTGTCTTACTACTCCCTGTCTTCTTGAAAAATTCCTTCAACTAACTCATTAAAAATTTCAAGTTGTTCTTTTTCAGCTGCATATCCTTTTACTTCTTTATAAAATGCCTGAAACAATTCTAAGTCGGATTGTTTTTCTTTTTTTATATGAATTTCATTATCTTCTGAAGAAACGAATTGATCATACGGACGCTCTAAATGTAACGTATTTGGAAAGACTGCCCGGACCTTCTCCATCGGTGATAATACTGGTGTTCGATCTAATAATTTTATAAAAATATAATCCTCACTCGGTTCCATTCTTAAAATATCCTCAATCTTTCCTTCTACTGTCCGCATATCGCGCATAGGGTTAATTTCCTTCGTTTCTATATCGACAGTGCCTTCTTTATCCAAATTAACGATATAGTAACTTTTTTTATGATGCTCCTCAGAAATTGAATATTTTAAAGGTGAGCCGGCATAGCGAATAAAGCTTTTGCTTACGGCGTGAGCTCGATGTAAATGTCCCAAGGCGACGTAGTTAAAGTTAGAAAAATGAGAGGCATTTACATATTCTATACCTCCGACGGATAAAAGCCGTTCGGAATCGCTCGTATTCTCTCTTTTTTCCCCTCGGGGTGTAACGAAAAAATGCCCGACAAAGACGTGGCGAGCCTGAGGATTCATCTTTTCTATCATTTTTTCTACGATTGTCTTAACTGCATCGTCATACGTCCTGATAGAGTCATCCCCGTATAAGTTGCGCACCATGCTTGGATCAACAAAAGGCGCTAAATGAAAATGTACTTCTCCGAACTCATCCTCGAGAATAACTGGATCGTTTGTTTCTTCTAATTTACCTACAACATAAAAGCCATTATCCCATAATAATTTACTCGCAAAATGAAGATGAGTTGGACTATCATGGTTTCCGGCAATTGCAATGACCGGTATTTCTTCCTTAAGTATAATTTCATCTAAAAAATAATCGAGTAATTCTACTGCTTCCTTCGGTGGCTGAGAACGGTCATATAAATCTCCTGCAATAATTATGACATCAGGGCTTTCTTCTTTAATCGCTTGAATAAAGTCATTAATAAAAGCTCGTTGTACTTCTAACATTGAAGTCCCGTGAACAATCTTTCCTAAATGCCAATCAGCTGTATGAAATATTTTCACTCCTATACCTCCATAGGTCAACTCTTTTTTCTATTATTATCGTTCTTTTATTCCTTTTTTGCAAAATCTTTATTTATTGCGCAAAAATTAAAATGGACTGAGTATTATTAAAGAAAACTCAGTCCATTTTAGTTACTAAATTAATTATATTTAACCTCGGAGTGCTTGTTCAACACTGTTTGGATCAAAGCCGAGAATCCACTTGCCATTAAGTTCTGTTTGTGGGACACCTAATTGTCCTGTCGTTGCCATTAGACGTTTAGCTGCTCTTTCGTCTTTTTGAATATTTACCGTTCGTACGCGAATGTCTTTTTCCCGTAAGTGGCGAATCATCATCGTACAATAAGGACAAGTATCCGTCATATATACTGTTGCTGTTGGTCTAGCCATCGTTAACACCCTTCCTTATCTTAATACTAACTTTAGTATATACCCCGATAGGTATATATGCAAAGGATGAGCTCACGACTTTTATTCGATTTCTTTTTGCCATGTTTTTAATAATTTATATAGTTGGTCCGTTTCGATTTCAACGGTGTTTTCTCCATTAAAAACATCTAAAGCATCTTCTATCGTCGTATTCGTCGGTGTAACTGTCACCGTTGTACGATTTCCTGTGTACGTAATAGTACCTTGTTTTACACGTTTAATTTGCTCAAATTCATTTAAAATTTGCCAATTACGCAGAGGTGCATCAACCATTAAAAATTCCTCAAGTAATGTTAAGTTGGGATCATCAAACTGAATAACTTTCCGTTTTTTCCTTCTTTCGCCACGTTGCAACGTAATTTCTTTAATTGAGTAGTTCAACTTTTTCTCCCTACTTTCAATAAATTGGAAAGGCAGAAATAATTTTTTCTTCTTCATCGAGATACATTCGGATTACGATTCCTTCTTCTGTTAAACCTTCATATGTATTTCCGGAGATAAATTGTTTTGTTTCATAAGCTTCATTAATCCCATCGATGACTTCTTGCGTACTCCAATACAGTGGGAAAAAAGTAGAAATACCTTTGTTTCCCGACTTCTTTATACCATCTATTTCTACTTCGGCCTCATACACTCCGTTCGTATCCGGATCGGTTCTCGTTCCCTCTACTACTTTACCTTTAGCTGTCGATAATCCCTCGTAATGAAAACCTACCGCTTCACCCTGGCGGTTTATTTCTCCTTCTAAAATATGCCCTAAAGCTCCTTCTCTGAAATTATCTGTATTAACTAATTGTTTAATGGGAATTTCTTCAGTCTCTAAAAACTCATCAATCCACTCACTATCTTCAGGGAGTAAAGCACAGCCTGTTACAGTTATCGTCAATAATAATAGTGCGATAATTCGGGCTATACGTTGTATCATGTCTCTTCCCCTTCCGAACACAATTTTCTTTAAAAAAAGAAGAGGTTAATGCTTTCTCACCTCTTCTTTCTCTAATTATTCCCTCGTATATTGACGCATATGTTCTTTAATGCCGGTTAAACGTACTGGAGCTGGATCTTCTGTATCGATCGTAAATGTAGAACCATCCGTTGGTAACGATTGTTCAAATATTTCTTCATACTCTTGTACAGAAATTCGTTTGCGATTATTAAACATTTCGTTATGTACTTCTGTAAATAAATAATCTTTATAATTTTCTTGTAATGTTATCGTAAAAAATTCACCCACAGCACCAGATCCGTAACTAAATAGACCGATTTTTGCATTTGGCTTTAATGTATCGACATGTTCCAATAAGGATAATAGACTTAAATAAAGCGAAGCAGTGTACACATTTCCGACCTTACGACCATATTGAGTGCTTGCGTCGTAGTAATCCAATAGACGTCGCTGTGTATCTTCGCTTCCTTCGTCGATAATCGTCTCCAACGCTTTTTTCCCCATCTTTGTATAGGGTAAATGGAAACAAAGAGCTTCAAAATCATCTAACGTTTCGTTTGTTTTATCTTTATATGCCTTCCAGACATTATTGAAAAATTCTATATATTGTTCATTAGAATACTTCCCATCGACATAGGCATATTCGGAATAGTTCGGCCGCCAAAAGTCCATGATATCTTTCGTAATAAAAGTACTCTCATCATTAAGACGTAATACTTTTGGATTGGCGCTAATTAACATCGCTACAGCTCCAGCACCTTGAGTTACTTCACCTGGTGTATTTAAGCCATAGCGTGCAATATCTGAGGCTAATACAAGAACCTTTCGATCTGGATGAAGTGCTACATGCCCCTTAGCTAATTGTAGTGCAGCCGTACCACTATAACAAGCGTGTTTTAATTCGATTGACCGTACTTGTTCAGGGAGTCCGATTAAACGATGGACGTATACACTCGCTGCTTTCGACTGATCGATTCCTGTTTCTGTTGCAAACATAATCAAGTCAATAGCTTCTTTATCTTCTTCTGTTAACATTTGTAATGCTGCATTTGCTGCAAGTGTAACCGGATCTTGCGAAAGAGGGGCAACGGCCATCTCATCCTGACCGATTCCGATTGTATATTTTGCTGGATCTTCATTTCGTGCTTTTGCCAGTTCATTCATGTCCACGTATAAGTGGGGAATATTAAAGCTAATTTTCTCGAGGCCTATTTCCATAATAATTCTCCTTAATCTTTTTTCTATCGACTTATTCAACTTGTCTAAAAGATGAATATCTTTTTCATATAAGTATTTTCTCATACTTAATTCAGAAAATAAAGGCGTTGCATTTTAACACAAAACTATTTTCGAACGTTTTGTGAAATGATATCAATATACAACTAAATATGGTAAAAGAATCCACTTAATCTCAACTATTATGTATAGTATATAGCATTTTTTCTAAATAATTAGTAGAAGGATTACTTAATTATATAATCCATTAGTTTGAAGTAAATAGAAAACGGACTGAATCATTATTTTTACGATTCAGTCCGTTAGTTTCTAGACTAAGTAATTATAGCCTTTAAGTTTACTTTTTATCAGCTAACCACTGAGCAACTGCGTCAGCTTCATCTTCATCAAGGGAAACACTTGGCATTGATCCAAGACCATTGTTGATAATGTCTACAATCTCCTCAGCTGAGTAAGATGAACCTACTGCGTTTAAATCTGGACCTACACCACCTGATAAGTCCTCTCCGTGACAGCTAGCACAGCTCTGCTGGTATACTTCTTCAGCTAAAGCTACATCGTAAGTTCCACCTTCTCCAGCGTCGTCGCCAGCTTCTTCAGTTTCAGTTTCTGTTGTCTCATCTACGCCTGTATCTTCAGCAGCATCGTCGCTACCACCACAAGCACCGAGAACTAATACCGTTCCTAAAAGAACAGCCATTAACCATTTTTTCATGAAGATCCCCCTCATTAATTTGTAATCAAACCCTATTATAACCTATTTCTACATTTTTCATACTGATTTCACAAATTCGTCAAAAAATTGTCGTAATGTAACACATTAATTCATTTGTGAACGTAAGTAAGCATCGATAAAAATATCAATATCGCCATCTACGACTGCTTGTACGTTACCGACTTCTATATTCGTTCGGTGATCTTTTACCATAGAATAAGGATGGAAAATGTAAGAACGTATTTGGCTTCCCCAGCCAATTTCTTTTTGTTCTCCTCGAAGTTCAGCGAGTTCTTGTTGTTTTTTTTCGATTTCTAATTGATATAACTTCGATTTCAACATTTTCATCGCTTGTTCTCGGTTTTTTATTTGTGAGCGTTCCGATTGACAACTGACGACGGTATTTGTAGGTAAGTGAGTAATTCGAACAGCAGAGTCGGTTGTATTTACGTGTTGTCCACCAGCGCCACTTGCTCGATACGTATCGATTTTAATATCTTCATTGTTAATTTCTATTTCTACGGTATCATCTAGTTCTGGTGATACATCACAAGAGACAAAAGAAGTATGCCTTCTACCTGAGGCATCAAAAGGAGAAATACGTACGAGACGATGTACTCCTTTTTCCGCCTTTAAATATCCGTAGGCGTTGTGACCTTTTATTAAAAGAGTCACACTTTTTACTCCTGCTTCGTCTCCAGCTAAATAGTTTAACGTTTCGACGGTAAAATTTTTACTTTCTGCCCATCGTTGATACATTCGTAATAAAATACTTGCCCAATCTTGAGATTCTGTTCCTCCTGCACCGGGATGTAGCTCTAAAATTGCGTTGTTTTTATCGTACGGTTCGTTAAGTAGCAATTCAATCTCAAAGGATTCGATTCGTTCTTTCAGGTCTGCTAATTCCTTTTCTAGCTCTTTGATTAACTCTTCATCTGCTTCTTCATTAATCATTTCGTGAAGAACTTCTACATCTGCTACTTTTTCTTCTAAGATTTCAAAGGCTTCGACTTGACCTTTTAGCAAGTTCGATTCATCAATTACCTTCTGTGCTTCACTTCTATCATCCCAAAAACTTGGTTCTGACATTTTTGCTTCTAATTTGCTTATTTGGGTCTTCTTTTCCGTTAAGTCAAAGAGACCCCCTAAATTCTTCTACTCGTTCACTTATATAATCGATTGTCTGTTTAGCTTCTATCATATCCATACTCTAATACTCCTCCTAATAAATTCGATTAAGTTAAGTGCGTCCGTGACAATGTTTATATTTCTTGCCACTACCGCACGGACATGGATCGTTTCTTCCGACCCTTTCTTTCCGAACATAAGGTTGACGAGGAGCCTGTTCTCCTTCTGTACTACCTGCTACTGCTTTTGTATTCTTGGCTACTTGTTCGCGCTGGATATTGCTTTCAATTTGAGCTTTCATTATATAACGGGCAATTTCTTCCTCGATACTTTCAATCATTGCTTCAAACATATTAAAGCCTTCAATTTGATATTCGCGCAATGGATCGTTTTGCCCGTAAGCTCGTAAATGAATCCCTTGACGGAGTTGGTCCATTTGGTCGATATGATCCATCCATTTCGTATCGACTGTTCGTAAGACGATTACTTTTTCAAACTCTCGCATTTGCTCTTCAGTTAATTGTGCTTCCTTTTCATCATAGCGAGCAAAAATTCGCTCTATTAACATACGTTTAATTTCTTTAGGTTCTTTATTTTTAATCTCTTCTAAAGAAATATCCTCTTTTTCGAGTAAATTACCATGTACATATTCGATTACTGCTTCATAATTCGATGCCTCTTCATCTTCTTCATCGATATGAGTCGCAATTAAACGATCTACGACAGATTCAATCATTTGTTCAATAATCGGACGAATACCATCTTCAGCAGCGATTACTTCATATCGTTGTTTATAAATTACTTCACGCTGCTCGCGTAAAACATCGTCGTAAGAAAGAATTGTCTTTCTGGCATCGAAGTTATTTCCTTCTACTCGCTTCTGTGCCGATTCAACAGCTCGGGTAATCATCCTACTTTCGATAGGTTGGTCATCATCAATCCCGAGACGGTCCATCATTGATTTTAAGTTATCGGAACCAAAGCGACGCATCAGTTCGTCTTCCATCGATAGGTAAAATTGAGATACACCAGGGTCACCTTGACGACCAGCTCGTCCTCTTAATTGGTTATCGATTCTTCGGGACTCATGCCTTTCTGTTCCAATTACGGCTAAACCTCCGAGCTCGATCACACCTTCACCGAGCTTAATATCTGTTCCTCGTCCAGCCATGTTTGTCGCAATGGTAACTGCACCTTTTTGTCCGGCATTTTCGATAATTTCAGCTTCTCGATGGTGGTTTTTCGCGTTTAAAACGTTATGTTTTATTCGCTCGCGCTTTAACATTTGGGAAATAAGTTCGGAAGTTTCAACCGAAACTGTTCCGACCAGAACTGGTTGTCCCGTTGCATGTCGTCGTTTAATCTCTTCGACAACAGCTTTGAATTTCGCCTCCATTGTTTTATAAATCATATCAGGACGGTCATCCCTAATAACTGGTTTGTTCGTTGGAATTGCGATTACTTCCATATTGTAAATATTGCGGAATTCTTCTTCTTCAGTCTTAGCTGTACCCGTCATACCAGCTAACTTACGGTACATACGAAAGTAGTTTTGGAACGTAATGGATGCAAGCGTCATACTTTCATTTTGAATTTTTAAGCCTTCTTTTGCTTCGATTGCTTGGTGCAAGCCATCACTATAACGTCGTCCCTTCATTAAACGACCCGTAAATTGGTCGACGATTACGACTTCACCATCTTCGATTACATAGTCCGTATCACGGTGCATCGCGACATGAGCACGTAAAGCCTGATTTATGTGGTGCGTAATTGATACGTTACTAATATCGAACAAATTATCGATTCCGAAGAATTTCTCCGCCTTATTAATTCCTTCTTCCGTTAGTTGTACTCCTTTAGTCTTCTCATCGTAAGTATAATCTTCTTCACGTTTTAATGTAGTAACGAATGTATTGGCTTGCTGATACATAGTGGCGGATTTTTCAGCGGATCCGGAAATAATTAACGGTGTTCGAGCTTCATCAATTAAAATAGAGTCCACTTCATCAATAATCGCATAGTTTAGTGGACGTTGAACCATTTGCTCCTTATATAAAACCATGTTATCTCGTAAATAATCAAAACCGAATTCATTATTCGTTCCGTACGTTATATCCGCTTCATAAGCTTCCTTTTTCTCTTCATTCGACATTCCACTTATATTTAAACCTACTGATAGGCCGAGGAATTCATAAAGTTGTCCCATCTCTGTTGCATCTCGTTCAGCTAAATATTCGTTCACCGTAATTACATGAACACCATCGCCGGTAAGGGCATTTAAATAAGCTGGCATTGTGGAGGATAACGTTTTTCCTTCTCCTGTTTTCATCTCGGAAATATTTCCTTCGTGTAATACAATTGCTCCCATTAGCTGAACTGGATACGGTCGCATATCTAAGACTCGTTTAGATGCTTCCCGTACAACAGCATAAGCTTCTACTAATAAATCATCTAACGATTCACCTTGTTTATATCGTTTTTTAAACTGTTCAGTCATTTGTTGTAACTCTTCATCTGAGTAAGCTTCAAATTTAGTTTCTAATGCTTCGATTTCATCTACTGTTTTTTGAATACGATTAAGTTGTCGTTGATTACTATCACCAAAAATTCGTTTTACCCATTTAATCATTCATAACGCTCCTCAACTTATTTCAGTTTTTATAAAACTATCCACATTACATCATAACATTAATAAAGATTGAATGACAACTTGCTTACTATACGAAGAAAGTGGCTTATGTTTAACTTAAAAAAAGAATAGCCTACCAGGAGGGAGACGGTAAGCTATTCTTGCAAAAGAGAGGAGTTTCAGAGGATTCTAAGAGGTTCATGTGGGGGAAAAGATGATGCGGTTTAATTTTTCACCCGTATTTCAATTTGTTTAATTTTCTCCTCTAGATCAGAAACTTTTTTGTTTGTATGAGCTACAATCCTCATTAATTGACTAATAACTTGTTCTTGCTGTACGACTTTTGCAGTGAAGTGATGAACCTCTTTTTTCAAGCTTCTACCTCCTTAAAAAGTGGTGTATTATTTATATACCAAAATATATAATTTTGGACAAATTTCTAAAAATCGTTTTTAGCATACGAATTCTTTTATTTTCTTGAAGAAATTTGACTTTTAGACAAAAATAATAGCAAAACTTGAGATTTTGTACTTGTTTTTTTGTCAAATTTAATATTTAGCTTTTTCTTCGACAAATTTCGACAAACTTCAATCTTTTGTCACAAATTAGTTTTACAATAAGAAAGAATCAACAAAACTGAGTAAGAATTTAGAGGAGCGGTTTGTTCGATTAAGTCCATATAATTGTGTAAAAAGGTAAAATGAAGTCAAAAAAAATGGGCC
>CALGOZ010000101.1 GCA_937960785.1 uncultured Pseudogracilibacillus sp.
CTTTCTTTATAAATGATTTGAAAGTTTTTAAAACACTTTGTTTTTACTGAGTTTATTATACAAACCTTTTCAAAAGGCTCTATTTTTCCCTAAAAAGTAATTAAGTCGAGGAAAAGAAGTAATTTTTGTAGAATTTTTGTATTTTTTAAGATATTCGGTTGAAAACGTGTTATCATAATAAGTATGCTATATGGATTTTATACATAACGGTTAACCCTTCTATCGAAGTTAGGAGGAGGTATAGAAATGGAATATGTAATTGGGGTTATATTAATCGTCATTGTGCTCGTTATGATCGTCTTATTATTCCGTAAACGAATTTATGATCAAATCGATTATTATGAAAACTGGAAATTTGATATTATGGATCGGAATATCGCTGGTAAGTTAACGGAAATTAAGCCGTTAAGTTCAGAGGGCGAAGCGAAAGAGAAACTTACCAATTGGAAAGAGGAATGGGATTCCATTTTATTAAATGATTTAGCAGATGTAGAAGAATTGCTTTTCGATACGGAACGAGCAGCGGACCGCTTTCGCATTGGTACGGCGCGTAAACATGTTTCTAATTTAGAGACTTGTCTCGTCGAAATTGAGAAGAAAATTGATACAATCGAAACGGACATCGAGCGATTTATCGAAACGGAAGAAACGAGCCGTGAAACGATCGAGCAAATCGCACCGAACATAAAGGATTTGCGCCGGAAGTTAATGAACGAACGGAATAAATACGGTCGAGCTTCGACTCGTTTTGAAAGTGAATTAGACGAAGTGATGGAAGATATTCGTATTTATGAACAGCTCGTTGAAGCGGGGACTTATACTGAAGCAGCCTCAGTAGTTGAAAAAGTGAAGCAAAAAGCGAACATAATCGAGACAGCCTTAGAAGACTTTCCCGCTTTATATGAACGTTGCACAGTTACGTTACCGAACAAGCTTGATGACCTGTATAAAAGTGTGCAGGAAATGGAAACAGAAGGCTATTTTTTAGAGCCTTTGCATGCAAAGCGTACAATTAACGATTTACAAGCTCGTTTGTTAGATTACGTTGCCGCATTAGAAAATATCGAAACGGAAAAAGTAAAAAATGCTCTACCTGATACGGAAGAACAAATTGATGATCTCTATGAAAAGCTCGAGCAAGAAGTTATCGCAAAAAACTTCACTGATTCAAAATATGCAACTTTTTCGCAATCTCTTGAACGTTTTACTACTGTTTTTAGTGATACTAAAGAAGAAGTGGAGCAATTGAAAAAGACCTACCATTTTGAAGATCGGGATTTAGAAACGTATATGGGCTTGGAAAAACAGATGAATGAATTAAGCGAACGTCATGACATTTTTGAAGCAAAATTACAAAGTCACCAAGCGGCTTATTCCGAATTAAGAGACGATTTAACAGCAAATATAACCCAATTAGAAAAGTTAGAAAAAGAACATGATGAGTTTAAAGAAGAGCTCGATACATTACGAAAAGATGAAATCGAGGCGCGCGAGCAAATTGAATGGATGACGGAATCGTTAAGTGAAGCGAAACGCAAGTTGCGCCTAAGTAATCTTCCTGGTATTCCTAACTTCGTTATTAACCTTTTAGATGAAGCGACAACTAAGACAGAACGGGTAAATGTTGTTCTTGAAAAGCAACCTCTTGATATCGTCCAATTACAAAAGACATTACAAGAAGCAAAGCAAACGGTCGATCAAGCTTTAGAGCAAACTGAAACGATAATTGATCAAGCGAAGTTGACGGAAGTCGTTATTCAATATGCAAATCGTTATCGGAGTCGAGATCCGATTTTAGCGGCGAGATTGTTAGAGGCAGAGGAGCTTTTCCGTAAAGCTGATTATGAACTTGCCTTAGAACAGGCGACGGAAGCACTTCGTGAACGCGATCCACAAGCTTTAGAAAAAATTGAAGAAATTCATAAAAAAATAATTGCCTAATAAGCGGGAAAAGATAAAGAACGGAGTTAACTTCGTTCTTTATTTTTGTTAAAATATGATACAATTATTTTCAGTAAATTAGCTTATCCTAACGGTATAAAGAAAGGATTTTACGATGATTTATTTAGACAATGGAGCGACGACAAAGCCACATAAAACCGTCATCGAAACGTATACAAAAGTATTAGAGAAGTTTTTCGCAAACCCAAGTTCAATTCACGAACTTGGCGGTATGGTTCATGATTTACAAGAAGAAGCACGTAATCAAATTGCTCGTTTACTTTCTGTAGAAAGGGATGAGATCATTTTTACCTCTGGTGGTACCGAAGGGAATAATTTGGCAATTAAAGGTATCGCCCTAGCCCATCAGAATCGTGGCAATCATATTATTACGACAAAAGCGGAGCATCCGTCAGTTTACAACACTTGTGAGTCATTAAAAGAGTTAGGTTTTCAAGTGACGTACGTACCTGTAGATGAATACGGTATTGTATCGGTCGAGGATGTCGAGGAGGCAATAACTGATGAGACGATTTTAGTGTCGATTATGCACGTAAATAACGAAATTGGCTCTATTCAGCCAATCGAAGACCTAGCTGAACGATTAGCGCAATATCCAAAATTATTTTTCCACGTTGACGCTGTTCAAGGTCTGGGGAAAGTACCACTCGATTTAAGGTCTGAAGGAATTGATTTATGTACGTTTTCTGGACACAAAATTAACGGTGTTAAAGGTACAGGAATATTATATGTGAAAAAAGGAACTTCCCTTTACCCATTGTTTCACGGTGGTTCCCAAGAACATTCGATACGAGCAGGTACGGAACATGTGGCGGGAAATGTCGCCTTTTCTCGAGCATTACGTTTAATAAAAGAAAAAGAAGCAATCGAGGTAGAACGACTTTACTCCTTGAGAAAAACTTTAATCGATACATTAAAAACACTCGACGGTGTGGAAATTAACTCACCCGCCAAAGGTGCTCCACATATCGTTCACGTATCTGTACTTGGTCTTAAACCTGAAGTCGTCATTCATGCGCTATATGAAGAAGGGATTGTCGTTTCTACCCAATCGGCTTGTTCGTCAAAACAATTCGAGGAAAGCCGGGTACTACTCGCTTGCGGACATTCACAAGCTCGAGCTAGTTCAGGAATTCGTATAACCCTTTCGTACGACACGACAGAGACGGAGATTGAATTTTTTTTAGAACGGTTTAAACGGATTATTAACGAGTTACGAAATATATTGGAGTAGATAAAAATGAAGTACGATCACATTTTAATTCGTTACGGTGAATTAGGTTTAAAGGGGAAAAATATTAATCAATTTATTAATAAGTTACAGAGCAATTTGCAAAAAGCAGTCGCTCCTTTTCCCAATGTCAAAGTTACACGTTCCTCTGGGCGAATGTTCGTTGTGTTAAATGGCCATGAGCCAGAACCTGTAATTGAAGCATGTAAAAAAGTTTTCGGAATTTATAGTATGAGTCTAGCGATGAAAGTTGAAAATGAATTAGAAACGATTAAAGCCGGTGCGCTACAAGCTTTACAACAAGCAAAAGATGGGGATACTTTTAAAGTGAATGTCCGACGCGCAAATAAACAATTTCCGATTAATTCTCAAGAAATGAATCAACGCTTAGGAGCCCATTTATTAAAAAACACAACCGGATTCACCGTAGATGTACATCAACCAGATATTGAAGTAAGAGTTGAAATAAGACAGAAAGCAACGTATATTTACTCTGAAGTAATCGATGGAGCCCGGGGTCTTCCGGTCGGAACAGGTGGTAAAACATTACTCCTTTTATCTGGAGGGATTGATAGTCCCGTTGCAGCGTATTTAATGATGAAGCGGGGCGTCGAGGTAGAAATGATTCATTTCCACTCACCACCGTTTACAAGTGAACGAGCAAAGCAAAAGGTATTAGATTTATCCGAAGTCCTTTCGCAATATGGTGGTAAGATTAAAATTCATCTCGTACCTTTTACAAAATTACAACAAAAGATCTTTGCTGAAATGCCAGAGCGCTATGGCATGACAATTATGCGTCGGATGATGTTTACAATTGCTGAGCGTGTTTGTGATAAGGAAAATATTTTATCGATTACGACGGGAGAAAGTCTTGGTCAAGTTGCAAGTCAAACGATGGCAAGTATGAATGCAATTAATGAAGTTACGAACTTACCAGTTATTCGACCGTTAATTGCATTAGATAAAGAGGAAATTGTTGAAATTGCTAAAGAGATTGATACGTACGAAATATCGATTCGACCTTATGAAGACTGTTGTACGATTTTCGTCCCGGATGCTCCGGTGACGAATCCGAAGCGGGAGAAAGTAGTAGCCTTAGAACAGAAGGTTGATTTTGCGCCTGAAATCGAAGAGGCAATCGCCGGTATTGAAATAGTAGAAATTGACGGCAGTAAAGGGGCCGATGAACGATTTATCGATTTATTATAAGGAGTAGTTTTCGCAATTAGAGTTGAAATTCTATATAATCCTTCTACTAACAACAGTTACCAACTGTAATTATGTATGATTGCACCTTCTAGTACACAAGATAAGGGTACCAAGGAGGTGAAGATCATGCCAAATAACAACTCAAACCAATTAGTAGTGCCAGGAGCACAACAAGCAATTGATCAGATGAAGGTAGAAATTGCACAAGAATTTGGCGTTCAACTTGGTCCAGATAGTACTTCTCGAATGAACGGATCTGTTGGAGGAGAGATTACTAAACGTCTCGTCCAAATGGCGCAACAACAGATAGGTGGACAACAACAATAACTGAATAGCAACGAAAAATGAGGCTAAGCTACATGCTTAGCCTCATTGTTTTTTATCATCTAGATGAATGACAACACCACGGATGTAGCGAACATGATCAACATCGGCGGTACCTTCCTTTTCTTGTTCACGTCTACCCCATTCAAGCATGATAAATAAAAGAGCAAAAGCGTAACTAAACATTTGCGTAATTTTTAAGATACCTCCGGCTAATTGTTGGTCATAAATTATATTTAGCATCGGAAAAAGCGTTTGTTCAACTTCTACATACATAGGTAAATGAACTTTTTGAACGATTACGAAATAAAAACCGATCGGCATTAAAATAAGTGACGCTAAAAAAATGTAAACAGCCCGTAACAGTGGATTTACCCGTTGGAATTCACGTACTGGTTGTATGATGACGAACCACATAAATGTAGCTAATAAAACGAGAAGGATTTGATACAAACTTTGGACAAAAGGCACTGATTGCAAAAATGTAAACACAGTAGGTAAAAGATAAATTGTTAACAACCCGTTGAACAATATTAACGATAACCAAGGATGGGAAAAAAGCGTAAAAACGAATTGTGTGCGATAATGCCATATATGCTGCCGTAAAAATGTATGAGGTATGCTTAAAATCATTAAAGGAATAACGATAAAGCATATAAATGATATTTGTAGTACGTGTACACTGAATAAATAATAGGCTCCAATTACATCGAGGAAAGTCGCCTTTAAGAAGGTAAGTAAGATAATCGCAATGAAAAAACACATTCGTTGACGTCGAGTAATGGGATATGTTTTTCCCCGAAGAAAAAACTTCACATAAAAATAAACAACAAAACCAATGAAGACGAGCCAGTGTATTTTAATCAAGGTAAATATAGAATGCTCGTGTAACAAGTAAGCTACCAAAGGGCCGTCACCTCCTTCTAAACCTTTGTTGTCATAAGAAACTTGGTCGTTCATCTTCATGTAAAGGTGAAAAGTTATGTTCAGTGTATCAAAAATAAAGTAAAGTTGAAAGGTACGATTTAATTACCAGATACAATATATAAAATAACGATAACACCAATAATTACCCAAATAAGATTGCGTCGAACTTTAGGTGAGATGCGACGTTTTTTCCAACGATCAGGATCAAAGCCAATCTCATCTTCGCCTAGATTTCTACGATAAGTCGGTTGATAAAAAGGTCGAGCATAACGTAATAAGAGAGGAGCTAGAGCAGCCCCGCCGATAAAACCAAAAAGATGTGCCGCAATATTAATATTAGGACGTATAAAGGTCATCACAAGTCCGATGATAAAAATCGTCCGCACGATTTGAGCACTTTGTGGATCGATTAAATCTTGTCGGCGAATAGTCATGTATAAATACATTCCAAATAGGCCATAAATTGCTCCAGAGGCACCTAAATGAAGCGTAAGATCGTAAGGGTTGATTACGTATGTACCGATATTTCCAACTATCCCCGTTACTAAGTAGAGAAGGATAAAGCGTCCTTTTCCTACCATTCGCTCTAATGCAGGTCCAAAAAGGATAAGGGCGAAAGAGTTAAAGAGTACATGACCAACGTTAGCATGTAAAAATATAGGTGTAAAAAGTCGCCAAAACTCTCCGAATTCGGAAATGGCAAAGTTTTGTCCAATTCCAAAGCGTAAAATAATCTCACCAATTGAATTAGGTAAAAACTGCGTAAAAATCCACAATATGATATTCGTAATAACAATTACTGATACGACTGGATAAAAGTGAAAAAACTCCCTGATACTTCGTTCCTGACGAATAAACATCTATTTCCCCCTCATTAATGAGACTGCATTATATTTCCTATAGAGTAACGATAAAATATAATGCGCCTTTTTACTCCAATCAAAAACTATCCAATCTGTTATGATTTTCTTTACAATTAAGATATATAATCTTATTATACGCTCTATATCGTTGAAGGGAAAGTAGGGATACTAATGATTAAAGGAATCGGAATCGATATAATTGAACTAGAACGCATCGAACGTCTAATAACGAAGAAACCTCGCTTCCTCGAGCGAATTCTAACGGATAAAGAAATAACACAATACAATTCATTACAAAGCAAACGACGCAAATTGGAATATTTAGCTGGCCGATTTGCGGCGAAGGAAGCTTACGCCAAGGCAAACGGAACCGGAATAGGTCGTTCCCTTCGTTTTACCGATATTGAAATTGTAACCACTTCGTCTGGCGCGCCTTCTTTAAATATTAAAAGAAAAGAAAACGAAAGGTATCACGTATCAATTTCCCATAGTAAACAATATGCTATCGCTAAAGTAATTATCGAAGAAAAATAAGCAACCTTATCCTCTTATCATAAGCCTATTATTTCGAAGGATCTCCCCTTGCTTTTGCATATTTCAATAACTCGTCTCATATAGTGTAATCAATAAATGAGAAAAAAATAAGAGGCAAAGGGGATCGATGAAATGCGAAACAATCGGATTGTTTATTACGGAGCGTTTGTACTGTTGCTCGTGCTTATGTTTGCACTAAGTGCATGTGGTGGAAAGTCGCAGGAAAGTGTAAGTAAAAAGATCGAAAAGCAGTTGACAAACCTTGAAGGGTATAAAGCGGAAGTTGAAATGACGATGAACACCGGAAAAACTGAACGAAAGTACGATATCGATATTTGGTATCAAAAGAATGAAGAAGAAGATTTCTACCGTGTAGATTTACAAAATGAAGCCGACGATCATCATCAAACAATTTTAAAAAACGAAGAAGGAGTATTCGTATTAACCCCACTACTTAACAAAAGTTTTAAATTTCAATCAGATTGGCCAGAAAAAAACGGACAACCGTACTTATACCAATCGTTAATCCAAGATATCGCTGAAGATAAAGAGGCAAACTTTACCGAGGAAGAAGATTATTATAAGTACACGACGAAAACGAATTATATGAACAGCAAACACTTACCTTTTCAGCATATATATTTTAATAAAAAATCGTATTTACCAATGTTCGTTCAAGTATTAGGTGAAGATGAGCAACCACTAATTGAAGTGAAGTTTACTAACTTTGAAATAAATCCATCCTTTGCGGAAGCGGACTTTAGCCGTGAGTCAATTTTAGGTGAAGCCCCAGGTGAAGAAGCAGATGAAGAAACTGTTGCAAGCGATGAACAGGTTGCACCGATGGAATTGTTGTTGCCAGTAGAAACGATGGGCGCAGAACTTATTGAAACAGAGGAAGTAGATGTAGATGACGGCACCCGAACGATTATGACTTTTAAAGGAGATCGCAACTTCACGTTAATTCAAGAACATATCGATGTAATACCAGCTCAAGCGACAGTAGCAGACGATTTGAATGGTGAACTTGTTCATTTAGGCCATAGTATCGGAGCGGTTTCTGATGGGATGGTTTCTTGGAATTATAAAGGCACACAATTTTATTTAGCGAGTAAAGAATTGACGATGGATGAGTTGATTGATGTTGCTTCTTCTGTTTACGGCCGAGGTGTAAAATAATCTTATAAAAGATAACCGTTTACGAAAAATGTAGCTAAAAAGACAACGTCCACTAGTTGAAAACAGCTATAAAATAAAGTAGAATTCAAATGAGTGTTTGAATTTTTCAATGAAGACTCAGCACGAAGGAGCAAAGTAAATGGTTAGATATCGCAATACTTGGGCACAAATAGATTTAGGCGCAATCCGACACAATGTTGAACGGTTGAATCGTTTGCTCCCAGAAGGCCGTCGAATTATGGGCGTTGTCAAAGCTGACGGTTATGGTCATGGAAGTGTTGAAGTAGCTAAGACTTTAATTGCCAGTGGTATCGATCATTTAATGGTCGCCTATTTAGAAGAGGCGATTACGTTAAGGGAACACGGAATCGAGTTGCCTATTTTAGTAATCGGGAGAATCCCGCCCAAATATGTAAATGTAGCGGTAAGACATCAGATTACATTGGCAGTCTTCCAACCCGAATGGATTGAAGAAGCCTTAAAACAAGAAATAGATGGCACGTTAGAAATTCACGTAGAATTTGAAACAGGCTTTAATCGAACGGGGATACGTTCTGTTGAAGCATTACGAGAATTGGTAAATGCAGTTAAAAGGTCGAATAATAAAATAAAAATAACAGGCGCTTATACCCATTTTGCCACAGCAGATGAAATCGACTCTCCTCATTATAATCGACAGAAAAAGCAATACGAGAAAATGCTTCATGAACTAGAGCAGTTATACGATAGACGAATTATTACCCATATTGGAAATAGTGCAGCTGGTATTCAATATCCGAAACAAATGCGACAATATACACGCTTTGGTATATCTCTTTACGGACTATACCCATCTTCACAAATCAAGGCTTTACGACAGGTCGATTTACAAGAAGCCTTTTCTTTGCATAGCGAACTAATTGAAGTAAAACGAATTGAACCTGGCGAATATATCGGTTACGGAATCACGTATAAAGCGAAAAAAGAAGAGTGGATTGGTACAGTTCCGATTGGTTATGCCGATGGCTGGCCACGAGCATTACAAGGTTTTCATGTGTTAATCGATGGAAAACGTCACGAAATTGTCGGTCGGATTTGTATGGATATGCTTATGGTCAAGTTAGATCAACCCTATCCAGTCGGGGAAAAGGTTACGTTAATTGGGAAAAATAAAGGTGAAAAAATTACAGTTGACGATATTGCAACCTATTTAAACACGATTAATTATGAAGTCCCTTGTATGATTACAAGCCGTGTTCCCCGTGAATATATAAACAAAGAGGTTAAAAAAACATCGTAAAAAAATTCGAAAAAAACGCCAGGAAATGGCTGTGTGGAGAGCATATAATCTTTTGCAAATCCTGTCGTTTACTGTTATGATAAGTGCATAAATTATAAGTCGTTTTAATGAACATCGGAGGTGCGTGAAGTTGCCAGACAGTTTAGAAGAAGTATTAGTTCGCTTACCTAAAAGTTTATATTCTGAAGTCAATGGTATGGCAAAACATGAAAATAAAGAAATCGATGAATTAATTTACCAAGCGACAAAAAATTACGTCCAATATAAAAAAGAAATTCGTCTATTCCACGAATCGATGCAAAAAGGTTACGAAGAAATGGCAAAAATTAACCTATCTCTTTGTTCAGAAGCTTTTCTTGCTGAAGAGGAGGCCAAGAACACGATAGAGCGCCTTGTGATCGGGGTGTAGCGATTGAATGTGAAAAGAGGCGAAATATATTTCGCTGATTTGTATCCTGTGGTAGGATCCGAACAAGGCGGTGTACGGCCTGTATTAATTATTCAAAATGACATAGGTAATCGATTTAGTCCCACCGTCATCGTTGCTGCTATCACAGCACAAATTCAAAAGGCAAAACTACCTACCCATGTTGAAATTAAAGCGTCTAAGCACGGTTTAGGTCGAGATTCCGTTATTTTATTAGAACAAATACGAACGATCGATAAACAACGATTAACGGATAAAATTACAAAACTAGACAATGAAATGATGCGCAAAATAGACCGTGCTCTTAAAATAAGTTTAGGTATTGATTTCGATGACTTTTACAATGAAGACGATTGATAAGTCCCTAGAGTTTAACACAGGGATTTTTATTTTCCTTTTTTAAAAATGAATCGTACATAATAAAAGACTGAGATGCAACTCAACCATTAATTAATGAAGCTCGTATCAGAGCTTCATTTTTATTTTAAATAAATAAAAGAAATTGCGGAAACAACCTTTCAATGTTGATTCCGCAATTTTTTCATTTAAGACTCGTTTTGTCGCAGGCTCTTTTTATGTTATTTTTTTCTACGGCATAGGAAGTAAGCTAATGATGCAACAACAGCCGAGCCCACAATCACTGGTGTTTTCTTTATACGATTGTCAGAATCGTAAAGTTTATCTTTAATGATTAAGTTAATATTTTGTGGACGCTCAGCTAAACGTCTCATAAAGTAACCGTACCAATCTTCACCGAAAGGTACATAAGTACAGAATAAATATCCTTCTTTAGCTAAGGCCTCTTGCATATCTGTTCTAAACCCATATAACATTTGGAATTCGAAATTATTCTTATCGATATTCTCTTCTTCAACGAATCGTTTTAATTCGTTAATAATATTATGGTCGTGTGTAGCAATCGAAGTAAAGGCATCTCCTTTAAGACGCTTTTTCGCTAATTTGAGGAAGTTTGCATCAATTTCTTCCTTCGATTGATATGCCACGGACTCACTTTCCTTATATGCACCTTTAACGATACGAAGACGAGCATCTTTTAGACGATCCATATCTTCCTCAGCACGGAATAAGTAAGATTGAATGACCGTACCAACGTTATCGTATTTTTCACGTAAAGCATCTAACACACGTAACGTTTGTTCATAGTGTAAATAATCTTCTGTATCGATATTAATGAAAATATCGTATTTGTTAGCAAGCTCGACAATTTCAAACATGTTATCTAAGCAAAACTGTTCGTCAATATCAAGTCCAAGCTGTGTAAGCTTTACAGATACATGGCAGTCGACTTTCTCTTCATGGATTCGCTCGATTAAATGCAAAATGTTCTGCTTCGCTCTAAGCGATACCGAACGATCTGTAACGAATTCGCCGAGGTGATCGACTGTTGCAGAAATTCCTTTCTCATTTAATTTTTTAACACTTTGTAACACGCTATCTACATCTAGCCCTGCTACGAATTGCTCTGCGCCTAGTCGAAAACCCCATTTCTGGGCACCCTTATTTAACAGTTTGTTATTCGACAAGGCAATAAAAAAGTCTCTTGTCAGGTTAGACATGATGAAACATCTCCCTTTCCAGTTATAATATTATCTATCTATATATATTTATCATAACATGTCGATTGAAAATTCGCTTCTTTAACAGTCTTGAGAAACGAAAATTTTATTTTGCTCTTTAGGTTGCATCAATAGAACGAATATATGTATATAAGAGTAAAGATTTGCTTGCTACAAATTTTGAGCGAAAGATGACATTTTATTTATCAAGAATATCAAGCCGACAAATTCCAAAAATACTTACATATATTATGCAACCAATCCCGCCGGAAGAATAAAATTTAATTTATCGAGAGGACTAAAGTTCTCACCGCATGTTTCTAGAAAAATTTTTCAATATATGTTACTATATTTTTGGCAACAAAAGAGCGAGTTAATTCACCTTTTGAAACTTCTCACACGAGTAAAAAAAGAAATCGAAGAAAAACAGTTGACATTCTAAAAAAAGTGTTGTATATTTGTAAATGCTGTTGTTGCTCAACAGATTTCTCAAGCAACAAATTAGTTATTTGAAAGCAGTCATATTCCACAGTAGCTCAGTGGTAGAGCAATCGGCTGTTAACCGATCGGTCGCAGGTTCGAATCCTGCCGCTGGAGCCAAAGTGGCGGCGTAGCTCAGCTGGCGAGAGCGTACGGTTCATACCCGTAAGGTCGTGGGT
>CALGOZ010000102.1 GCA_937960785.1 uncultured Pseudogracilibacillus sp.
AATTGCCCGACGCTTCCGTGACGTTGCAGTTTCCTCAATTTACGCTGGAACAAATGAAATTATGAAAACGATTATTGCTAAAAATATCGGTCTATAGCTTTAGAGATTTTATTAATTTCTTGGAAGGATGAGTTGAATGGTAGAGGCAGTTATTGTCGAAGGGGTAAGAACTGCTGTCGGTAGAAGAAAAGGTGCCTTAAGCAACTACCGAGCAGAAGATTTAGCGGCAGAGCCCTTAAAAGCTTTGATTGAACGGACAGGAATCAATCCAGCCTTAGTCGATGATGTCATTATGGGCTGTGTAACTCAAACGGGTGAACAAGGTGGTGTCATCGGCCGTCAAGCTGCGTTGATTGCAGGTTTTCCTATCGAGGTACCAGGAACATCCATCGACCGTCAGTGTGGTTCAAGTCAACAAGCTGTTCACTTTGCTTCTCAAGCAATTTTAAGTGGAGATATGGAAATCGTTATTGCAGCCGGCGTGGAAAGTATGACCCGCGTACCAATGTTTTCAAACCGAGAAGGAATCAGCTACAGCGAACGATTGACAGACAAGTACGATATGGTCAACCAAGGTATTTCCGCTGAAATGATTGCAGAAAAGTGGAATATTACCCGAGAGGCAATGGATGAATATTCTCTAGAAAGTCACCGTCGAGCCCTAAAGGCACAAAAGAACGGGTATTTCGACCGGGAGATTATTCCTTTACAAGTAACGAAGGAAGATGGAGAGGTCGTTACTTTCGATAAAGATGAAGGCCCAAGGGAAGATACGACTCTTGAAGCAATGGCCCAGCTACAACCGGTCTTTAAAGAAGATGGCCTCGTCACTGCAGCGAACTCAAGCCAAATGAGTGATGGAGCTGCTGCCCTTCTCATCATGTCAGATAAAAAAGCGAAAGAATTAGGTTTACAACCACGTTTTCGTATTATCGCTCGTACTGTCGTCGGAAGTGACCCGACCCTTATGTTAACTGGACCGATTCCTGCGACAGAAAAAGTTTTACAACGGGCGGGGCTATCGATTGATGAGATCGATGTCTTCGAAGTGAATGAAGCCTTCGCGTCCGTTACTCTTGCTTGGTTAAAAGAGACGGGAGCCAATCCGAAAAAACTAAACCCAAACGGCGGAGCAATCGCCCTCGGCCATCCGCTCGGTGCAACAGGAGCTCGCCTAATGGTTTCAATGATGCATGAGCTTGAGCGAACCGGTGGACGTTACGGCTTACAGACGATGTGTGAAGGATTTGGTATGGCAAACGCAACAATTATTGAACGAATCGAATCCTAAATTAGACACTTACGAAATATAACGTTTTTATAATAACTAACAAAGCTTTTACAGAAAGGAAAGATTCCCATTGCCATTACGACATATCCGTGTTTTAGACTTAACCCGTTTATTACCAGGACCTTTTGCGACGATGGTGCTTGCCGATTTCGGCGCCGAAGTAATCAAAATTGAAGACCCTTTTCTCGGTGATTATGCACGCTATTTCGAACCGAAAATCGCCGGGGAAAGTGCGATGTTTCATTCGCTAAATCGCAATAAATCCTCCTGTACGTTAAATTTAAAAGAAGAACAGGATCGAAATACTTTTTTAAAAATGGTTGAAGAAGCGGATGTCGTAATTGAATCCTTTAGACCCGGCGTAATGAAACGACTCGGTCTCGATTACGATAGCCTTAAAAAAGTAAATGAAAAACTTATTTATTGCGCAATTTCCGGCTATGGCCAAACAGGACCTTATAAAGAAAAAGCTGGTCACGACTTAAACTTTATCGGATATAGTGGACTATTACAGCTTATGGGAACGGGTGACCGGCCCCCTATCGTCCCGGCAACGACGATTGCAGATATCGGTGGTGGCGCTCAACCAGCTATAATCGGAATTTTGCTCGCTTTATTCCATCGCGAACGAACAGGAGAAGGACAATTTGTCGATATTAGTATGTTAGATGGAGTGCTCTCTTGGTTACAAACCGTTTTACCTGGCTACTTAAATGGTGGAGAAGAGCCAAGCCGAGGCGAGCAAATGCTCGATGGAGGTAGTGCCTTTTACAATATTTACGAAACGAAGGATGAGCGATATTTAGCAGTCGGAGCTGTAGAGCCAAAATTTTGGCAAACCTTTTGTGAAACGATCGGTCGAGAGGACTTAATCGATAAACAACTCGAACCATTAGATACCCAACGAGAAATGTATAAGGAAATTCAAGCAATTATACGAACAAAAACATTAAAAGAATGGTCAGAAATCTTCGAACCGCTCGATGCTTGTGTCTCGCCGATCCTCACTTTTTCTGAAGTAAAGGAACACCCGCAAATAATAAAGCGCGACATGATTCAGACGATCACCGATGAACAGCGAGGCTCTGTCAATCATATCGGCCCAGCAATAAAACTATCGAAAACACCAGCTCGTCTACAGTCTCTCGCTCCAGAGCGGGAGATCAAATAAATAAGGGGGAAGTTTTCTCCTTCTCCCTACTACACTTTTTTAAGGAGGAGAGGAAAGCGAAAAGTCCATTTAAGTTTTCATGTCACCAGTTTTAATTTCCACCGTTAATGTAAGCGTTATCATTAAAGTTATAAGGAGATGATTCATAATGATGAACACACCGTTATCCCTAGTTTCGTTAATTGAAAGAGCAGAAAAACTTTTTCCGAAGAAGGAAATTATCTCAAGGACCCATAGCGGTATTTTCAAATATAACTATGATGAAATGGTTAAACGTACACGAGCTTTATCAAGTGCGTTGACAAAACTAGGTGTTAAAAAAGGCGATAAAGTCGGTACTTTCGCTTGGAACCATCATCGTCACCTTGAGTCATACTTTGCAATTCCGTCGATTGGAGCAGTGCTACACACGATCAACATCCGTCTATCAGCAGAACATATTAGTTATGTCATAAATCATGCTGAGGACAAGGTACTTCTTATCGATATCGACTTGCTACCTTTAATTGAGCAGGTTAAAGATGAATTAAAAACGGTTGAAGTCTTTATCGTTATGTCCGATGATCAAACAATCCCTGAATCATCCTTAGAACCATTATATTCTTATGAGCAGCTTATTAGTGAAGGCGATGAAAGGTTTGAATTTAGTAAAGATATCGATGAAAACGACCCAGCGGGACTATGTTATACGTCCGCTACAACTGGTTTACCTAAAGGTGTCGTCTATTCTCATCGTGGTATCGTACTTCACAGCCTAGCTGCAGGCTTAGCGGATACTTTAGCTGTATCTGAATCAGACCGGATCTTACCTGTCGTTCCAATGTTCCACGTTAATGCTTGGGGAATTCCTTTTGCAGCGACTTGGTTCGGCTCAACCCAAGTATACCCTGGACCTGGTATGACACCACAAATTATTGCCGATATGCTTGACGAATATGATGTAACGATTACTGCAGGAGTTCCGACAATTTGGCTCGGGCTACTTCAAGTATTAGAACAAGGAAAACATAAGCTCGAATCAATCCGGGCAATCGTCTGTGGTGGGTCTGCAGCACCGATGGAAATGATTCGGAAGTTCGAAGTAGATTACGGTATTCCTTTCTTACACGCCTATGGAATGACAGAAACAACACCCCTTGCAACAGTAAGCAGACTGAAAAGTTACCAGCAAGACCTACCAGAGAACGAACGTCTCGAATTACGAGCAACACAAGGATTAATCGTTCCTGGTTTAAATATTAAAGTCGTCGATAAAGATGGAAACGAAGTACCCCACGACGGAGAAACTTACGGTGAAATGCTACTACAAGGACCATGGATTGCTGATTCTTACTATAAAGACGAAAGAACAAAAGAAGCCTTCGTCGATGGTTGGTTAAAGACAGGTGATGTCGTCACGATTGATGAAGAAGGTTTCGTTAAAATCGTCGACCGTACAGGAGATTTGATTAAGAGTGGTGGAGAATGGATTTCCTCTGTTGACTTAGAAAACGGACTTATGGCGCATTCCGATGTCGCCGAAGCAGCTGTCGTCGCTATACCTGATGAGAAATGGCAAGAACGTCCAGCAGCTTTCGTCGTTTTACGAGATGGTTCACAAGCGACAAAAGAAGATCTACTCCACTTCCTAGAAAACAATTTAAAGTTTGCTCGCTGGTGGTTACCAGATGAAGTATTTTTTGTCGATGAAATTCCGAAGACATCCGTTGGGAAGTTTTTAAAACGTGAATTACGAGAAATCGCAAAAGAAAAAATTACTAAATAATAATAGCTTATAAAGTAAGCAAAAGGCTAGGACAAAATCTAGTAAATAAAAAGGAAGACGGGACAAAACCTAGCAAATAAAATGACGGTGTTCAGTTAAAGTGAGCACCGTTTCATAGTTTTAAAGCTATTTAAAAAAGTACGTTTTATTATGTAATTAACAATTAGAGAAGCACGATTGATGAATTCGACTCTGAATTTAAAGTCGCTTTATTCAGTAATTATCAATTAGACCAAGCGATTCAAAAAATCGCTTTAAATCTTATGCCACCTTGCACGTATCGAATAAGTTTTTTAAAAAACACATCAACCTTCTCAAGTGAGACTTGCGACCAAGCTCAGGAAACTAACCTTGTCTACCAAAAGCACATCAACTTTCTAAAGTGAAACATCGAATACCAGAAAAGACAATGCCTTGACTTAGTAAAGCGCATCAACTTTATCAAGTGAGACCCCTGCCCTCTGGCAAGTAAGTTTGCTACAATACACATTTAAACTTACCTAGTGTAGGCTTCTACTGGGGAAGTTTAAGAGCGAAAGCCACATAACCTATACAGGGGAACGTTCTACCAGATGAGCCTACACGCAAAAGTGACCAAACTTACACAGGGGAAGCTCCACTAGGTAAGTCTACATACAAAAGCGACACAACCTACACAGGGGAAGCTCC
>CALGOZ010000103.1 GCA_937960785.1 uncultured Pseudogracilibacillus sp.
CGCACAGTGGTTAAAAAAACAAAATCCATGGTTATCCAAGAGTCCTCAGCACGCGCATAGTGGTTTTTTAAAAAAACATTATTACCCGCGGGTCCTTTACACGGACGCGTAATTGTAACTAACTCTTTTCTCGATTGAAATCCTAAGTCAAAAACAGCGGGGGTCGGCATTGGGATGGATTACTCCTCTTTATCTAGCCCCTTCTGGTCCGACTTGGAAAATACTTTGTGCAAATCCATGGCTTATTCCTCTTTTTCTCCAGTCTCTTCTGGTGCGAAAATTACACCACACACGATACGGTCTCCCGAATCTCCGGCGGGCTGAGATACGTAATCGTCAGGATCAGCGTGAATAACTAACGACGTCCCAGCTTTATTCTTTAGTGAATTTGGCTTTCCTTCTTGTAGTGTCACTCGATCATTTTTCACTGTCACTTTCACTGTTCCGTCTTCATCCACTTCAATATTTTCTAAGTCACCGGCATGGGGGCCTTCTGGATGGTCGAAACCGTGCTGTTTATTTGTCGGGTTAAAATGTCCACCTGCTGATTCAAAGCTTGGTGCCTCACATACTCCCTTTTCATGAATATGAAAGCCATGTACACCCGGTTGTAAATGATGCGCATCTACTTCAATAACAACCTCGCCACCCTTTTCTGTCAATGTTGCAACACCTACCCCGACACCATCTTTATTAATTAATTCGACTTCAAATTCTTCTACTTCCGCATGAACTTCCTGGTCTTCTACCTTCTCTTGTGACATCGCTTCATCTCCGAAACGCTCACCTTCAATCGTGTCTTGTTGGCTTTCAAGATCACCCTCAAACTCCGGTTCCTCAACTTTATCTTTACAGCCAACTAATATAAACGCACTAATTAACGAGAGATATAAAGCTTGTTTCATCTTACCGCCTCCAAAAACTTTTCTAATAGTAGCTTGTACAAAAAATGGAATTTTAAACAAACACGATATTAATTCATTTACAGTAATCTCTGCCGATAATTATAGTATTACTTTATTTAGAAAAACCCTTCGTTACTGAAGGCGAAAAGTTCTATCTAGGAGGGGAATAAATGCTGAAACGTGTACTCAAGCAAATTGGGAATGTGGTTTCAAAGGCAAATAGTTTTCAAGTAGTTAAAGAAGTTGCACCGAATCAAATAGGCGTCTACATCATGTCCCTAAAAGGAAAAGTAATGTATGTAGGCAGAGCAATCGAAGATCGTCCAGGACAAAGTACAAAAGGCTTACGAAAAAGATTGCAAGAGCACTGGAGAGGAGCTGCAAATTGTAAACCAGAGCTCTTTCAATATCGAGAACAGTTAACCGTACGCCTGCGCATTTGTAAAACAGTAGAAGAAGCGAAGAAATTAGAAGCTGAATTAATTAGAAGGTATAACACCGTGGAAGAAGGATGGAATCTTCGCTATGAGGATTAAAGAGTAAAAGATCATTATCAACAACAAAACTGTTATAAAGCTGTAAAACAAAATCAATCCTTTAATATCACCTAAAGACTGATACTCTTAAATAGAACGTATTTAATAAGTAAAGAACAATTCTATGGAAAAAATGAAGGGATGCATTTAAACAGAATTAAAAGCGGAGTAATCTTTTATCGGCTTTATATAAAGCCGATAAAAGAGAAAATATAAAGTAATGGTTTCTGAACATTCGACTAAAAACATATTTAGAACAATCAATATAAAAGACACTCCGTCTTCTATTCATTTCTAAACTAAATGATTATTAAAAGCCACTACACCTCTCTCGCCACTTCTTCATCTAGGATTCGCTTCCGTTCTTTCCAGTCTGGCATGAGGAGTTGCAAGTTTCGGAAAAAGTGATAGTCATGATCGGGAAACTTCGTATGCAACAATTCGTGCAAGACGACGTAGTCAATACAAAAGCGTGGTGCAATAATTAAGTCGTTGTTTAAAATAATTTTATTCGAATGAGGTAAATAGCTACCCCAACGACGCTTCATTTGTCTCCTTCCAATACTTGGTAAAGGGATATCGAAGACTTTCACTTTTTCATACATTCGCTCCAATGCTTCTTGAAAAATAACCTTCCTACGTTGGTCATACCAGTCGTGTAGTAAGTGTTTCTTTTTCGTGAAATCGGTAGGATCCTTGACATACATCTCTATCGTCCCTCGGAAAAAACGGACATACTCATCCTCCGCTTCGTTCACTTTTAAACGATATTGTCTACCTAAATAACGAAAAGTCTCACCGGTCACGTATTCACGAGGTAGCTTTTTAAAAGGGGCAGTCCGTTCAAAATAATTAAGCTTTGAAAGGATCCACTGCCCCTTAGACTCGACGAAAGCTTTCACCTCATCGACAGTAACTTGCTCATTCGCCGAAACGGAAATCGTTTGATTAGGATGTACTGCTAGATTGATATGTTTTACATCTTTTCTGATTAATTGAAACTGGATTTGTCGGTTTCCATAAAGTACTGTTAATTCCATCGTTAAAACCTCTGCCTTGCGATTTCTTGAATTTTATGATTGATACGATCAATCGTATCCCAGTCTAAACCGAGCCCGTACTTCTCACTATATTCATACAATAGTTCTTCAATAGCGAGTTCTAGACGATTTTTCACGTCTTCGTTATCGTGCCAGTCAACTTTGATCTCTTGTTTGATTGCTTCTTCTATATCTAAGGAAGCTTCGGCCAAGGTTTCTTCTATCTTTCCATCATGATTAGTCTCATAATCTACCGACTCATCCCTTAATGTATCGCACAATGTTCCATAAAAAGCTCGGGCATCATAATTATGCTTGATATGTTCAGGATAGCCATAGATATCCTTAGCCTCTTCAAAATCTTCCGCATGTTGATACATCAATTCTAAATACTCTCTTTCGGAAATGCGTTTTTCCTTATATTTATTGAAAGTCTCTTCGATCATTTCGGAGAACTTTTTATAGTAGGCTGGATTCTTACCTTCCCGGTCGGAAATTCGTTGGGTAATCCGGCTTCGAATCGCATCAGCCCGAGAAGCGTCCCCTTCTAAGTATTCAATTTCTCGTAAAAGGTCACTTTGATCTGTAATATTGACTCGCTTTGTAATTCTTACCGGCTCTTTACTCGTTATGTCGCTGTCAATTATTTGTTGCATTTTTGGATCTAGTTCGCTCATATCGACCGTATCTCCATAACGAAGACGGACGGACTTACGTAATTCTTTATAAAACTTTAGCTCTTTTTCAATTTGTTCAATCTCATCTTCCATTGCGTTATACACGTGAAACGAACTAATCGCTAACTTAAGAGCCCTTTCAACTTTCGTTAACTTTCGATAAAAATCTTCACGAATTTTTTGATCAGCTAAATATAGTTCATAAGCTTCTAAATCATCTCGATCTTCTACATCTTTAAAGCGGTCAACTAAATGACTATAGGCCTCACGTAATTCGCCGCTAATTTCAAGCGAATCGAAAAGGGTACCTTCTAAATCTTCCGGATCGAAATTCTCCAAGCCACCGCCAGAATAAACGTTCATTGCTGCATTTAACTCTTGTAAAAGGCCACGGAAGTCGATAATTAGACCTCTATCTTTATTTTCATATAGTCGATTCACCCGGGCAATCGCCTGGAGTAAGTTATGTTCTTTCAACGGCTTATCGACATATAGTACCGTCGCTCGAGGCGCATCAAAACCTGTTAGCAACTTATCGACAACGATTAAAATATCAATGTCACCATGAATAAATTGATCTTTAATCGTTGCTTCATACGTCGCTTCATCTCCATATTTCTGCATCATATCATCCCAAAAGCGTTGCACGATATAGCGATTTTCCTTCGATATATCATCGTGTCCTTCCCGAGTATCCGGTGAAGAAATGATTACTTTCGCTTTAATGCCACCATAGAACTCGAACATCTCTAAATAACGAACCGCATCAGCTTTACTACTCGTTGCAAGCATCGCATTTAGTGGGGTGTTTTTTAACATTTTATTGTAATGTTCGATAATCCAAAGCGTAATCAGCTGGATGCGACGTTTAGAAGAGGCGACTCTTTGCAAGGTGCTCCAGCGTTTCTTTACTGCTTCTTTTTGCTCTCGGGTAAGACCTAGGGTAATCATTTCTAAATTACGGTCAATTACATCTTGATCGACTTCTTGCTCGACCATTAAGCCTTCATAGTATAGAGGTAAAATTGTTTTATCTCTTACGGCATCCGCAATCGTATACGTATGAATCAAATCACCAAATTTCATCATCGTATTTTTCTCTTCTTTCATTAAAGGCGTTCCTGTAAAGCCTAAATACGAAGCATTCGGGAAAATTTGGCGCATTTTATTATGAAGCTTCCCGTATTGCGTTCGATGGGATTCATCAACAAGGATAAAAATATCCCGCGATAAAATCGGCTCTTGATGATCTGCCGCCGTTTCAAATTTATTGACAATCGTTGTAATAACGTCTGCGCTATTATCATTAATTAGCTTTACAAGATGTCTGCCAGTCCTCGCCTGACTCGGACGTTGACGTGTATGTTGGAAGGTTTGGTAAATTTGATTATCTAAATCGACTCGGTCAGTAACGACAATGACCTTCGGAAATACATCCCTCAAGGCATGAAAGACATATTTCGAAAACATAACCATCGTAAGGGACTTTCCGCTTCCTTGCGTATGCCAAATCGTTCCAGACTTCCGCCGACCTTGCTCGTCAAACTGGCTAACCCGCTCAATAATGGCCTTCACTCCAAAGTATTGTTGATAGCGGGCGATCTTTTTTACATTGTGATCGAACACGATGAAGTGCTGGATTAAATCCTTTAGACGATCTCGATGGAATAAAGAAACGATATCCTCATCTTGCTTCGTTACCTTACGATTAGTAATCGCTTGATCTAAAATTTCAGCCTGCCACTGGACCGCTTCCTCCCGCCAGGCCGCCCAAAACTTCTCCGGCGTTCCACAGGTCGCATATCTTGCATCGGCTCGATTCGTCGCCATCACAATTTGTACGAATTTAAATAGGTGCGGCGCATAGCCTGGCTTTTGATTCCGGATCATTTGACTAATTGCTTGGCTTACCGGTACCGACGAGCGCTTATTTTCAATAACTACAAGAGGAATCCCATTAATAAAGAGTACGATATCCGGATAAATATGCTTATTACTCCGCTCCCGCTCGACTTTGAACTCTTCCGTCACATGAAAGACGTTGTTATCGAAGTTCTCCCAGTCGATAAAATGAATATTAAAGGACCGGCGATTCCCATCGATTGTGAATTCCTCATAACTTCGCCCAAGCATTAAAAGGTCGTAAATCTTCTCACTTGCTTGCACAAGCCCTTCTGTCAAAGGGATATCTAGATCTTGCACTGCTTTATCTAAGTTATGATCGGAAAAAGAATATAACTCGCCCTTATATTCATACTTATTTATTTTTTCCAGCTGCTGCCGTAATACTTTTGTCAGTACGGGATTGTAAAAGTTATCCCGTAAACTCGTTGCCTCCTCAGGAGAAAGATATTTATACCCGAGGTGTTGTAATAAGTCTAGTGCTGGCAATTGACTTGATGCTCTTTCTGATTGTCTTGGTTTACTCAAGCTCCTCCACCTCCCCAACCCGAACGATTCCAGTTAACAAGAGTTGCATTAAACCTTTTTTCTGTTCTTTTAAGAGTTCAACTTCTTGTTTAAGTAATTTTAACTCTTTATTGATGCTAGTATAGTTTCATGGACACATCTTAGTTAAGTCATTACAATCAA
>CALGOZ010000104.1 GCA_937960785.1 uncultured Pseudogracilibacillus sp.
CGTTCCATCGATTGGAATCCAAGCTTTTACTTGTTTTAACGCATCGAACATTCTTGAACGATCGACGATTAAGTCACGAATAACAGGGAAAGTGGACATCGGCTCTAGACGAATTGGATGTTCTAGTTGATCAACAAGGGCTGCACAGGATTGACGTGCTTGACCGTTAATCACCATAGAACAAGCTCCACAAACCTCCTCTAAACAACTCATCTCCCACTGAACAGGAGTTGTTTCTTTACCGTCGGCAGTAACGGGATTCTTCTGAATCTCCATTAATGCACTAATAACGTTCATATTTGGACGATACGGTACGTGGAACGTTTCTTCATAAGAAGGAGAGTCTGGACCATCTTGTCGCTTAATAATAAACGTTACTGTCTTCTTGTCAGCCATGGTTTAATTACTCCCTTCGTTAGCTTTGTTAGCTGTTGTATAGTCACGCTTTCTCGGTGGAATTAACGATACGTCAACATCTTCATAAGAGATAACTGGTGCCTCGTTATCCACATCGAATTCAGCGATAGTTGTCTTTAAGAAGTTCTCATCGTCACGCTCTGGGAATTCTGGCTTATAGTGCGCTCCACGGCTTTCATCTCGCTTATACGCACCGATTGTAATAACACGAGCTAAGTGAATCATATTCTTTAACTGACGCGCGAACATAACGCCTTGGTTACTCCACTTAGAAGTATCGTGAATATTAATGTCTTCCCAGCGCTCGAGTAATTCTTGTAACTTTTCGTCTGTCTTTAAGAGACGTGGGTTTTCACGTACTACTGTAACGTTATCTGTCATCCACTCACCGAGCTCTTGGTGAAGTTTATATGCATTTTCAGAACCGTCCATCTTAAGTAAATCTTCAAATGCTTCCTCTTCTTCCTTCACACGAGCGTCAAATAAGCTAGATGGCATTTCATCAGCATGCTTCTCTAAGCCATCGATATATTCGATTGCTTTCGGCCCAGCGACCATTCCACCATAAATTGCAGAGAGTAAGGAGTTTGCACCTAAACGGTTTGCCCCGTGCTGTGAATAGTCACACTCACCTGCTGCAAAAATACCTGGAATATTTGTCATTTGATCGTAGTCAACCCACAATCCACCCATCGAGTAGTGAACCGCAGGGAAAATTTTCATAGGAACTTTACGAGGGTCTTCTCCAACGAACTTCTCATAAATCTCAATAATTCCGCCAAGTTTAATATCAAGCTCTTCAGGATCTTTATGAGATAAGTCGAGGTAAACCATGTTTTCTCCGTTAATTCCTAACTTCTGGTTCACACATACGTCGAAAATCTCACGGGTAGCAATGTCTCGTGGAACTAAGTTACCGTAAGCTGGATATTTCTCCTCTAAGAAATACCATGGTTCTCCATCTTTATATGTCCAGACACGCCCACCTTCACCACGAGCTGATTCACTCATTAAACGAAGCTTGTCATCTCCTGGAATTGCTGTTGGGTGAATTTGGATGAATTCACCGTTTGCGTATTTAGCTCCTTGCTGATATAAAATACTTGCAGCTGAGCCAGTGTTAATCATCGAGTTTGTTGATTTACCGAAGATAATTCCAGGACCACCCGTTGCCATAATCGTTGCATCTGAACGGAAGGCACGAATTTCGTGGTTTTGCAAGTTTTGTGCTACTAAACCACGACCGACACCATCTTCATCAATTACGGCACCTAAAAACTCCCAACCTTCATACTTCGTTACGAGTCCCTCAACTTCATAACGACGTACTTGTTCGTCGAGCGCATATAATAACTGCTGTCCAGTCGTTGCTCCTGCGAAAGCTGTACGGTGGTGCTGTGTACCTCCGAAACGTCTGAAGTCTAATAAACCTTCAGGTGTACGGTTAAACATTACACCCATACGGTCTAACATATGGATAATACTTGGTGCAGCTTCACACATTGCTTTTACCGGTGGCTGGTTCGCTAAAAAGTCTCCACCGTAAATCGTGTCGTCAAAGTGAATCCAAGGTGAGTCACCTTCACCCTTCGTATTAACCGCACCGTTAATACCACCTTGCGCACAAACAGAGTGAGAGCGTTTTACTGGTACGATAGAAAATAAATCTACATGAACGCCAGCTTCAGCAGCTTTGATCGTTGCCATTAAACCAGCAAGGCCGCCACCTACTACTGCGATTTTTCTGTTACTCATTATTTAAAACTCCCTCCCTAGTATTGGTCTATTACATACCGAATACGAATATTGTTCGAATTCCAATAAAGGATACGACAATAAATACTAGTACAGTGAAATATGTAATAATTTGTTGTGAACGTGGTGATTGTGCAATTCCCCAAGTGACTGCAAAACCCCACAATCCATTAGCTAAGTGGAAAACTACCGCTAAAATTGAAATGATGTAGAACCAAAAATAAAACGGTTGTTGTAAAATATCTTGCATTAATTGTGCATTCACTTCTGCATTTCCTAATGCAACTTGAATTCTCGTTTGCCACACATGCCAAACGACGAAGATTAATGTAATAATTCCTGTGATTCGTTGTAAGAAGAATAGCCAGTTACGAGCAAATCCATAAGTTCCTACGTTATTTTTAGCATTTAAGACGATATACACCCCTAAAACTGCATGAAAAATAAGTGGTAGATAAATAACGAAAATTTCAAGCGCTAGTACAAAAGGAAGATTGCCCATAAAACCAGCTGCTTTATTAAAACTTTCTTCTCCATAAACAATAAAATGGTTTACAATTAAGTGCTGTACGACGAAAATACCAATTGGAACAACACCTAGTAGTGAATGCAATCTTCTGTAAAAATACTCACGATTTTCCACCATGTGTTACTCCCTCCTTAATAAATTTTTAATATGATTAGTAAAAAACAAAGAGACCATTTAGTGATTCATCCGTTTTCATCTATTTGCATAATATGGATGCAAAGGAAATATGCTGTAATACGTGCATTATTTCACTTGCTTATTGTGACAAAATAGAGAACTTTGAATCACTCTACCACTTTATTGTACTTGTACTTTTATAAAGCGTCAAGAAAATGGATATTCTCAATGTGCGAGAAAATCTATACTACGATAACTTAGTTTGATTTTATGTTATAATAATGGACGTTACATAAGCTTTATATACTTTATTAAGTAAAGGATGAAGCAAATGGATGAGAAGTTAATTCCTCTCTCTTTGTTCGAGCAATTACCAGAATCAACAGTCGGCCACGATGTTTTACGATACGTTAGTATGCCGAGTTTTTTAGGAGAAGAAAAAGACTCTATTTTATACTTTATTGGGCGTAAATTAGCAAGGAAAATTGAAATCGAATCACTAGAAGACTTATATTTCTTGTTTGAAACTTTCCACTGGGGAAAATTAGAGCTCGTCAAAAATCGTCGTCGCACCCTGACTTTCCACCTTATGTCCGATGAAGTTGCGGAACGCATGATTTCTCCCTTTACGATCGATTATCGTCTTGAAGCTGGCTTTATCGCCGAAGCAATTGAAAAAATTACCGAACGAACTTGTGAGTGCAATGAATCGGTAAATAATCGGCTTTATCGAGTTCAGTTTAAAGTAACGTTTACCGACGATTAATCCTTCTTTTCATTCAAATAAGCTAGTACGTTTTTAGCGACATTTTTTGGGATTCCCAGCTTTGTCATATCGGCTATTGTTGCTTTTTTAATACGTTCTAAGGACCGGAAGTGTCGTAGAAGTAAATTACGTCGTTTCGGTCCAACTCCTTCGATTTTGTCCAATTCAGATTGAATTAATCTTTTCCCTCGAACTTGACGATGGAATTGAATCGCAAATCGGTGTACCTCGTCTTGAATTCGCTGAATTAAATAAAACTCATTCGATTGACGATCTAGAGGTACGATTTCCGGTGGTGAACCGTATAATAAATGGGCTGTCTTATGTTTATCATCAGAGACGATCCCGCCGATTGGGATCGATAAGCCTAACTCATTTTCTAACACATCTTCAGTAGCAGAAATTTGTCCTTTGCCACCATCGACTAAAATTAAATCTGGAAGAGGTAAATTTTCTAACAAGACTCGTTTATAACGGCGACGAATGACTTCTCGCATCATTTCATAATCATCGGGGCCTTCTACACTCTTAATTTTATATTTCCGATATTCCTTCTTATCCGGACGACCATCAGTAAAAACAACCATCGCCGATACCGGATCGACTCCTTGTATATTCGAATTGTCAAAGGCTTCGATTCTTTTTGGCGTTTCTATTTGTAAGATTTCTCCTAACCGTTCGATGGAACGAATCGTCCGCTCTTCATCTAGTTCTATTATCGCAAATTGTTCATCGAGAGCGATACGCGCGTTTTTTTGTGCCATGTCGACGAGCTCACGTTTTATACCACGAAAAGGTGTGCGCACCTTTACTTCAAGTAATCCTTGCAATAGTTCTGTATTTGTACCGATTGGAACGAGGATTTCCTTCGGTTTCAAATTATTATTATGTAGGTAAAACTGTCCTATAAAACTAATAAATGCATCCTCTGCCTCGGTATAAAAAGGGAAGAACGATACATCTCGTTCAATAAGCTTCCCTTGACGAATATAAAAAACTTGTATACACATCCAGCCGTGATTGTACGTATACCCAAAAATATCGATGTTTACTTTCTCGTTTAACATGACTTTTTGTTGTTCCATTACGGCTTCAATATGATGGATTTGGTCCCGCAGTTCTTTAGCTCGTTCAAAATTTAATTGTTCACTCGCTACATACATCTTTTCTTCTAATTCTTTTTTGACATGACGATATCCGCCTTGTAAAAATTGCGATATTTCTCTAATTATTTCGTCGTAGACTTCTTTTTTCACTGGTTCTTCACTACAGGCGAGACACTGGTCTAAGTGATAATATAAACAATAATCACCTGGTTGATTGTTGCATTTTCGGAGTGGATACATTCGATCGAGTAATTTTTTTGTTTCGCGGGCTGCGATGACATTTGTATAAGGACCGAAATATTTTCCACCATCTTTTTTCAACTTTCGTGTAATTTGTAATTGAGGATGACGTTCATTTGTAATTTTTAAATAGGGATAACTTTTGTCATCCTTTAACATGACGTTATATTTAGGATCGTATTGTTTTATTAAGTTCATCTCTAAAATTAAGGCGTCGATTTCGGAAGAAGTAACGATATATTCAAAATCAGCAATTTCCATGACAAGGCGTTGAGTTTTTTGGTCATGTGCTCCTTTAAAATAAGAACGTACTCGGTTACGTAGTTGCTTCGATTTTCCAACGTAAATAACTTGACCATGCTTATCTTTCATTAAATAACAACCAGGTTTAAGGGGAACGAGAGATAGTTTTTCTTCAATATTATTTTTCGTCATTATAATTTCCTCCTTTCTTTTATATTCAAAATAAAACGTTGCAATCCACGATAAATCGTGAATGCAACGCCTTTTTTAAATCTAGTTGTTCATTTGTTCGCATCGCGCGTTATTAGACATGTTTGTTAATTACGTCCACTAATGCCTCTTTAGGTTGGAAACCGACTACTTGATCGACGATATTTCCATCTTTCATTAATAGTAACGTTGGAATACTCATTACACCGTATTTACCTGCAGTTTCTTGGTTTTCATCGACGTTTAGTTTGACAATTTTAACTTTGTCTCCCATTTCACTATCGATTTCTTCTAATACAGGCGCAATCATTTTACAAGGTCCACACCAAGGTGCCCAAAAGTCAACTAATACTAAACCTTCTGCTGTTTCTTCAGCAAAGTTTTGGTCTGTTACATTTGCGATTGCCATTAATTTTTTCCTCCATTCGTCAAATATACGTTCGATTTGATTATAACATTCCAATTTTACGTGTGCTAGTAGTTTGCTTACACATAAAATCAGATTATTTCATTTCTATAATGGCTAATTTTTACTTTTTCATTCATTTAGAAAAAACCTGGTCCTACAAAACGTATTGACCAGGTTTCCTTCTCCTATATACCAATTACTGAAGGGCTTTAACTTCTTCAATCATTAAGTCTAATACTTCAAAGACGTCACCGACAATTCCGTAGTCAGCGATGTTGAAGATCGTTGCTTCCTCATCTGTGTTAACCGCTACGATTACTTTAGAGTTAGACATACCTGCTAAGTGCTGAATTGCACCTGAAATACCGAAAGCTATGTATAGATCAGGTGTAATTACTTTACCAGTCTGTCCAATTTGTAATGAGTAGTCACAGAAATCTGCGTCACATGCACCACGGGATGCACCGACTGCCGCACCTAAAAGGTCAGCTAATTCATAAAGACGGTTGAATCCTTCAGCATCTTTCATTCCGCGTCCACCAGCGATAACGATGTTCGCTTCAGATAGGTCGACACCTTCAGTTTTCTTACGGATTACTTCTTTGACAACTGTACGTAAGTCTTTTACATCGATATCTTTAGCTGCGACCTCTCCTGAACGGGACTCGTCTTTTTCTAACGCTGGAATGTTATTTGGACGAATTGTCGCAAAGGTAATTCCTTCTTTAATGACTTTCTTTTCGAAAGCTTTTCCGGAATAAATTGGACGAGTAAAGACAACCTTGTCCCCATCTTTTTCAATTGCTGTTGCATCAGAAATTAATCCTAAATCACGACGAGCTGCAATCTTCGGTGTAAGGTCTTTACCAATCGATGTATGACCCATTACTACACCCGTAGGCTCCTCTTCATCCATTACTTCCATGACCACTTGTCCATATGCTTCTGACGTATAGTGTTCTAAATTATCGTGTTGTACCGTAATAGCACGATCTGCTCCATATTGAATCATTTCTTGAGCTTGCTCTGATAGATCGTTATTTCCTAAAAGAAGTGCAACAATCTCTGCACCTTCGTCAATTTTCTTCGCCGCAGCAATCGCTTCAAAGCTTACATTACGTAATGTACCATCGACTGCTTCACCAATTACTAAAATTTTGCTCATTATGATACTTCTCCCCTCTTTTACTTATTTCCCGATTAAAGTACTTTTGCTTCGTCACGTAATAACGAAATGAGTTCTTTTACTTGGTCTTCGATTTCGCCTTCTAAAATACGACCCGCTTCTTTCTCTGGTGGTAAGAAGACATCAACTGTCTCTGTCTTCGTCTCTAAATCGTCTTCATCTAAATCAAGGTCGTCAAGCTCTAACTCTTCTAAAGGCTTACGCTTAGCTTTCATAATTCCTGGTAAAGAAGGATATCTTGGCTCATTTAAGCCTTGCTGACATGTAACGAGAAGTGGTAAAGGTGCCTCTACCTTTTCGATATCTCCTTCTACGTCTTTATCGATTTTTGCTACGCCGTCTTCAATTTCTAAATCGACAATCGTTGTAACATACGCCATGTCTAACTTTTCAGCAATACGTGGGCCAACTTGTCCACTTGCTTCATCGATGGCAACGTTACCCGCTAGGATAAGGTCAACTTCTTTATCTTCGAAAAATGCTTCTAAGATTTGCATTGTTGTCGTTTGGTCGCCATCTTCTAAGTCGTCTTCTGTATTAATTAATACTGCTTTGTCTGCACCCATCGCTAACGCTGTGCGGAGTTGTTGTTCTGAGTCTGAATCACCAATTGTAACTACTGTTACTTCACCACCGTGCTCATCACGTTGGTTAATCGCTTCTTCAATTGCGTATTCATCGTATGGATTAATAATGTACTCAACACCATCATCTTCGATTACGCCATCGTTAATCACGATTTTGTCCTCTGTATCAAATGTTTTCTTTAATAGAACGTAAATGTTCATTATATATTTCCTCCTTATCATTGCATACATTGTTATAATATAAAATGAACTTCCAAGGATTATTCCTCGACATTCATTTCATTATTTATCTTTGAAATTTGGGCTTCGCTTTTCAATAAAGGCTTGTACACCTTCTTTAGCATCCTCGGTTCCAAATACTTCTCCAAAGGCTTCAGCTTCTGCTACTACTCCTGCTGAGAAAGAGGCGAATTTTGCATAAGGAACTAGCTGCATTACTTTCTCAATTGTCGGTTTACTTTTTGCTACGATCTTCTTCGCTAGGCTCTCCGCTGTGTCGATTAATTCATCTTCGCTTACTGCATGGTTTGCTAGGCCAATTTTTACTGCTTCATCTCCTGTCACAGGTTCAGCAGTTAAAATAAGTTCGTAAGCTTTTGCGTTGCCGACAAGTTGTGGCAAACGTTGTGTCCCTGCAAAACCAGGAATTATACCTAGGTTTAATTCAGGCAAACCTAATTTCGCAGATTCTGTCACTATACGAATATGACAAGCCATCGCTAACTCTAGTCCACCGCCTAATGCAGCCCCATGAATTGCTGCAATAACTGGTACGGAGAACTTCTCAATTCGTTCAAAGAGTTCTTGTCCATTTCTAGCAGTTGCTTCATAATCGGACGCTCCTTGTAAAGAGGTGAACTCTTTTATATCAGCACCAGCTGAGAAAAATCTACCATCGCCCTTTAAAATAATCGCTTTCACTGTTCCATCAGCTTCAATTTCGTCAAAACGAGTTGCTAAATCGTTTAATAATGTCGTTGAAAGGGCATTCGCCGGAGGGCTTTGGATAGTCAATGTAGCAATATGTTCCTTAATATCTAATGCAATCGTACTCATGACTTACCTCCTTTATTATAATAATGAATTATTTATAAAAAATTAAAACATACTTCTCTATTCTTTTGAGTCGCCTTGTTTACGTAAACCGTTAACAAGTAACTCATGGACACCGTCGATTTGGTCGACCAACTCATACCGTTCTGATTTCATTACCCAAGTTGTAACGGTTTCATCAATCGTTCCAAAAATCATTTGTCGAATTAAACGTGGATGGATGTCGTCGCGAATTTCCTTTTCTTCGATGCCCTGTTTAATAATCGAGTCAATGACATCTAAATAAGTTTTTAACACTTTATTTATTTCACGTCTTAATTCGAGCTTTGACTGCCTTAATTCTAGTTGTGTCACTCTAGCTAAAAAAGGCGCTTCAGCTAACTGCGTGTAATGCATTGTAATTAAAGTCCTTAATTTCTCTATCGATGTTTCTTTATCTCTAATAGATTCTTCAATTTGATTAATAAATTCGCCCATTCGTTCGCGAAAGACGGAAATTAATATATCTTCTTTATTTTTAAAATATAAATAAATTGTTCCGTCAGCTACATTCGCACGTTTTGCAATTTTCGAAACTTGAGAAGCGTGATAGCCATTTTCGGCGATTACTTCTAAAGCTGCTTGTATTATTTGTTGGTATTTTGGTCGATCTCTGTTCAATCATAATCCCCTCACTCAAGTAAACTAACTAATCGCGACATTACACGCTATAAAATGACATACGAATGAATGATTGGTCATTCATATGTCATTTTATTATACATTTGGTTTGAATGTCAATGATTACATTCGATTTGATTTTTGAAAAAAATACGGATTTAGAATGAACCCTCCGGCTTAAAAGCTATATAATTCACTCGTTTGACGTGTACGATTAGTTGTCACTTATTATTGAAAATGTGTTCATTGAAAGCGCCTCGATTTATTCTAACTAATTAGCTTCCTCTAATTCTTCGACTGATTCCTCAATCAATTGACGTTTTAATACTTTTCCAATAACAGTCTTCGGAAGTTCATCGCGGAATTCGTAGATTCTCGGTACTTTATAAGCTGCTAAATTTTCACGACAATATTTATCTAGTTCTTCTTCTGTAACCGTTGAACCTTCGCGTTTAACGATTACTGCTTTTACTGTTTCGCCTCGATAGTCGTGTGGTACTCCGATAACTGCTGCTTCTACAATATCTGGATGTTCGAAGAGTACTTCTTCTATTTCACGCGGATAAATATTAAATCCTCCGGCGATAATCATATCATTTTTACGGTCGACGACATAGAAATATCCTTCTTCATCCATTCGCCCCATATCACCAGTTAATAACCAACCATCTCTTAATACTTCGGCTGTTTCTTCCTCGTTATTCCAGTAACCTTTCATTACTTGAGGTCCTTTTACAGCGATTTCTCCTACTTCTCCAACCGGTAATTCTTCTAATGTGCCTTCTTTTACAATTTTTGCATCCGTATCTGGCCATGGTAATCCAATACTTCCATTAACTCTTTTACCCCAAATTGGATTTGCATGAGTTACTGGTGAAGTTTCCGTCAATCCGTAACCTTCTACTAGCTTTCCTTGAGTGATTTCCTCAAACTTTTCCTGAACATCTAAAGGTAACGAAGCTGATCCACTAATACATGCTTTAACCGAAGATAAATCGTATTGGTCGATTTTTGGATGATTAATCAAGCCAATATAAATTGTCGGTGCTCCTGGGAAAAGTGTAGTCTTATGTTTTTCAATTGTTTTTAGTACTTCTTCCGGATCGAACTTCGGTAATAAAATCATCTTCGCACCGTACATAATTGACAAGTTCATAACCGTTGTCATTCCATATACGTGGAAAAATGGTAACACACCTAATACGATCTCTTTATCTTGCTCCGCTTTTGAAATCCATTGACGGGCCATTTGAGTGTTTGACACTAGGTTTAAATGAGTTAGCATAACTCCCTTTGGCTTACCAGTTGTGCCACCCGTATACTGTAATAAAGCTAAATCGTTTTCTGTATCGATCTCGATTTCTTTATAATCTTCTGTAGTATGCTTTATAATGTTTCTCCATACGTGGGTATCAGCTGATTCTTCTACCTTTACAACTAAGTTATACTCACGCTTTTGAATAAACGGATAAATTAAGTTCTTCGGGAATGGTAAATAGTCAGCAATTCGTGTCACGATTACATGTTCTAAATCGGTCTTTTCTTTTACAGCCGTTACCCGAGGAACTAATATATCGAGACAGACGATAAATTTAGCTCCTGAATCTTTCATTAAGTACTCCAATTCTCTTTCTGTAAAAAGTGGATTCACTTGAACGACAGTACCACCAGCTAGTAAAGTACCGTAATACGTAATAACCGCCTGTGGTGTGTTCGGCAACATACTAGCGACACGGTCGCCTTTCTTAAGGCCTAAAGATTGTAGATAGTTAGCAATTTTCTTTGCTTCTGATAACAATTCCTTGAAGGACAGTTCCTTTCCCTGGAAATGAACCGCTTTCAAATCAGGTGCTCGGTTAGCGCTTTCAATCAGAAAATGATGAAGTGGTTCTTTTGAATATTCCATTGTTTTTGGAATTTCTTCAGGATAATTTTTTAACCAAGGCTTTGTGTTCGTCATGTTTGTTCCCCCTTATTTTGTTAATATGGTAATCTTTTAATTTAAAGCACGATGACGCTTACATTTTGCATCATTGTTTAAAAATTAGTAGATTAGTGAAAGTTTTTAAGTCTTCTAAATTATCATTTTACATAAATAACCAATATACAACACCAAATAATAAAAACACAATTGCTACGGCGGTAAAAATTTTCGCTAGCCGGTCGTATACCATTCAAAGTCCTCCTAGTATGAAGAAAACGGAAAGTACGCTTCATTCTTTAAAAGCGTATCATAAAACGAATGACAATTCAACAATAAAATGAACCTTCATTCATTCCGTTTTCTTCACTTATTTCCTAATTTAATTATACTATTATTCAAAGGAGGAGGAAACTTATATTTCTACAATCGTTACGCCTGAACCGCCTTCCCCTTCACCACCATAACGATATGATTTAACGTGGGGGGAAGTCTTAAGATATTGTTCTACCCCTTTTCGTAAAGCTCCTGTACCTCGTCCATGAATAATTGTAACGCGGGGATAATTTTGCATAACAGCACGATCTATATACGTTTCAAGCTCCCGCATTGCCTCTTCGTAACGCATTCCGCGTAAATCAAGTTCAGGTTTAATCGGATCTTTCGTTGTAACGACGCTTGTAAAAGTATGTTCAGGTTCTTTAGTTCGTGCTTTACCGATATACTCCAAATCTTTTTTCTTCGCTGTTACCCGCATCATACCGAGTTGGATGATGAATTCGTTATCGTTTTTCTTTTCGATAATTTCACCAGTTTGCTGTAAAGTACGGTGCCGGATTTCATCCCCTTCGACAAAGTCATATCTTTGTTTAGTTTCTTCCTTAGATTCGTCTTTTTTCGGAACTAGTTCAGGTTGAGCTTCATCTAACAGTTTTCGGGCTTCGATCCATTCATGTTCTTTCCACATTGCCTTATCTTTCATTTGTCGTACTTCATCAACGATTATCTCGGCTTCTTCTCGGGCTTGTTGTAGTGCTTTTTCTGCCTTTTCTTCGGCTTCCTTATATAATATATCTCGTTTTGTTTCAAATTGTTTCCATTTATTTTTCAATTCACGATGTAACTTTTCACTTTCTTGTAATCGCTTGTTGGCTTCATCTAACTTTCTTTCCGCTTCTTTACGGGTATTCTCTAAAGCGGTAATCATATTTTCAACATTTTTCGAATCGACACCAAGATAGCTTTTCGCCCGTTCGATTATTTTTTCGTCGAGACCTAATCGGGAGGATATTTCAAAGGCATTACTTCTTCCAGGAACCCCCATTAATAATCGGTACGTAGGTCGTAACGTATCGACATCAAACTCAACGGAAGCATTCATTACACCTTTTTGGTTATAGCCATATGCCTTTAATTCTGGGTAGTGTGTTGTTGCGACGATACGGGCTTTTCGTTCGATTACTTCATCGAGAAGGGCCATTGCAAGGGCTGCCCCTTCTTGGGGGTCTGTACCAGCACCGATTTCATCAAAGAGAACGAGCGTGTTTTCATCAACTTCCTTCATCATTGCAACAATATTAGTCATATGGGAAGAAAATGTACTTAAATTTTGCTCGATAGATTGCTCATCACCAATATCAGCGAAAACTTTGTTAAAAATTGCAAGGCGACATCCATCAACTGCTGGTATGTGAAGTCCCGATTGTGCCATTAATGTTAGCAGACCTATCGTCTTTAATGTAACGGTTTTACCTCCTGTGTTTGGACCCGTAATTACGATTGCTGTAAAATCCTCTCCAAGCGTAATATCATTAGCAACGACTTCTTCAGCCGGAATAAGTGGATGTCGTGCTTGTTTCATATCGATTATGCCTTGTTCATTTAATTCTGGTTTTGTTGCATCCATTTCCTCGGCTAATTTCGCCCGCGCCCGAATTAAATCGATCTTGGCGATAATCTCCATATTATGAAGAATCTCTCCTGCATGGGTCGCAATCTTTGCTGATAAGTCACGTAAAATTCGTTCTATTTCTTGTTCTTCTTTTACAAATTGTTGTTGTAAATTGTTGTTTAATTGAACAACAGCTCGCGGTTCCATAAATAGCGTTTGACCAGAGGAAGATTGGTCGTGAACAATTCCGCCAATCGCAGTTCGATATTCGTGTTTTACTGGCAAAACGTAACGGTTATTTCTAATCGTCACAATTCGATCAGAAAGCATATTACTTCGTTTGCGAATAATTTCTTGGAGTCGTTCACGAACGCTCGATTCATAGGAACGAATTGCAGATCGAATCGAGCGCAAGGTTGAAGTAGCATCGTCGTAGAAATCACCATTTTCATCGATCTTTCCCTTAATTTCCTTTTCTAAATGGCGTAAGGAAAATAAGGTATCAACAAGTATCCGTAAATTAGGTATACTTACTTCTTCTTGATTTTCGATGAATCTTTTTACATTTCTTGCGACATATAGCAATTGGGCGATTTGTAAACAAGCTTCTACTGTTACAATTCCGCCACGTTTACTTCGTTCGATTGCTTCTGTTACATCATTAACAAAAGCTAATGGTAAATCTTTATTCAAGCGGAAGATCGCAACGACTTCATCGGTTTCATCTTGTAATCGTTGGACAAGCGAAAGGTCTGTTTCTGGCTTCACCTGTTCGACTAACGATTGACCCACTGCAGTCGTTGCATAACTACGTAATTTGAGTTTTATTTTATCGAATTCTAATACTTGTAACGTACGTTCGTTCATATATGATACTCCTTGTAGTCAGGCTTTTTATATTTGGAATTTATATTAAAAAACTATAAATCATAACCCGATTACGTTAGGGACGCTTTTGGGATAGAAAGCTCTGAACATCTTTTATATTCCAACTATTCAACACAGACGACGGTTTTAACCAAGCCTTCCGTGCAACTTTTACCCCGTATTCGATATGTTGTAACGTTTTTGTTTGGTGAGCATCGGTATTAATAACGATAGGTACCCTTGCTTCTTTTGCCTTTTCTAAATAAGTTGGCTTTAAATCGAAGCGCATCGGATTTGCATTAAGTTCAAGGGCTGTGCCAGTTTCTTTTGCTATATTTATTAAACTATCGACATCGATGGCATACGGTTCACGACGACCGATTAATCGACCGGTTGGATGGGCGATTATTTGGACGTACGGATTCTCACAGGCTACTTGTAATCGATGCATAATTTCTTCTTCTGTTTGATTAAAGCCGGAATGAATCGCTGCAATTACGATATCCATTTCTTTTAAAAATTCGTCGGTAAAGTCGAGCTCGCCTGTCGGTAATATATCCATTTCAACTCCGGCGAAAATATGAATATCGTCGTACTTTTCATTTAATCGAGCGATTTCCTCCCGTTGCTTTCTTAAACGGTCTTCGTTAAGGCCATTAGCTACACGTAAAAATTTTGAATGATCGGTAATCGCAATATAACGGTAATTACGGGATCTTGCTGCTTCAACCATTTCTTTTATCGAATGGGCACCATCGCTCCAAGTCGTATGCATATGCAGATCACCTTGGATATCGGACAGTTGTAATAATGTGTTTTTATCTCTTTTCGAAAAATATTCAAGCTCCTTACCTCCGCTTCGTAGCTCTGGTGGTACATAATGGAGGCCGAAGTGATTGAAAAACTTCGCTTCAGAGGTAAACTGAATCACTGAATCCGTCTTTTCCTTGGTGACTCCATATTCGTTAATTTTTTCTTCACGCTTTTTAGCTAATTGACGCATTAGGACGTTATGCTCTTTTGAACCAGTGAAGTGGTGTAGAGTTGTCGCATAGGCTTCCGGAGTGACTAAACGGAAGTCTACGTTTACATTATACTCATCCTCAATCGTAACAGACACTTTTGTCGGTCCACTAGCGATTATATCCTTGATTGAATCGAATCGTAATAAGGCTTCAGTTACAGCCCCAGGCTTATTCGTTGCAATAATAAAATCGATATCCCTTGCCGTCTCCTCAAGACGACGCAAGCTTCCGGCTAGCTCATATTGTTCAATATCTTCGATTGTTTGGAGATAGGTTTCGATTTGTTTGGCTAGCTGAAGCATATATGAGATTGGTAATCTTTCGGGGCGAGATCCTTCTTCCTCAAGTGCCTGTAAAATATTCTCAACGGTTTTTTGACCGAAGCCTCGAAGAGATAATATTGACCCATCAAGACAGGCTTCTTTTAAAGATGATAAATCTGTAATATTTAGTTCTTTATATAACGTACTTACCCGCTTCCCTCCCAAGCCGGGTAGCTTTAAAAGTGGGAGTAACGTTTCGGGAATCTCTTTTTGTAATTGCTCTAGCAACGTCGAAGTACCAGTTTTGAGATATTCCTCGATAATTTCTTTCGTTCCTTTTCCGATTCCGTCGATTGTTAAAAAGTCATCAATCTCATCTAAAGAACGTACATCACGTTCTAGACCTTGTGCGGCTTTTCGATAGGCAGCAATGCGAAAGTGGTTTTCACCTTTAATTTCTAGATATAAGGCTATTTCTTCTAATAAACGAACAATATCTTTTTTATTTATCAACAACGAAGGGACCTCCTGTTTTTTCCCATATTACATTTTATTCATTGCTACTAGGTTGAAATAATAAAGACTGATCCAATTGATCAGCCTTATTCATGAGTGCTACATTAGTTGACTTACTTGTTCTGTAAATAATAACGATTCGGTTAAACTGGAAAGTATCGGCGTATATTTAATCATTAGTTTAGCCAAAAATGAGTTTGCAATTCGGTCTTGAATTTGAGCGATTGGCACAAGAGCTAAAATAAATAAAATGACAAAGGTAATGACGTACATTTCAATAAAACCAAGAGCTGCGCCTAACAATTTATTGATCGAACGTAATACAGGTAAACTTGCTAAAAAATCAAGCATATAGGCGACAATTTGTAGTAAAAATTTTACCCCGAAAAATAAAATAGAAAAAGCGACTGCATTGTAAAAGGCCACTTCCAAAGGCATCGTCTGTAAAAAGACCGCCCAGGCGCTATCACTAGAAAGTTCGGGATACGGAATCCACATCGACAAATGTTGGGCAAAACGTTTATAAAAGAGTACCGCAACGATAAAAGATACGAAAAAGCCAACTAAGTGTACAAGTTGTAACACAAATCCACGCCGTAACCCCATTAAAAATCCGAAAAATAATACGAGTAATATAATGAATGATACCATGTTACTTATCCTCTTCTATTAGTTTCAATAATTGATCGAATTCTTCTTTTAATTTCACATAATCGTTCATTGTATTTAAAGCGGTTAGGACCGCTAACTTTGTCGAATCTAAATGTTTGTTCGATGCATAAATTTCTTGCATTTTTTCATCGACTAATTTTGCAATTAATTCGACATGTTCTTTTGATTCTTTTCCTACAATCGTATAGGTACGATTATTAATTGTTACCGTTACTTTGTTTCGTTCAGCCACCGAACATGCTCCCCCTAATCATCCAATCAATTGTATCGGTATAACGTTTGAAATATTAAGGTTCATTTTTATATGTGCCTTTAACCTACGATTCTATTTATAAGTTTACCATGAAACGAAGGTTTTAGGAATTACTAACCTCAATCATGAAAAAGAACATAATTAGAAAGCGTGATATAGACTTGCTTGCTCTAATTATGCTCTAATATTTTTTCACTTTATTCAGCCTTTGTTAAAAGGAGGTGGGATACAGCTTTGTTAATTCGTTCTGTTAAAAGTAATGAATCCGTCACCTCGAAAGGTAAGTCAATTTTTAATAATAAAGGCTTTATGTAATGATACGTTAATTCATCAGTTTTTATTTTTCCAGGAATTACTCCAAAGAGTTGAATCATATGTAAAAATTCATGCTGTACAATTGAGTAATCTAAATACGTATCATAAATATTATGGTAGACTATTTCCTTCGTCGTCTCATCGACGATTACTGATGATAACGGTAATAACGGTCGTTGGTCTTTTAAGCGTTGGACCGGTACTTGAAGATATTGTAACGAAAATTGAACACTAAGATTCGATTCTTTCCCTAACGTATGTAACTCTTCAAGCGCCTGTTTAGTAATCGTTACTTGCAAGGGTAATACTTTCTTTATCATATGTTCAAAGGTAACAGTCCGTTTTTTTATTTGACTTTTTTTGCGATCTATCGTGAGGATTAAAAATTGATCTTCCTCTATGTAATTCGGGATTTTATATCCTTGCTTGATTCGTTCGAACAAATATAACGTTTTTTCAATCGCTAATGTGAGAAGTAGAGCTTCCTTTTCATTTAGTTTCCACGGGAAATAACCAGGTTTATAACTCGTTAATTGAGCATAAACTTCATCATTCTCGTAGAAAGGTGTTGAAGCAGGAGGTGATTCATCTTTCGGATTAAATTGTAAAAGCAAATTATCGTGCAATTGAAAGAGTTGGTCGATATTTAAATTTTTCGTTAGGCTTGTATGTAAGGATAACAATCCGTTAAAACCGATGTAAACGGATAATCCTAACAAATCACTTTCTTTTCCTAAAATCGTACAGAACAAATATTCATCAAAATGGGAGTCGTAAATAGCAAATACTTGTTGATTCGTAATTTGTTCCCAAGGTTTTTCTTTATAGTAACGATCGATTGCATTGGCCAAATTGAACCAACAATTCTCTATTACTTTTTGTTCCCAGTCGGAAATCGTATATTGAACGATATTATGGGCGATTTTTCGATTTAAACGTTTTACTAAACTTACACCTTCGAATGCTCTTTGTTTATCGAAAGGAAATTGTAATGGTGTATCTTTGGTCATATTGTCACCAATCAATTCCTTATCCGCACTGATACAAATAGGGTAAAGGTTGTTCTTTCTTAATGGTGTAATAATTTGTTGTAAAGTTAATTGAAGTTGCCAACTCCTCTTATCACCATATATATAATAAAGACCTTCACCAATCTCGTTTAACACTTCTTCAATTCGGAGATTAGCTTGTCCTATGTGTTCATAGTTTGTTGAATTTTTCCCTCGTTGGAAAATTACCCTTTCTTCACTTACAGCTTCCGTAAATTGATATGGATGATCATCCCACCAATCGAAAAGAAGTTGAATCAGTTGATGTAATTGTTCGAAGGTCATTTTTTTATGTACATGGACGGTGCGCCATACTGGACGATGTGTACTTGCTAGTTCGATATGTATTTCATAAATCATCCCATACACTTCACTCCTTTTTTAACATTTTAGTTTATAATTCACAATACAAGCAAGGTTTAAAAGTTAATTACTTAGTTTATAAATTATTTTTGTAATTATATAGTGTAACATAAATATGTAAAGATGGATAGAATCTTATCAAATTTTAATAATATATATAAAAGTTAGTTATCCTTTTTTAAGGAAAAAAACGTATACCTAGAAAATATCTAGGCATACGTTTCTTCGTTATGTTCTTTCTTTTCTACTTCTTCATCTTCTTCAGACGTTTTTGCTTTCTGGGCAATTCGTTTCGCTCGTTTGACGTACTCAGCAAGTTGGTCTGCTACTTTAGCATACACTGAGCCTTCTGCAAAAGAACCATCTTCTTTTATACCTGCGTCAATTCCAGTTAAAATTTCAATTCCTTCTTCAATCGTTGAAATAGCGTAAATATGGAATTTTCCTTTTTCAACCGCTTCTACTACTTCATCATTTAACATTAAATTTTTCACATTTTGTTCTGGGATAATAACTCCTTGAGTTCCTGTTAGCCCTTTATTTTTACATACTTCAAAGAAGCCTTCGATCTTTTCGTTAACGCCACCGATTGGTTGAATTTCACCCTTTTGGTTAATGGAACCAGTAACCGCAATGCCTTGGTCAATCGGAACGTTAGCTAAACTTGATAAAAGAGCGTAAAGTTCAGTACTTGAGGCACTATCACCATCAATACCCCCATACGATTGTTCGAAAGCGATGTGCGCTGTTAATGAAAGTGGATAATCTTGAGCGAATTGCTCACCTAAATAACCACTTAGAATGTATACGCCTTTATTGTGGATTTTTCCACTCATTTTACTCTCTCGTTCGATATTTACAATTCCTCGTTGCCCCATGAAAGTCGTCGCTGTAATTCTAGCAGGTTTTCCAAAGCTATATTGGCCGACATTGTAGACTGCTAGACCGTTTACTTGCCCGACTTTCTTTCCTTCTGTATCAATTAAAATAGAACCTTCATCAATTCTTTCTTGGATTTTTTCTTCGTATAAGTTTAAGCGATGTTCGCGTTCTTTAATCGCTTTGTCGATATGATCCTTTGTCACGAGTTGATCGCCCGCAATTTTTGCCCATGTGTCCGCTTCATAAATGATTTCAACTAATTGGTTAAAGCGAGTTGACATTTTCTCTTGGTGGCTCGTGAGACGAATGCTATATTCCACTACCTTCGCCACAGCTTCGCGTGAAAAATGTAACAATCCTTGTTCGTTACAATGTGTATGAATAAAACTGGCAAGTAAGTTCATATTTTCCTCATTATAATCCATCTCAACATCGAAGTCTGCTTTGATTTTAAACAATTTACCAAAGTCTTCATCGTAATGATAAAGTAATTGGTAAAGTTGTGGGTCTCCAATAATAATTACCTTTACATCGAGTGGGATTGGTTCGGGATTTAACGAAGTTGTCGCCATTAATCCAGAATGTTCACCGATATTTTCGATTTGAATTTTCCTTGTGAGTAAAGAGCGTTTCAATGCTTCCCAGGCAAAGCTTTTTGATAATATATCCTTTGCTTGTACAATTAAGTAGCCACCATTTGCCTCGTGTAAAAAGCCGGGTTTAATTTTTGTAAAGTTCGTACTCATAACCCCCATACGACTCTCGTACTCTACTTTTCCTAATAAATTGTAAAAAGTTGGGTTATCAGCAGTAATTACTGGTGCCCCTTCAGTATCCGTATGGTCAACGATTAAATTCACTTCATATTTTAAAGGGAAATTACTACTCTTTTGGGATCGTTGTAACATATCCTGAAGTGGGTGAGCTACTTCTGATTCATCAGGCTGTAAAAAGTCCCCGATATTTACTAAAATATCATCTTGAACTTCGTCTAAATATCTAAGAACGTTTTCACAATGTTTATACTTTTCTTTTAAGCCGTCTAAATGATATCCGGCCGCGGCTAAGGCGACTCGACTATCTAAATTTTCTAACATTTCTTTTGCTTCTTTTTCTAATTCTCGAATTTCATTTGTGAACTCTACGACTTTTTCTTGAATTTCTACAGTTCTTTCTTCGATATCTTGTACGAGTTCTTCATCTAAATGACGGTATTGTTCCTCTGTAATAGGTTGGCCGTTGACGAGGGGGATCGTTAAAAATCCAGATCCTGATTGACGAATGACGAAACCTTTCTTTTTTGCTATTTCATTTAATTCTTGAAAGATTTCATTACTTTTTTCTTGGAATTCTTGGACGATTTTTGCCTTTTCTTCTTTATAAGATTTCTCATTAAAGGCTCGAGGGATATCTGTCTTTAAATCTTCAACAAAGTTTTTCATATCTTGCTTTAAACTTTTTCCTAGGCCTACCGGCAGTTTTAATACTTTTGGTTTATACGCATCTTCAAAGTTATACACATAACACCAATCGTAAAGTTCTGCCTCTCTTTCTGCAAATTGTTTAACGATGGAGTTAGCGAAGGTCGTTTTTCCCGTCCCTGGAAGACCAGCGATATAAATATTGTAGCCGACTTTCTTTACATTTAAGCCGAATTTTATAACTGAATGTCCCCGTTCTTGACCGACGATTCCTTTTAAATTCGGTAATTCTTCGGTCGTTTTAAAGTCGAACTTACTCGGATCGACGGTCCGTTTTAATTGAGTTACTTGCAATTTTGTCTTTTGTTTTACTGCATCGTTTTCTTGTTGCATATAAGTCCCCTCCTTTAGGTCGAACACTATAACTTGAATATAATAATTATATAAGGTTATTTCAAGTAATTGGAATGACAAACTACCAACAATAGTCATAGATTAGTAGAATTCATAAATAGAAAGTATTATAGCTTACCTTCTAATTGTAACAATTGCTTTTTCAAAGATATCCCGGCTCGAAAACTGGATAATGAGCCGTCTTTGCGAATGACCCGGTGGCAAGGCACAAAAAACAGAAGGGAATTTTGTCCGATCGCATTCGCAACAGCTCGCACTGCTTTTGGTTTATTTAACTTTTCTGCTATGGCACTATAAGTCGTCACAGTTCCATAGGGGATTGTCCGTAGCTCACTCCAAACATCCTGTTGAAAAGAAGTACCATATAGGTCGAGAGGTGATAAAAGTTCCTTTTGCTTTCCGATTAAATAGTGTTGAAGTTCTGCTTGTTCTTTAGCTAAAGTTAATGAAGATTCAGTAAGCAAAAAGTTAGGTGCATATTTCTTCTTCCAATTTTGTAAAGAAGTAAACCCTTGATTATCCTTCGTCGCATCGACAAAACAAAGACCTTTCGTAGTTTTTGCCAAGACGATATCGTAGGTTTGCCATTTAAAAGTCGTATAATAAAGCGAGTTTTCCGTCATTGTTTTAGTCCTTTCTTTCTAGCTTACTTTTATTATATCGCTCATCAGTTCAGTAAGAAAGGGGTAAAGTCAACAAAAGTCGCTATTAATTGCTGTATTTTTCTTGCCATTCTTTAAAACGGAGTCTTATTATTTTTGGTTTATGTTCTACTAAGATGGACTCTTTTACATTAGGTACGTATTAAAATCATCGCAGTAATTTTCTAATAAATTAATATGTATAAATAAAAAACGTTGCTCAGTAAATGACTGAACAACGTTTATTAAAATTTAACTACCGGTGATTAGGAGCGTACGTAGGCGTTAAACTTTTTATTAATTGCTTCGATAATTTCCTTAAAGGAATGATCAACTTCCTCATCTGTCAATGTTTTTTCTGGGTCTTGATAATGAACATTAAAGGCGATTGACTTTTCATCTTCTTTAATACTTTCCCCACGATAGACATCGAAAGCTTCAACAGACTTAACTAACGGTGCACCGAGTCGTTCAATCTCTTCTTTAATATCCCCAGCGTGAACGTCTTCCTTTACGACAAAGGCAACATCTCGTAAAATTGATGGATATTTCGGCACTGGTTCATAGACGAGTGATGCGCGTTCTGAGTTAATTAATTTTTCTAAGTTTAAATCGAAGACAAAGGTTTCTTTTAAATCTTTTTCTTTTGCTAATTTTGGATGGATTTCTCCAATGTAACCGACAACTTCATCGTCGACGTGAATTGTTGCGGTACGCCCTGGATGCATATCTTCTAATTGGGCTGGTACGTACGTTTCTTTAATATTTAAATAACGGAATAATCCTTCGACGATTCCTTTTACGACGTAGAAATCTACAGGTTTTACATCTTGTTGCCAAGCGTGATCAACCCAAGTTCCTGTAACAGCTCCTGCTAAGCGGAGATGTTCTTTCGGTTGTTTTGTTAATTTTTCTTCTTTCGATAAAAAGACAGAACCTACTTCATATAAAGCGACGTCTCTTTGTTTACGAGCGACATTGTAAGTTAGACGATTTAACAGTTCTGGTACGATGCTTAGACGTAAATATTTATGGTCTTCACTTAGAGGCATCGCTAATTTTACTGGTACGTAATCCTGATCAAGCTCTGGACTCATTAGGCGGGTTGCTTCAGACTTTTTCGTTAGGGAGTACGTAATTGCCTCCGACATACCAACGCTTTGCATGTAATTTTTTATTTGACGTTTTAATTTTTGTTCTTTAGTTAGTTCGCCTGGTTTCGATGCATTTTGTGGTAACGTGTATGGTAAATGATCGTAACCATAAATACGGGCAATTTCTTCTAACATATCTTCAAAAATTGCTATGTCTCCGCGACGTGACGGAATCGTAACGATGAAATCTTCTCCATCTAACGTATAATCGAAGTGTAATTTACGGAAAATTTCTGCCATCTCTTCGACGGTAATTTCCGTTCCTAATCGTTTATTTACTTCCGTTGCATTTACGTTAATTTTCGCTTCGTCGTAGTCTAATTGATTAAATTCCGCTATACCTTCTACTAACTTCCCATTAGCATATTGGATAAGTAATTCACAAGCACGAAGTCCCGCTTCGCGTACACGATTCGGGTCGACTCCCTTTTCGAACCGGTTACTCGCATCGCTGCGCAAGCCTGTTTGATTCACTGCTTTTCTTACAATAAAAGGATTAAAAAGCGCCGCTTCTAAAAGAATTGTTTTGGTTTCATCATTTACTTCGGTGTTTTTACCACCCATAACTCCTGCCATGGCGATTCCTTTTTCACCATTCGTAATGAGTAAATGATCCTTTGATAATGTTCTAGTTTGGTCGTCCAAGGTAACGATTTGTTCACCTTCTTTTGCCCGACGGACGAGAATTTCCTTCGTCCCTAGTAAATCATAATCGAAGGCATGAAGAGGTTGTCCGTATTCCAACAGGACATAGTTAGTGATATCGACGACGTTATTAATCGGACGAATTCCAGCAGCGAGTAAATAGTTTTGCATCCAAAAAGGTGCTGGTTTTATTTCTACATCTTCAATTACAAAAGCACCATAATAAGGGCATAATGAGCCATCCTCTACATCAACGGATATGTAATCTGCTATATCGTCTCCATTTACTTCTACCTTTGGTTCCGGTAATGTAACTTCTACGTCTAAAATAGCTGCTACTTCATAAGCTACTCCAATCATACTTAAAGCGTCCGCCCGGTTCGGTGTTAGGTCGAATTCTAATACAACATCGTCTAAATTCAATATCTCGTTTACTGGCTGACCAACCTCACTATCTTCCGGTAAAACGACAATACCCTCGGAATAGTTCGGATTAATAAACTGTTCTTTTATACCAAGTTCCGCTAATGAGCAAATCATTCCGTTAGATTCTACACCGCGGAGTTTTACTTTTTTAATTTTAAAATTCCCTGGAAGCACTGCTCCCGGCGTTGCAACAACTACTTTTTGTCCGGATGCGACGTTATCTGCGCCACAGACGATTTGTAATTTTTCTGTTCCTACATCGACATGGCAGACATTTAACTTATCAGCATCTGGATGTTTCTCGCACGTCTCGACGTATCCGACAACGATATTGCTACTTGCTTCTTCTGTTATATAATGAATGGCGTCGACTTCGATACCGGATTTTGTAATTTTCTCCGCTAACTGTTCCGGTGATAAATCTCCAAAATCGACGTATTGTTTTAACCAATTTAATGAAACTAACATGATGAACCCTCCCGTTTACACTTCATGAAATTGTTTAATAAAACGAATATCGTTCGTATAAAATCGACGAATATCATCTATACCGTACTTAAGCATGGCAATTCGATCTGGACCCATACCAAAGGCAAAGCCGGTATACTCTTTCGAATCGTATCCTGCCATTTCGAGTACTTTTGGATGAACCATTCCAGCACCTAATATTTCAATCCAACCAGTTTGCTTACAGACGTTACAACCTTTTCCATCACATCCAGCACAAGAAATATCCATCTCAACTGACGGTTCTGTAAAAGGGAAAAAGCTCGGTCGGAGACGAATCTTACGTTCTTCGCCAAAGATTTTCTTCGCAAAAAGCTGAAGTGTCCCTTTTAAATCGCTCATTCGTACATTTTTATCGACATAAAGTCCCTCGATTTGTGTAAATTGATGGGAATGTGTCGCATCATCACTATCTCGGCGATATACTTTCCCCGGACAAATCATACGAATTGGTTCCTTCCCTCCGAGGGCTTCCATCGTCCTTGCTTGAACCGGTGATGTATGCGTTCGTAGTAATAATTCATTTGTTATATAAAAGGAATCTTGCATATCTCGGGCTGGATGACCTTTCGGTAAATTGAGGGCTTCAAAGTTGTAATAATCTGTTTCAACTTCTGGACCCTCTCTAATTTCGTAACCTAATCCGATAAATAAGTCTTCGATTTCTTCGATAATCGACGTTAAAATATGGGCGCCTCCAAAATGGACAGGACGACCTGGTAAAGTGACGTCGATTGTTTCTTCCGCTAATTTTGCTTCAAGAGCTTTTTCTTCAAGGGCGGTTCTTTTTTCCTGTAAGGCTGTTTGAATAGCTTCTCGTACTTTATTTGCTAATTCTCCAACGACTGGACGCTCTTCTGGGGCAAGCTTGCCCATACCTCTTAACACTTCGGTAATCGAGCCTCTTCGACCTAAATATTGTACTTGAATATCTTGTAATTGTTTTAAATCTTCTATTTCTTTGACTTTAGCAATTGCTTCTTCTTCAATTGCTTGTAATTTCTCCTTCATTGGATAAACCTCCTTCAATCTTACCTATCTTTATTTGTTATCATGTCTTTTAAAATAGAAAAACCTCCTCCCAAAAAGGGACGAGGCAAATCGTCGCGGTACCACCCTTATTGATGCAAATGGCATCCAACTCTACTTGATAATGGACAAGACGTCCAGGGCATCATTACATGCCAGCTCGAGGAGTGAATCGTAATAAACGATCATAAAAATGCTTCCAGTCTAAGGCATTTTCTCCCTGAAATGATCGGTCTCCTTTATTACTTAGCTCCGTCATCGCTTTTAACAATATAGTTTTATGTAAGCTAAAGAATAGTATAGCGAAGTGTGTATCATTATGCAACTAATTGCGGATATAATACATCAAAATTCCACCAGCTACACCGACATTCAATGATTCAGCCTTTCCGAAGATTGGTATTTTTACTAGTTCATCGGCCTTTTCAATAAAAGCGGGATTTACTCCTCGACCTTCATTTCCTAAAATAATTGCTGTTTTTTCCGCAGGCATAATATCGATATAATTTTTTGCCCTTTGCAAAGTCGTCGCCCAAATCGAAAAGCCTTCCTTCTTTAAAGCTGGAATTTCTTTTTCCAAATCCTTTTGTTCAATTGGCAAATGAAACAGTGACCCTTGAGTAGCACGAATTACTTTATCGTTGTATAAGTCGACGGTCCCTTTACCTAAGACAACTTTTGAAAAGCCGGCTGCATCTGCTGTTCGTATTAACGTACCTAAATTTCCCGGATCCTGTACACAATCGATTAACAGTACAGAATGGTTCGTCTTCGCTTGCATCTTTTTCCTTCGAAGGACAGCTAGAATTCCTTGGGGAGTTTCTGTCTGAGCTATTTCTTGAAAAACTTCCTTACTTACCCGATATACAAAAGAGTCCTCTAACCATCCTGGATTCTCTTTTGTTTCTTCAAGAATTAAAGCTTCGAAGTGTTGGTCAGTTTTATAAGCTTCCTCTATTAAATGTTCTCCTTCAATTAAAAAGCTACCGGTTTTTTCACGATATTTTCTTCGGTGTAGCTTCTTCCATTCTTTGACGTGTTTATTTTGCGTAGATGTAATCAAAGTAATCATCCTTATTCATTATTATATTTATCATACATATTTTTTAATCTTGCGGTCAAATTAATAAAAAGGAAAAAGGAGCGATTAATCTTGGATATCGACTTACGAAAGGCAATTTTACACAATATTAAGGAAAATACACCAGAGGAACTTGAAGCAACGATTGTTGATGCAATTTCTTTAGGTGAGGAGAAAGTTTTGCCTGGATTAGGCTACTTATTTGAAATGATTTGGAAACAATCTGAAGAAAAAGAACGCGCCAAAATGATTGAAGCCCTTGCCGACGGTGTAAAAGAAGAACAACAAATTTAAACCGTAGAAATATTGCTTTTATAACAATTCAAGCATAGTGATGTTAAATACTGTGCTTGAGTTTTTATTTTTAAAAATTCGCTTTCCATAATTTAGAGTAATTATAGTTGCAAAAATCGACAGAAAAGGCTATTCTTATAATGAACTAAAGTGCGAAGGATGGTGATGAGGATGAACGAAGGGAATTTTCGAATTAACGATGCCGTTGCTGATTATTTTTTACCTATTGAATCAGAGCGCAAACAAAATCAAGAAATTTCGACGAACTTTCAACAATTATTACAGCATAAAATCGATGCAGCCATGGCGCTAAACCAATCCTTCGATACAGAATCGCCAACGTCAGCACCATCTAGCCTGTTTTCAAATATGATGTCGCTGATGAATGGAAATGGTAGCAATCCTTTCCTAGCGATGATGTCTGTAAATCCTAATCTTGCATCTACTTTTTATGCGAATCAAAATTTGATGACGAAACCTACATTTTCACCACAGACAAATAGTGCATCGAAAACAAACTCAACGAAACAATCTATACCTAAATCTAAATATAACGATATTATTCGCCAAGCTGCGAAAAAGTTCGGTGTCAATGAACGACTTATTCATGCGATAATTAAAACCGAATCGAATTATAATCCTAATGCGACAAGTCATGCCGGAGCGGCAGGATTAATGCAATTAATGCCTCAAACGGCTCGCTATTTAGGTGTGACAAATCGGTATGATGTAAAACAAAATATTTTCGGTGGGACAAAGTATATTGCTGACATGTTGCGTCAACATGGCGGGAATCTTCGCCTTGCTTTAGCTGCTTACAATGCAGGGCCAGGTAATGTGAAAAAGTACGGTGGCATCCCACCATTTAAAGAAACGCAAAATTATGTTCGAAAAGTAATGAGCTTAATTTAATACATAAATAGGCTTGGAAAAACAACCATAAATGAACGGATGGACTGAAGTTTTCTATGATGTAGAAACTCAGTCCTTCTTTTTTATAAAGAAGCTTCTATGTATTGATAATTTAGTTTAATGATATCCTCTCTTAAATTTGTTGCTAATAACGTAGTTTGAACATCATGTTCCTGCATATTTAAGAGAAGCTTACTAACGTCTCTTTACGCGGGCAAGTTTTTATTGTAAGCAGATATAAGGACTCGTCCACGCTGGAAAGTTTTATTTATTCACTCACTTAGCAGAAGTAGTCGTTGAGTAAGTTATGCAGATTTTGCTAGCAGAGGATCTCGCTAGGTAAGTGTAAACGAATATATAGTCTAACTTACTCGGTAAAAACCTCCACCGAGTAAGTTGAGTTAATTTTTTGTGTAAACTTACTCGCTAGAAGCTTCCACTGGGAAAGCTGGATCGCATTTTGACGTAAACTTACTCAATAGGACGCTCCACCGGGTAAGTTGAGACACTTTTATGCGTAGACTTACTCGCTAGAAGCTTCCACTGGGGAAGCTGGATCGCATTTTGACGTAAACTTACTCAATAGGACGCTCCACCGGGTAAGTTGAGACACTTTTATGCGTAGACTTACTCGCTAGAAGCTTCCACTGGGGAAATATATCAAGTGTTTTTGAAAAACTTACTCGCTAGGCAAGAGAACGTTACGTCAAATGCATTTTTTGAATATATAAACTGGTTTCTATTACATTAAAAATCCCCCTAAAGTAGTTTTATTTTTTAACTGTCTACTTTAAGGGGGAGCGTATCATTTAACCGAACACCGTTGTTTTAATTTACTAGATTTAGCTGGCCTCTTTGATTGTTAATATTATTTTTATGCAAGGCGAATTTTTTGTAATTGGTCGCGATCTAGTTTTTTAATAACTTGAACAATTAATTCTACCGCATTCTCAAAGTCATCCCGGTGTAGCATGGCTGCATGGGAATGGATGTAGCGCGTAGCAATCGTAATCGATAAAGATGGGACTCCATCTGCAGTTAAATGGATTGCGCCTGAATCCGTTCCTCCGCCAGGCATAGACGTATATTGGAATGGAATTTTATTTTCCTCTGCCGTTTGAACGACGAGATCACGCAATCCCTTATGCGAAACCATCGAAGCATCGTATAAAACGATTTGTGGACCATCACCTAATTTACTATCCGCATCTTTATCCGACACGCCTGGAGTATCTCCAGCAATTCCAACATCTACCCCGAAGGCAATATCCGGTTTAATTAAGTGTGCTGAAGTACGTGCACCACGCAAACCGACTTCCTCTTGAACCGTACCGACACCGTAAACGACGTTCGGATGATTTTCATCTTTTAATCGGTTTAAAACCTCGATTGCAATTGCACATCCGATTCGGTTATCCCATGCTTTAGCAAGCAACATTTTTTCGTTATTCATTTGAGTGAATTCAAAATATGGTACGACTGAATCTCCCGGACGAACACCGAAACTTTCAGCCTCTTCTTTACTTGATGCACCAATATCGATAAACATATCTTTAATTTCGACTGGCTTCTTTCGTTCCTCTGGTGATAAAATATGTGGTGGTTTAGAACCTATAACTCCAGTAACATTACCTTTTTTCGTCATAATCGTAACACGCTGGGCTAGCATTACTTGATTCCACCAGCCACCGATCGTTTGGAAATATAAAAAACCATTTTTATCGATTCGTGTTACCATAAAACCTACTTCATCCAAGTGTCCTGCGACCATCACTTTCGGACCCGATTCTTCGCCTACTTTTTCTCCGATTATACTACCTAAATTATCTGTATATACACGATCTGATACTGGTTCTAAGTATTTTTCCATTACTTCGCGAGCCTCGGCTTCATGACCGGAAATTGCCTTGGCATCAGTTAACTCTTTCATCATTTGTAATGTTGGATCCATCTTAGTCATTGAAATCTCCCTCTCTTAATAACCTGATTTTTGTCTTTCATAATTTACTTCATTTTTTTCAATATATGCTTTCATTATATCTTGTTCCGAAAAACCTAATACTTTCGCTAATTGTATGTAGTTTTCAACTAATTGCTTATAAGTAGTCTCGCTTTGCTCATCATAAAACTTAATTGCGAGACGAAAAACATCGTTAAACTGCTCTGTCTCGTTTTTTGTCGTATCTTTTGTTTCAATCGTTTCAAATTCATAACCTTTTTCAATACCAAGAGATAACAAGAAATGGATATTATCAACATATTCTTCTAAAATAACATCCCGGGCAGCACCTTTTTTCGTACTCCAAAATTTAAAACAACGTGTTTCATTCGCTAGCTCACCAAGTTCAACAAGTAAGGCAAGGATTTTAGGTTCGAACAAAGGTTCATTTTCAAGTTGATGATTTTCCGTTATGTAAGCGTCTAAGTTTCTTTGCATTTCGAATAATTTCGACCAATTCAATGAATTATCCCTCCTTCTTATATTTTATTGTATCATTACTTCGCTGTCGATTGCTATTATCCAACTATTTTATTGATTCGGCTTCTTTCACGCTTGAAATTTTCTATTTAAACAATATTCAAAGGCGATAGTTCGGCCTGTACACACGAAAATGCGATTTTCACTAACTTCAGGTACGCGGCAGCTTCCAGCACAC
>CALGOZ010000105.1 GCA_937960785.1 uncultured Pseudogracilibacillus sp.
GTTGTATTTGCACAAAGCTACACGCTGGAAGTCTCTCTTGTGTAAGTTAGCGGTTGTATTTGCACAAAGCTACACGTTGGAAGCCTCTCTTGTGTAAGTTAAGTAAAGTTTTCGAATAAATTATCTACTACGAGACTCTATTGTATACGTTTAAGTCAATTTATCAGCCTTATTTATCGCTTTCGCTCTTATTTTCGTTTATTTTCTTCTTCATAATAGGCGCGGAATACTTTTAATAATGCTCTCTTCTCTATACGAGAGACATAGCTACGTGAAATACCTAGCATGCTTGCAATTTCCTTTTGGGTTAGCTCTTTTTCATTATTTAATCCGTAACGATAAATTAAGACAGTTTGCTCCCGATCGTCCAAGACAGCGAAATGCTTTTTTAATTTAATTAGTTGCATATTTAACTGGACATATTCCATAATATCTTCATTATCTGCTTCGATTACATCGAATAAACTTATTTCATTGCCTTCATGATCCTGACCAATTGGACTATGTAGTGAAATATCTTTTCGCTGTTTTCGCAACGTACGTAAAAACATTAAAATTTCATTTTCAATACATCTTGCCGCATAGGTCGCAAGTTTTGTACCTCTACCGGGTTTATAACTTTCAACACCTTTAATAAGTCCAATCGTTCCAATTGAAATTAAATCTTCAGCTAAATGGTTTTGATGGTTGAATTTTTTTACAATATGAGCGACGAGGCGTAGATTGTGTTCGATTAATTTATTACGTGCCTCATGGCTTCCTTGACCCATTTGTTCGATATAATAACGTTCCTCTTCTTCAGAAAGAGGTTGGGGGAAGGCGTTGTTTTTTACATAAGAGACAAAGAGTAACGTATCTTTAATTAACTTAGTTAAAACTGTTAAAAATAAAGACATATAGCGTGCCTCCTGATGAAAGTTAGTTCTATTATGTATCTATATGTCTAAATAGGCGAATTGTGCCTGTCTATATCAAAATAAAAAAATCTACGCCTCAAAAACAAGACGTAGATTTTCATTTTAATTATGTTCCTTTAATTTTTCCCGCATATATAATTCGTATTCATCTTCTCGGTGACGTAAATACGGTTTAATTCCACTTTTATGGGCGGCTCGGGATAACATATGCCCAGCGACCGGTGAAGTTAAAAATATAAACAAAATAGCTAATAACATTTTTCCACTTACGATTTGATGCGATCCGTACAGGAAGAAAAAGGCAGCTAGTAAAATGCTAATAATTCCTAAGGTTGGCGCTTTTGTCGCTGCGTGTAATCTCGTATAGACACCCGGAAAACGAATCAGACCGAGTGCACTGGAAAAGATAAAAAACGTACCAGCTAAAAGTAAAATGATAATAATGATGTTCATTACAATTTTAATCCCGATCTCGATCAATGATAACACCCATTTCAATATATTTTGATAAGGCAAGGGTTCCGATAAAGGATAATATCGCGATAAATAAAATTACATCGTTTAATTGAGTTGTTACAAGAAGGATAGACGAGAGAGCGACCGTCGCCATTAGACAAACTCCAATGACATCTAGCGCTGCTGCTCGGTCAGGGTTTGATGGACCGACAATTACACGATATAAAAGTAAGACGAGGGTGACAGCTATTCCGACTAAACTAATTAAAGTTGTAATCGTCAAAGCTTTTTCTACAATTGCTAATACTTCTATCATCGCGTTACCTCCATAATTGCTTTTTCAAATGTATTTTTAATCTCATGAATCGATTCTTCTTTATCGTCGATGTCCATCGCATGGATGAAAAATCGTTTTCTGTCATCGGAAATTGCTACAGTCAACGTTCCTGGTGTTAGTGTAATTAAATTAGCTAGTAATGTAATTTCCCAATTTTTAGTTACTTCAATCGGCATTTCAAAAATTCCCGGTTCAAAATCTGGTTTACGACTGTAGACGAGTTTTACGATTGAAATATTCGATAAAATTAATTCGCGAATGAAAATTAACGCTAACACAATAATGCGATAAATCGGATATAAGTAAAAGCGACTTGGAAAAAAACGATTTAACATAAATAGTAAAGCAGCCCCGATTAAATAGCCGAATAAAAACGATTGAAACGTATAAGCTTCACTTAAAAACATCCACATAAAGGATATGAATAAATTTACTACGATTTGAAATGCCATTCGGCTCACTCCTTTAAAACCGTATAAATATATTGGTCAGGGTCTAATAAATAATTCCCAACATCGTTTATGTATGGATAGACGAATTCAGCTCCGACTCCTAAAAAGATTGAAATCGCAAGTAAGAAGGAAACCGGGCCTATCATTCCTTTTAATGACTTTCGCTTATGAGCAGTATCTTTTTCTCCCCAAAAACCACGAATAAAAATCTTCATAACGGAATATAAGATGAGTAAGCTCATTAGCAAGGAAATAATTATAACGAGTATTTCACCGTTTTCTGCGGCACCTCGTAATAAAAGTAATTTTCCGATAAATCCACTAAACGGGGGGATTCCCGCAAGAACAAAGGCGGATAAAAAGACCATCCATCCAAGAGCAGGATAATGATGAATTAGCCCTTGCATCTTGTTTAAATTCGCTGTTCCTGCAACATAGACGACGACACCGACAATTAAGAATAGTGTCGCTTTTACAATCATATCATGAAGTAAGTAGTAGACTGATCCACTTAAACCACTTTCGTTAAATAGCCCGATTCCTAATAATACGAAACCAATCGATGGAATAACATTATAAGCGACGAGTAGTTTAATGTCGTTTGTCGATAGGGCACCGATGACACCGAAGATCATCGTCAACATCGCAATTGTAATGAAAAATGGTCCAGTAATATCCTGCTTTCCAACGAAAATTAATGTATACACTCGTAAAATAGCGTAAATTCCAACCTTTGTTAACAATGCACCGAATAGGGCAGAGACAATCGGATTTGGAACGGTATACGATTTAGGCATCCAAAAATATAAAGGGAAAAGGGCAGCCTTCGTCGCAAAAACGAAAAAGAGTACAATTCCAATCGTTGTTAAAATCCCTTGTTGGTTAATCTCTTGCACTCGTTCTGCAATATGGGCCATGTTTACTGTACCGACAACTGCATATAAGAATGCTACTGTTGTAACGAAAATAACCGATGAAAACAAGTTAAACAATAAATATTTGAAGGATTCGCGTAATTGTTTTTTCTCTCCACCAAGGACGATTAAACCATAAGAAGCCATTAATAAGACTTCGAAAAATACGAATAAATTAAACAAGTCCCCAGTTAAAAAGGCTCCCGATACCCCACTAATTAGAAAGAACATAAAGGCGTAGAAAAAATATTTTTCTTTACGTTCTGGGACAAGATTTGGAGCGATTAAAGCAATCGCTAAAGTAATCACACTCGTCGTAAGTATAATGAGGGTCGCTAAAGAATCTGCAACAAAAATAATTCCGTAAGGCGCAACCCAAGTACCAGTTTCAAGAACGAGCGTGCCAGTTGTAAAGACGATATATGTCATATATATAGCGATGATTAAGTTAATTGCCGCCATTAATTTTGCTAAATGGCGGACGAGATTCGTTCGTTTGTTTAAAAACACTAAAAGAATTCCCGCAAATAACGGGAAAATAATCGGCATAACAGCTAAGTTACTCATTTTCAGTTCCCCTTAATTGCTCCATATTGTCAGTTTTGTTTTCGTTAATTGTTCGATAAGCGAGAACGAGAACGACACTCGTAACTCCAAAACTAATAACGATCGACGTTAAAATTAACGCATGAGGTAACGGATCGGTATAATTCGTAATTCCATCCTGAATAATGGGTGGTTGTCCACGCTTTAACTTTCCCATCGTTAAAATAAATAGGTGGGCGCCATGAGAAATTAAACCGGTTCCGATTGCAATACGAAGTAACTGTTTTTGCAAGATGTTATATACTCCGGTAGCAAACAATATTCCTCCAAGTATAGAGATAATAAATTCCATTTAATTCGCCCCCCGATCATTACGTAATTTGATAAGACTATATACCGTTAATCCGGCAATTCCTAAGACAGTAATTTCAAACAATGTATCGATACCCCGCATATCGACTAAGATGACGTTAACGATATTTCGACCACCACTAATTGGGAGGGATGTTTCGATAAAGTATTCAGAAATTTTTTCAAAAGCATTGCTACTAAAGGAAGCAATCCCAACTACTGTCATTAAAAGTCCGAACCCACTAGCGACGATTAAGTTCAATGTGCGAGTTCGAACTGATTCTGTTCGACGACGTAGTTTTGGAAAATGGTAAAAACAGAGTAAAAATAACGTAATCGAAACTGTCTCAATAACTAACTGCGTTAAAGCTAAGTCTGGCGCCCGGTAAAGGACGAATAAAATAGCTACTCCATATCCTGTAATTCCAAGAATTAGTATAACTGCCACGTTATTTCGCGCAAAAATTGTTGCAATGGCAGCGACTGTGATGGCAAAGACGACGACTAATTCTAACAGAGTAATTGGTGCTAAATCATCAAACTTAATGACAAATCCATCAGTTAAAAATAAAAACCCAAAGGAAACGATAAAGGTTGTACCTAAAATAATTAACATATAGTTACGTAATGAGCCACGCATGTAAAAGTTCGTAATCTTTCGTGGCGTCGTATCAAGCGCATCGATACTCCAATCATATAAACGGTTAAAACTTACCGCACCTGGGATACGGTCATAAATACTATACCAACGCTTCATCGTTATAAATAATAACGTACCTACTAGGACGACAATCAGCGACATGATCAATGGTGTATTAAACCCATGCCAAAATTGAATTGTCTCAACGGCTGATGTACCGATGACACTCGTTGCTGCATGGGCGATAAACGTGTCGTTAAAAAGGTTCGGAAATAGACCAATTACAATCACGCCAAGGGCTAAAACTGCTGGTGATAATAACATACCGAGTGGTGCTTCCTTCGTATCTTTCTTGTAGGTAACCTTTTTATCTTTCTGTTTACCGAATACTCCAACAAATAAATAAGTAGAATATACAAACGTAAAGATACTACCAAATACTGCAATGTATGGTACTACTGCTGTTAAAAAGCTACCATAAGCAGTCGTTGCTTCTAAAGATAAAGTCGATTCAAAGAATAATTCCTTGCTTAAAAAGCCGTTTAAAAACGGTAACGGCACACCAGCCATTGATAAGGTTCCAAAGAGGGCTAACGTTCCGGCGATTGGCATTAACGTAAATAACTGTCCAAGCCTTCGGATGTCTCGGGTGCCAGTTTGTACATCAACGATTCCTGCTACCATAAATAAGCTTCCTTTGAAGGTCGCATGACTTAAAATATGAAACATCGCAGCAAAAATAGCCACTTCCGTACCAAAACCTAGCATCGCCATAATCATTCCGAGTTGACTTACGGTTGAAAAGGCTAAAATTGCTTTCAAATCCGTTTGGCGAACAGCCATATAGGATGCCCAGACGAGAGTGATAAGCCCAATTGTTGTAACAGTTGAGAAAAATAATGGACTTAATGATAAAATTGGGAAAAACCGTGCAATTAAAAAGAGACCGGCTTTTACCATCGTTGCTGAGTGTAAATACGCACTAACTGGAGTCGGTGCTTCCATCGCATCCGGTAACCAAATATGGAATGGAAATTGGGCTGATTTTGTAAAAGCACCTAATAATATGAAAATTAAAACATAAGGAAAAAACTTACTTGCGACAATTTGGTCGGCCTGGGCGATCATTTCCTGGATATTACTCGTTCCTGTAATGACGTATAGGAGGATGAAACCACCAAGTAAGCTCAATCCTCCAAAAATGGTAATTAGCATCGATTTTGTCGCACCATAACGCGACCTTTCCTTAAAATGCCAAAAACCAATTAGCAAGAAAGATGAAACCGATGTTAATTCCCAAAATGTATAAAGAGCAAAAATGTTATTTGAAGAAACAATTCCGAGCATTGCAGTCATAAATAAGAGTAAATAGACGTAAAATTGATCTAAACGCTCAGACCGTTCTAAATAAAAAATAGAATATAAAACGACTAAGGTTCCAATTCCACTAATAAGCAGTACAAATAATAAACTTAATCCATCTAAATAAAAATCGAAATTAATATGTAAAGAAGGAATCCAGCGATATGTCTCTGTTACCGGGGAAAAACCACTTCCGACGAATCGAATAAAATATGTAAATATCGCTAAAGGAATAAATAAAACGATAATCCCCGGATGGATTGTATGTTTCCGTTTACTAATTAACGGAACGAAAAAAGCAAAAATCAATGGTGCTAATACTGCAAAAATCATGACTAGTTATATCCTCCATTCATCGCAACTTTAAACAGTACGTTGACATAAAAATGTATATAGTTTATAGTATAAAGTTTTTGAAGGGAAAATGAAAGGTTTTTATTATCGCATTCATTATTTTACAGCAGATAATAGCAAATGTTGGATATTCCTCCGATAAATTTCCAGTTCTAAAAGCCTAATGAAACTTGTATCCAAGCGTAGATGTTTAGCCTCACGATACGTTTTTATTAATATGTGATTCGGCAACGAATTCATTGTCATTCTCCTTTTTAATTGTTTCATGAATGTCGCTGGAATATTCTAAATTAAAAGGCTTATTAAAAGCGACTGTGTTTAATTTATCATGAAACGAAAAACCGGACAACCTCTTGAATTGTACACATTTTATTCACAAAACGTGTTCATAAGTGGAGGAAAACAATGGGGAGACATTGAAGTTATTGACTTTACCTTGTCGATAACATTATCCACAATTTTCGATAAGGAAGAAATTTGTCGAAAGGTTTTTCCGTTTGTTACCTCTTTTGCTATTCATAAATACAATTTACCCTTATAATAAGAAGGAGATTAGTTGTCCGATTAAATGAGGTGAAACATTGCTTAATTTATTTCTACCAAAAAAACATGTACAATCGATATATGATATAACACCAACCATGTTGAAAGACTTAGGTATTAAAGGAGTCGTCGTTGATCTTGACAATACTCTCGTTCCTTGGAACGTAAAAGAGGCAACAGACGAAGTTAGAGTCTGGCTGAAAACTTTACAAGATGCTGGGCTTTATGTTTTCGTCTTTTCAAATAATAATGAAGAACGGGTGAGGTATTTTGCTGAGCCTTTACAAATACCTTATTTAGCAAGAGCGCGAAAACCTTTGAAAAAATCTTTCGCCCATGTTAAAAAACAAATGAATATATCCCGTGGTCAACTAGCTGTCATTGGTGACCAGTTATTAACCGACGTTTTGGGTGGAAATCGTTTCGGTGCTTATACTATTTTAGTCCGACCGATTGTCGAATCGGATGCACCGGTTACGAAATTTAATCGTCAAATTGAAAAAATTATTTTAAATTACTTTTATCGAACAGGAAAATTAACAAGGAGTGTCGTAAAAGATGACGAATAAACATCATTGTGAAGGATGTGGCGTTCCATTACAGACAGAGGACAAGCAGGCCTTAGGGTATGTGCCGAAATCTGCGTTAGAACGGGATTATATTTTATGTCAACGTTGTTTTCAATTAAGACATTATAATAAAAATGTGACCGTATCACTCTCCAGTGATGATTATTTAAAGATGGTTAGCTCTATTCATGACAAAGAAGGGATCGTCGTCCATATTGTCGATGTGTTCGATGTCGATGGTACATTACTTAAAAACTTACATCGAATCGTCGGAGATAAAAAAATATTTCTAGTTGCAAATAAGGTAGACTTATTACCAAAATCGACAAATTTTAAAAAAGTTCATGATTGGCTTCGCCGAATTTTAAAGGAAGCTCGAATTGAAGTAGAAGAAGTTTTCTTAATGTCAGCGAAAAAAGGCTATCAAGTGAATGAGTTAGCGATGGCTTTAGAAACGGCACGAAATAAAGAAGATATTTATGTCGTTGGAGTGACGAATGTAGGAAAGTCGACCTTTATCAATCAGCTAATACAGCGATCGACTCGGTTAAAAGAAGCGATTACGACCTCTTATTTTCCAGGAACGACATTAGATTTTATTAAAATCCCTCTCGATCATCATAGTGCTATGATCGATACGCCAGGCATCGTAAACGAAGGGCAAATTTCGCATTATATTTCTGAGGAAGATTTAAAGATAATTGTTCCTCGACGTGAGGTAAAACCACGAAATTATCAACTAAATCCTGAACAAACTTTATTTTTCGGTGGTTTAGCTCGTTTTGATTTTGTAAAAGGAGAAATGCAGCCTTTCGTTTGTTATTTTTCTAACAATTTACGCATCCATCGTACAAAATTAGATAAAGCAGATGAACTGTACGAAAGGCAGCTTGGTGATCTATTAAGTCCACCGAATGAAAAAACGCTTGAACAACTACCACCCCTTGTAAAACAGTCCTACCGTATTACAGAACCGAATACTGACATTGTCTTTTCGGGGTTAGGATGGATTACGGTGAAAGCAGGCAATATAACGGTCGATGTTCATTATCCGAAGGGACTTACAGTTTCATTACGTGAGTCCTTTTAAAAGATTGTTTTATGTTTATTAAAGAAAGGGGAGTCCTAAGTGCAATATAAGTTCGCTTTAATTGGTTATCCGATTACACATTCGTTGTCGCCTTGGATTCATGAACATTTCTTACAGGCGACTAATTTAGAAGGTTCCTATACTATTTATGAAATTTCTCCAGAAAAAGACTTCGCCAACGAAATGGAAAAATTAAAGAAGGAAGCGTTTCACGGTTTTAATGTTACGGTTCCTTATAAAGAAAAAATGATCCCCTATTTAGATGAAATCGATTCGCAAGCGAAAAAAATCGGCGCAGTAAATACTGTTTTGCAAAAAGATGGTCGTTGGATAGGTTACAACACGGACGGAATCGGATATGTAAGAGCACTGTTTCATAAGTTTCAAGAACTAAGGGAAACTAAAAATATTAAGATATTGTTACTCGGTGCCGGTGGAGCTGCAAAAGGTATTTTACATGCCTTACTTTATGAGGGATTTCAGCATATTACGATTGCGAATCGTTCTTTAGAGCGGGCTGAAATTTTAGCAAAAGCAAAGGAAGGAATTGAAGTGATCTCGTTAGATGAAGCAGCACGAAGGCTCGACCATTTTTCCTTAATTATTCAGACGACCTCCGTCGGTATGAAACCGAAGGAAGAAGATGTTATTATTTCCTTGGAAAATATAAAGGAAAACACGATCGTAAGTGATATCGTCTATCAACCGATTGAAACGCGATTCTTACAGGAAGCAAAGGAACGAGGTGCTCGAATTCATTACGGTCATTCGATGTTACTTTACCAAGCCCAATATGCTTTTGAAATTTGGACAGAGAAAGAACCTGATGCTCAAAGTCTTGATGAAAAACTAAAACAAACATTGGAAGGTTGAGGTAAGTTGTTAACAGGTAAACAGAAACGATTTTTACGAGCTAAGGCCCATCATTTACAGGCAATTTTTCAAGTAGGTAAAGATGGGGTAAATGACAATATGATCAAACAACTAATCGATGTATTAGAAAAACGTGAGCTTATAAAAGTAAGTATTTTACAAAACTGTTTAGAGGATAAGGAAACGGTCGCAACGCAAATTAGGGAACAAACGGGAGCGGAAATCGTACAAATTATCGGTAACCAAATCGTCTTTTATAAACGTTCGACGGAAAATCCAACGATTGAATTACCTCATTAATAGGTGAAACGATGAAGCGAATTTGTTTGTTTGGTGGTACGTTTGATCCGCCTCATAATGGCCATTTATCGATTGCGAAAGAAGTGATCGATTCATTACAGTTAGATGAGGTATGGTTTATACCGACGTATGAACCACCGTTAAAGGACCGCGTTGTGACAAGTAGTAAGCACCGATTACAAATGTTAAAGCGAATGATTGAAGGAAGGGAGCATTTTCGAATCGAGACGATCGAAATCGAACGAAAGGGCAAGTCCTATACGATTGATACAGTTCAAACGTTACAAAAACGTTACCCGAAGGTGAAGTTTTACTTTTTAATTGGTGCTGATCAAGTAAATCAATTAAAAAAATGGCATCGAATTGACGAATTGGTGAAAATTATTCAATTTATCGGTGTTGAACGTCCAGGTTATCCATGGAAAGACGTCGACGTTGTTCATAAAATATCTGCACCCAAAATCGATATTTCTTCAACGCAAATTCGCCATTTACTAACACATGGAAAAGAAATTAAAAAATTCGTTCCAGAACGAGTTTATGCTTACATTAAGGAGCATCAGTTGTATGGATATCGAAGAAATGAAACGGATTGTTAAAGCGAATTTAAGTGATAAACGTTATGCCCATACCTTACGAGTTACTAAATGTGCTTTAACGTTAGCGGAACGCTTTGATGTAGCAAAAGAAAAAGTACAAATTGCTGCTCTTTTTCACGATTATGCAAAAGACGAAAGTCCAGAAAAATTAAGGCAATTAATCAAAGACTATCATTTACCTGAGACGCTCTTACAATATCATGATGAACTATGGCACGGTCCTGTAGCAGCTAAATGGCTCGAACAAGAAAAAGGAATAACCGACCAGGACATACTTAACGCCATTTACTACCATACGACTGGTCGGTCCGAGATGAGCGATGTAGAGTTAGTCGTCTTTGTTGCCGATTATATCGAACCAGCCCGGGATTTTCCGGGAGTAGATACCGTTCGTGCGCTAGCTAAGAAGCGATTAGAACTAGCAGCCTATCAAGCCCTTAAACAGACGATTACCTTTTTAGTTAGTAAAGAAAAAATGATTCATCCGAATACATTTTATGCTTATAATAATTTAACAAAAAAAGTAGGAGTGAAGTAAGTTTGAAAGACACTGAATCGTTATTACACATTGTTGTTGAAGCAAGCGAAAATCGAAAGGCTGAAAACTGTGTCGTCTTGAGTATGGAAGGGTTAAATTCAATCGCCGATTATTTCGTTATTTGTCATGGAAATAATGAACGCCAAGTTCAAGCTATTGCCCGTTCCATTATGGACGAAGTGGAGGAAGAAGGGGTTACAATCCGTCGAGTCGAAGGATTCGAACAAGCCCGTTGGATTTTAATCGATTTAGGCGATATTATTTGTCACGTCTTCCATCATGATGAACGTTCGTATTACAATTTAGAACGTCTATGGGGTGATGCCCAGGAAGTTCAAATCGGTGACAAAAGGCAATGACTACCTACGGTCAGTTTGCACTATTATACGATGAGCTTATGAAGGAAGCACCGTATGATGCGTGGTATCATGTGACAGTTCAAGCGACAGAAGGAAAGAAAGTACATTCAGTCCTCGACTTAGGTTGTGGTACTGGTGAAATTACCCTTCGCCTTGCTACACAATTTCCACGCATCTACGGTGTCGATCTGTCAAACGATATGTTAACAATCGCAAGAAAAAAGGCCGAATTGAAACGGGCGAATATTACGTGGGTTCAACAGGATATTCGTTTTTTAGAAGGATTTAAAAATATAGACTTAGTCGTAAGTTATTGTGATGTTATAAATTATATCGTAGAACAAGATGAGCTAAAAAAGGTGTTCCAACACGTTTACGATAGTTTAACGCCTGGTGGAACTTTCATATTTGATATACACAGTATGGATTATGTAAAAAATAAGCTGTGGAATAATACATTTGCCTACAGTGGAGAAACATTAGCTTATATATGGGATTGTTTTCCAGGGAATGAGGCAGGAGAGATGTTTCATGAAATGACCTTTTTTTATCAAAATGAGGCAAAAAACGATACTTACCTACGTTTTGATGAGACCCATCACCAACGAACTTTTCCAATTGAAACCTACATACATTTATTAAAAGAAATCGGATTTCAAAAGATTAAAACGTTTGCTGATTTTTCCTATGAAATAGAAATTTCGCAGGATAAGGGTGAACGAATTTTTTTCGTTTTAGAGAAATAAAGCGATTTTATCATAGAATCGAACGATTATTTTTCCCTTTTAGTCATTTTACAAATTATATCATTTTGTATACGATACGAAGAAAGAGCGATCTCAAGAAGCGATGGTTCCTTCAGGTTCGTAGTAATTTGTTTTGAAATTCCGCCGAAAGGAAGCGAGAGTGTTGCATCATTTCTCTTCGATTACTCGACTATTACCAATTGCTATCTTGATTATTCTTTGTATTTTCTTCCTTTTTAAACGAGAGGAGCACATTGATATAGAAGAAGACTCTTATACTGAAGATGTGCTTTTTGCTGATGGAATAGAAGAAGTAGAGCTACCAAATGAAGAAGTGATTGTCGATGTAAAAGGTGAGGTGAAAATGCCTGGTGTCTACTCTGTTCCTGCAATGGAACGAGTGCATAAAGTGATTGAACTTGCTGGAGGCTTTACGGCAGAGGCAGCCGAAAGCGAGATTAACCTGGCGCAAAAAGTTCATGATGAAATGGTAATCTACGTACCGAAAGAAGGCGAAGAAAATATTATCCCTTTTGCCTCAACAGTGGCTAATCAAACAAGTAGCTCTACGACAAGCTCAGAAGAACTCGTGCGAGTAAATATAGCGACAGTAGATGAGCTAACGACCCTTCAAGGAATCGGCCCAGCAAAAGCCCAAGCAATTATCGACTATCGGGAAGAACACGGACCCTTTCAAGTAGTTGAAGATTTATTAGAAGTAAGTGGAATTGGTGAGAAAACATTAGAAAATATAAAAGACTCAATTATTATCCCTTAGAAGAAAAGGTAGGTTAGAAAATGGAACGAATTTCTTGGCATGAATATTTTTTATCACAGGCAAAATTAATTTCCTTACGAAGTACGTGTACACGATTATCTGTTGGCGCGATTCTCGTCCGTAATAATCGTCTAATTGCAAGTGGTTATAATGGAAGTGTCGATGATAGTAGCCATTGTATCGATGAAGGCTGTCTAATAGTTGACAATCATTGTGTTCGTACGGTTCATGCAGAGATGAACGCCTTACTTCAATGTGCACGTTTTGGTGTTGCGACTGATGAAACGACGCTTTATGTGACACATTTTCCATGTCTACATTGTACGAAACATTTGATTCAAGCAGGAATTAAGGAAATTTTTTACGAACATGATTATCGTAACAATGATACGGCTATTCAGCTGTTAGAAGAAGCAAATATTCCAGTAACTCAAGTACCAGTTGAAAGGGTAACAGTTACTGAACATAAAGAATGAAACGAATAAATCGAGGTGAAGCTTTATGTAAATGATGAAGGGGAGTAGTCATTTATTCGTTTTGAGTGCGACTTTTGCTTATATTGGTATTAAAACGGACCGAACTTGGATTGTTTTCCTTTTGTTTTTAGGTTGGTTAGTCTTTTTATATTTTTTACGTCGACTTTCGTTTTTGCTTCTTAGCGTTATAGTAATAAGCTTCTTCTTATTTCTTGAATACTTTCCAGTCTACACGCCGGAATCCTATAAGACACCGATTTCTAGTCGAACGGTAACAGTGGAAGGGAAAATAGCGAGTCCAGTTCGTTACTACGATCAATCCCTTTCCTTCGATTTTATATTGAAAGATACGGAGGAAAAGGTGCGTGTCCTTTTTAGTGACTTTTCCTTAGATTCTCATGAAAAGCTTACCTTTCCTTATACGTACGGAGCTCGATGTATTCTTAGCGGAAAGTGGGAAGAAGTGGAAGGTGCGACGAATCCGTTTCAATTCGATTATAAACAATATTTGTTTGAACGAGGAATCGTCGGGCAATTTTCTGTTACAAATAAAGCAGCAGTTCAATGTGTAGAACGAGCTACTTTTCTTACTAAACTTTATTCCTTTCGCGAACAATTCCTCTTAAATAGTGAGCGAAGATTACATGAGGAAATAGCCCCTTGGCAACAGGCATTGATATTTGGTGAACGAAGTGCGTTAGATGATGAGATAACAACTTTATTTCAGCGATGGGGTTTATCCCATTTACTTGCGATATCAGGATTACATGTTGGGATTTTAATTGCAACTATATATATTATTGCCTTACGTTTTTTTTCCTTAACGAAGGAGCAAGCTCAATTTACATTACTATGTTTTTTACCTATTTATGCACTTTTAGCTGGAAGTCAACCTTCTGTACTTCGGGCAACTATGATGGCGATTTTAATCCTTTTGCTTAAAATCTTTCAAGTACGTTTACAACGTCTTGACATCGTTAGTCTAGCATTCCTAACGTTAATATGTATTGATCGCACGATGATGTTTGATGTTGGTTTTCAGTTCTCTTTTCTCGTCACTTTTGCATTAATTTTATCAGCTGAATGGTTCTCGCACACTTCTTCAAAAATTATGCTCCTTTTTAAAATAAGTTTTGTCTCCCAAATGGCTATTGTTCCTCTACAAATGTATTATTTTTATCATTTTCAACCATTATCAATTCTTATAAATATTTTGGTCGTGCCTTACTTTTCTTTTTTCGTTATTCCCTTTATGTTAATTGCATTTTTCCTTCCATATTTACCAAGTTTGTTTAAAGATTCTTTCGAGTTAATCTTTTTAAAAGTACACCAATTCATAATAGGTATCGTCAAGCTTTTTGACGATTACGTCGATTATCCTTTTGTTTCGGGTGAAATTACATTAACGATAGTTTTACTATATTACGCCATATTTATCGGAATGATGATTGCTTTAGAAAAGATAAGAAAGAAAGAAGCATTTTTTTATGGTATAGCCTTGACTATGTTGTTAACCTTTATAATTGTTCAACCTTACATCTCCTCTAAGGGTTCCGTTACGATGCTTGATATCGGTCAAGGAGATGCCTTGGTTATTGAGTTACCCTATCGGAGAGGAATCTTTTTTATCGATGCTGGTGCGACCTTTCACTTCGATGAGGAAGAACCGAGGGATACTGTTTATTCTCGAGTGATTCGTCCTTATTTGCAGGGTCGAGGAATTACGAAAATAGATGCGATTTTTGTCAGCCATCCTCATATTGATCATCATGGTTCAATACGGTATATGTTAGAAGAGGTGAGAATCGACGAAATTTTTATCGCAAATATTTATGATCGGGATGATCCCGAACTGAAAAAGTGGCTTAAAAATAACGAAACAACAGTTAGCACATTAAAATACGGAGACAAAATCCAACGATATGATATATCTTTTACGGTTTTGTCACCGAAGAAAGATTATAAAGATACAAACGATAATTCGCTCGTATTGTATACGAAAATTGGTCCAGCATACATGTTGTTTACCGGTGATATTAGTGAAACAGTTGAGAAACAAATTATTGAAGACACGAAAGGTTTACGTGTTGATTTATTAAAAGTAGCTCATCATGGAAGTAACACATCGTCAGCGGAAGAATTTATTAGATCGCTTCAACCAAAGTATGCCTTCGTACCTGTTGGCAAAAATAATCGATACGGTCATCCTTCAAAAGAAGTGATTGAACGATTAGATAAATTAGGAGCCACCATTTATCGTACGGATGAAGATGGCGCCGTACAATATATTTATTACGGAGAAAAAGGGATGATTCAACCGTTTAAAAGTAAATGAAACAAAAGGAAGAGATTATACCCTGTAAATAAAATACCGGTGTAAAAATTATACTTGACACTGGCCTTTTGTTTGTAGATAGGTGACATAGTACAACTTTTTTATAACGATATTAGTCAATAATTTAAAAAGTTGCCTAAAATCCTGTAGTTCCTTGATTAGTCAGGTAAGGCTTATATACAAAATAAAATGGACTGATTTTCTACATCAAAGAGAAATTCAGTCCATTTGCTCGTTTAAGGCTAGTTTTTTCCTATCTTTTTGCTTTTTTGTTTACTAATTAGTTAATAAAGCTGATTGCCGTCCCTAAAAAGAAAATAAATGCAAAGAAAATAAACGATACAACAAATCCAGTTACTGCGTGAGGTACATCGTTTGTCTTTTCTTGTGGATTGTTTTCAAATTCGTTCATTGTTATCCCTCCTGTATCTGAACTAATTATAAAATAAACGAAACAAAAAAGCTAGCCAAATGAGAAATATCAATAATTGTTCGAAAACTGTTCATACATGCTATGATATATATACAATACGTAAAATTATTTATATTATACTACACTATATAGAGTGATGAATACAGAATATACGAAGGAAAGTAGGCTAATGTATGATTTCGTTACAGGATGCGATAAAACAATTAAATAAAGAAGAACTAGCTCCACTATATACTTTAGTTGGAACGGAATATTATTTTATTGAACAGTTTAAAAATGCTTTATTTAAAAAAATAGGTGAAGAAAGTGAAGCAGTTTCTTTATTCGATCTACGAGAAACAGCGATTCAAGATATAGTAATCGACTTAGAGACGTTACCTTTTTTCTCGGAGCGTAATATATCTATCGCGGAATTTCCCGTATTTTTACTCGCCTCCCCAGAAAAGGTCCAAGTAACTCACGATACGAAACGATTTGAACAATATATCGAACAACCAGCGCCGTATAGTACGCTAGTTTTGATCGCACCGTATGAAAGGTTAGACCGTCGAAAATCGATTACGAAAAAACTACTTAAAAATTCAGTCACTATCGATTGTCAGCCAATTCGTGATTATGAATTACGTAAATGGCTTGATGATATGTTGAAATTACATGAAATTAAACTGACCGAGGAAGCGAAGTTACGTTTCGAAGCGGAGTTTGGCCCGAATTTATATTTGTTACAGCGGGAAGTAGAGAAATTATCTCACTACATCGAATCTGAAGAAGAAGTAACTGAAGAGATTGTTAGTGAAATTATGTCTCACTCTACGGAACAGACAGCAACCGATCTTGCTGATGCGGTATTAGAAAGAGATTTAGAAAGGGCACTGATGATTTTTCGACAATTAGAAAAGATGAATGAACATCCCGTTAGTATGATAGCTCTTTTATCATATCAATTCCGTATGATGTTACAAGCTAAGATATATGCAGCCCGAGGGTTACCTTTACGACAGATACAATCGTCGATAAAAGCTCACCCATATGTAGTTAAAAAAGCATACGAAAGATCACAAAAATACGATCGTAACACCCTATATAAGATGATCGATCAACTTGCAATGACAGATTACGAAATAAAAAGTGGCCAACAAGATGAAAAAATTGCATTTGAACTGTTGTTATACTATTTAATTTATCCAAAAGAAAATAAAACATCCTACATTTAATTTATTGCGAAAATTTATTTTTCGATAAGCAAATCGCTTTTTAAGGAAGTCTTTTTAGAGCCAGGAGAACTATTTTCTGGCTCTTTTTTTATGCTTAAATTAATGGCTGATCTTATTTACCAAGTATAATTGAAAGAAATATCGTACTCCCGCAATGGATGGACTGCTTAATTTAGGATGTTTTCTTTTTTATGAAATCCAAAAATAAAAAAACGATATTCAGAATCAAACTGAACATCGTTCTTTCCTTAAAATTAAGCGGTAATTTGACGTATTTTTTTCGCCAACTTACTTTTTTGACGGTTGCCGTTATTTTTATGTACGACACCTTTTTGAATTGCTTTATCAATTACTTGCGCTGCTTCTTGATATGCAACTTTTGCGTTTTCGACATCGTTTTGTTCAACAAAATGTTCAACTCGTTTAATAAGTGTACGCATATTTGTCTTTACTGCTTTGTTACGGACGCGACGGTCTTCGTTCGTACGTACACGCTTAATGGCAGATTTTAAATTAGCCATTTTTTCACCTCCAACTGTTCTATGCTTCAACGATTTAATCGACGAATCCTAGTAATTCCTCGATTTGTTTCTATGAAATGGACAAGAACATTTTATCAAATTAACGAATTCATTTCAACTTTAGAACGTATGAATCGGAAGAAACGTTGAATACTATAGGAAAATATCGTTAAGAAAGAGGGAGCAACAATGGAAGAGACAAAAGCATATACAGTTCGGACGGACTTAGCTTATGAAGCGAAAGAAATGTATACCGAAGAAGAAAAGGCACCGAAGGAAATACGTGGTGTCGTCTCAAAGCAATATGAAAAAAACGGCATTAAAGTTGACCATATCGAAATATCCAAAGAAGGAGAGAAACGCCTTAAAAAAAAGCGCGGTACGTATATTACAATTTTTGCTGATGGTGTAAAAAAACAAGATACTGAAAAACAAAGCAATGCTGTAAAAGTATTAGCAGAAACGTTACGAAACTTATTAAAGCAAAACGGTATTCAAAAAGATAGTAAAGGATTAGTCGTCGGTTTAGGAAATTGGAATGTGACGCCCGATGCTTTAGGTCCAATTACAGTAGAAAAAGTACTAGTTACAAATCACTTGTTTGAATTGGAGTTTGAAACTGTAGCCGATGGATACCGGCCAGTCGCTGCACTTTCTCCAGGAGTAATGGGAGTAACAGGAATGGAGACTAGCGATATTATTTTAAGTGTAATTGATCGCTTTAAACCGGATTTTGTTATTGTAATCGATGCGCTAGCCTCGCGTTCAATCGAAAGAATTAACGAAACAATTCAAATTACTGATACCGGAATTCATCCTGGCTCTGGCGTTGGTAATCGCCGTAAAGAAGTAAGTAAAGAAACGTTAGGAGTACCAGTTATTGCAATCGGCGTACCGACTGTTGTCGATGCGGTGACCATCGCTACAGACGCCTTCGATTATTTATTAAAACATATCGGTCGGGAATGGAGTGAAAAAGATTTGCCACGTCAGGCCCTTCTTCCAAAAGGTATGGTCGTACGTCACGAAAATTTATCAGAAAAAGATATTCCTGATGAAAAGGAGAGGGTTGCCTTTTTAGGGTTAGTCGGACAACTATCAGAAGAGGAAAAGCGAATGTTACTTACGGAAGTATTAACTCCGATGGGAAGAAATATGATTGTAACCCCTAAAGAAGTCGATAGTTTTATGAACGATATGGCTCATGTCGTTGCAACTGGAATTAATGAAGCCCTCCATGAACGAATCGCCCATGATGAAGCGGGGTATTTTACCCGTTAAAAGAAGCAAACTTCATCAAACTTGGTCTATTTCTTTTTGTACAAGCATAAAGTACAGTAAACGGGATAGACAAAGTTGGTGATTGTTTGTTTAAAAGACGTAGCTTATATGTTGTTGTAAAAATAGTCGGTCTATTTGTAGCGTTAGTCGTGATTTTTTTTACAATTGGTTTAATGACGACGGCAAAACCGTCAGCCCGGATTACATCGACCTTTTTCTCAAATTGGACAAGTAATCTTGATGAATCAATTTTTTCTTTATTGTATAGCATGGAAAGCAGACCTTTCTCCATAATGTTAGAAGAAGACCTTGAACGAGCACCTTTTGCTCGTTATTCTTTACGTTCCTTAGTTGATGTGACGATTAATGATTTTCGCCATATGCTCGGAAAGGAACTTCCCGGCTTTGCAACTTATGAGCAAACCGTTATTATTGCTAATGAACAGTTCGACACAATGACTGGAATGTTCCATGAATCAGGTCCGCCGATTGAAGATATTTTAGAAGACCGGGAAGCAATTGATCACGAAGAAGAAAAAGAAAAAGAAAAGTTTTCTGATATTGAAACGAAATCAGTCTTTTTATATAGCAGTCATAATCGGGAATCTTTCTTACCACACTTACCAAAAGAGACGGAACCTGACCGGGCCTATCATAAAGAGGTGAATATTACGAAAGTTTCCGAACGACTTGCAGAAAAACTAGAAGCAAAAGGAATAGGAGCGATTTATGATAAGACTGATATAACTTCAATTTTACATGATAAAGGTTGGACGTATGGAAAATCATACGAAGCCTCTCGACCAATCGTAAAAGAAGCGTTAGCCTCACATGAATCTATTAATTATGTGTTCGATATACACCGTGATAGTATGCCTTATGATAAAACGACTCTAGATGTCGATGGTAAAACGTATGCGACCTTTTTGTTCGTTGTTGGAGCAGAAAATAAACATTACGAACGGAATTTAACATTAGCAACAGAATTACATCAAAAGCTAAATGAACGTTTATCAGGAATAAGTCGTGGAGTAATTACTAAAGAAGGGCCAAACTCAAACGGGGTGTACAACCAAGATTTAGTGGAAAATGCAGTGTTAATAGAAATCGGGGGCTACGACAATGAACTGAAAGAAATGTATCGATCAATCGATCTTTTTGCAGACGTCTTTAGCGACTTTTTCTGGGATGCTGAAAAAGTGAATAAATAAAAACAATATTTAGAACAGATGTAAAAGTTTAAAGGAGGAATAAGGGAATGCGTTTCATCGGAATTGTTGCTTTATTACTCGTTCTTTTTGCAGGTGGTATGATGACCGGAATGATGTATGAACCAAAACAACACGATGAAACGACACAAGGTTTTCCAAAAAGTAAAGAGGAAGAAGTCGAAATTGAGCTAGCCGAAGAAGTTGCTAAAGAAAACAATCCTAACGACACTTTAGAATTAGAACAACTGAACATCAATACAGAAGAAAATCATTTTATTCATAAACTTGCGACGTCTTTTGAAAAAATAACAACGACATTTTTTGAAAAAATTATTAATTTACTATATGCCATCGCGGAGTCCTTATTTTAAAACTTGTATTTTCGCTTGAAAGTTAATTGTCAACTTTGAAAAAATTCCTTCAACATTGCAACAATCGTAGCCAATTGATATAATCATGTAAGCTAAGCAATGTTATTATTATGAGCAGTGTAGGAGTTGACACTACTTATGTCGAAGGAAAATAGAAACGTACGAAACTTTTCAATCATCGCTCATATCGACCACGGAAAATCGACGTTAGCGGACCGAATTTTAGAAAATACCGGGGCATTAACGGAGCGAGAAATGAAGGAGCAGTTTTTAGATGCGATGGAATTAGAACGGGAGCGAGGAATTACGATTAAATTGAACGCCGTTCGCTTAAATTATAAAGCAAAAGACGGGGAAGATTATACGTTCCATTTAATCGATACTCCAGGGCATGTCGATTTTGCATACGAAGTATCACGCAGTCTTGCTGCTTGTGAAGGAGCAATTTTAGTCGTCGATGCGGCCCAAGGAATTGAAGCACAAACGTTAGCGAACGTCTATTTAGCATTAGATAACGATTTAGAATTAATTCCTGTTATAAATAAAATTGATTTACCGAATGCTGACCCTGATCGAGTAACCGAAGAGCTTGTCGATGTGCTCGGTGTCGATCCGGATGATGTCATTTTAGCTTCAGCAAAAGACAATATTGGTATTGAGGAAATTTTAGAAAGTATCGTCGAAAAAGTTCCAGCACCAAAAGGTGATCCAAAAGCACCGTTAAAAGCATTAATTTTTGATTCTTTATATGATCCTTACCGAGGTGTAATTGCATACATTTCCATCAAGGAAGGAACTTTAAGAGTTGGGGATCGAATTAAAATGATGTCGAACGATAAAGAATACGAAGTAATCGAGCTCGGCGTCAACACACCAAGAGAAGAAGAACGAGACTATTTAACAGTTGGGGATGTCGGTTATTTAACTGCAGCAATTAAAGAAGTAAAAGATACGAATGTAGGAGATACGATTACTCATGTAGAAGACGGTGCTGAAGAAGCATTACCTGGATATCGTAAATTAAACCCGATGGTCTTCTGTGGCCTATATCCAGTCGATTCCGATGATTACAATGCTTTAAGTGATGCGCTTGAAAAGCTAGAATTAAACGACTCATCCTTACAATATGAACCAGAGACATCCCAAGCGTTAGGTTTCGGTTTCCGTACGGGTTTTTTAGGTTTACTTCATATGGAGATTATTCAGGAGCGAATTGAGCGAGAATTCGGCATCGATTTAATTACGACAGCACCAAGTGTAGTATATGAAGTACGAAAAACTGATGGAGAAGTACTTCATATTGATAACCCAGCTTTTATGCCAGAAAGAGAGTTAATTGAAGAGATTTTAGAGCCATACGTTAAAGCATCGATTATGGTACCGCACGATTTCGTCGGTCCTGTAATGGAGTTATGTCAACGGAAACGCGGTCAATATATCGATATGCAATATTTGGATGATATTCGCGTAAATATCGTCTATGAATTACCATTATCGGAAATTGTATATGATTTTTTCGATCAATTAAAATCGCAAACGAAAGGCTATGCATCGCTTGATTATGAATTTATCGGTAATCGTCCATCCGATTTAGTAAAGATGGATATTTTACTACATGGTGAACCAATCGACGCATTATCTGTGATTATTCACCGAGATTTTGCTCAGCGTCGAGGGCGACAAATTGCCGAAAAGCTTCGTGAGCTAATTCCAAGACAGCAATTCGAGGTACCAATTCAAGCGGCGATAGGTAACTCGATTATCGCTCGTACGAATATTAAGGCTGTTCGTAAAGACGTAACAGCGAAATTATACGGTGGAGATGTCACTCGTAAACGTAAACTTCTCGAACGTCAAAAAGAAGGTAAAAAACGAATGAAAATGGTCGGTTCTGTGGAAATACCCCAAGAGGCCTTCATGTCTGTCTTACAACTAGACGATGAGTAAACGAGTATAAAACCTACTCCCAATTAAAATGAATAAGGGATGTAGGTTTTTATTTTGAAAAGTTTTTCTTACGTATAATAATGCATTTTTGTGAACCCTTCTTTATTGACAAAAAAAATCGTATTTGTTACTTTATTATTAGTATTAGCACTCTAAGTAGTCGAGTGCTAACAGGGGTGAGCGATATGCTACTAACGGATAGGGAGCGCTTAATTTTACAAACGATTATCGATGATTTTGTGCGGTCGGCCCACCCGATTGGCTCACGAAAATTATCGAAAAACAAGCAAATAAACTTAAGTGCTGCGACGATTCGTAATGTGATGGCTGATTTAGAAGAAAAGGAATTATTAGAAAAAACTCATACATCATCCGGGCGAATACCTTCTGAAAAGGGCTATCGTTATTATGTCGATCATTTTATTTCACCGACGTTAAAACAAAAGAACTTGTCTATTATTTCACATATTATAGAAGATAATATTTATGAACTAGAGCAAATTGTACAGTTATCGACAGAAATGTTATCCCAATTAACGAACTACACAGCAATTATACTCGGTCCTGATGTAACAGAAGCGACGTTAAAGCAGGTGCAAATATTACCTGTTACAGAAGATACCGCAGTCGCCATACTAGTTACGAGTACCGGACATGTCGAACATAAATCATTTACGATTCCTAAAGGTGTTTTAGGTTCTGATTTAGAGAAAATCGTTAACATATTAAACGATCGTCTTGTCGGTGTTCCGATTATGAATTTAACGTATGCCCTTGAAACAGAAGTATACGAATTAATGAAAAAGCATATAAAAGATTATGAACATATGTTTGAATATATTAAATCGGTCATTTGCTATGATGAGTCAGTTAAGTTATACGTAGATGGAAAAGCAAACCTATTAACACAACCCGAATTTAAAGATGTTGAAAAGGTGTACGATTTTTATTCCTTTTTAGAAGAAGAAGAAGCTATTGTGAATTTATTAATGGATCACGGTACTGGGCTTCACGTCCGTATCGGAAAGGAAAATAAAGTCGATGCGGTTAAGAATTTAAGCTTAATTACGTCTACATTCCGTTTAAATAAAGAACAATTCGGTACTATTGCGTTAATCGGTCCGATGCGCATGGAATATCGTAAAGTAATTTCCTTACTACAATCGTTATCGAATGAACTTACGAATATTTTATTCCCAGAAAATAATGACAAATAAGGATATTAGTTTCTAAAACGTACGATTCATGTTATCGTGTATCGTGGTAAATTATTGTTGGAGGTACGTAAAATGGCTGAAAAAGAAAAGAATGACACGTATCAAGAGGAAGAAAAAGAAGAAGTGAAAAACAATTCTACAAATAAAGACACTGAAGAAGCCGTAGCAGATACAGAAGTCGTTGCTGAAGAAGTTGAAGAAAAGACGAAAGAAGAAGCTGAAGAGACGGTATCAATAGAAGATTATGAAACATTGAAACAGGAAAAAGAAGCATTAGAAGAAGAAGTCGAACAACTAAAAGATCGTTTACTACGAGTACAAGCAGAGTATGATAATTTCCGTAAACGTACTGAAAAAGAACGAATTGCCATGCGTAAATATGAAGCAGAAGCCTTAGCGACAGAATTGCTTCAAGTAATTGATAACTTCGAACGAGCTTTAGAGACAGAAGTCGATGAGTCGCAAAAAGGTTTTTACGATGGTGTGAAAATGGTATACAATCAATTCCTCGAAGCTTTACGCTCTCAAGGTGTAGAGGTTATGGATGTAATTGATCAACCATTCGATCCAAACTTACATCATGCGGTTATGCAAGAGGAAGACGAATCAAAAGAATCGAATATTATTACAGAAGAACTTCAAAAAGGTTATATGTTAAAAGATAAAGTAATTCGACCAGCAATGGTTAAAGTGAATAAATAAGTTTTGTAGATAAAGGAGAGTTCATGGAATGAGCAAAATTATTGGTATTGACTTAGGGACAACAAACTCATGTGTAACTGTAATGGAAGGTGGAGAACCTGTTGTTATTCCAAACCCGGAAGGTAACCGTACGACACCATCTGTCGTAAGTTTCAAAGATGGTGAAAGACAGATCGGGGAAGTTGCAAAGCGTCAAGCGATTACGAACCCAAATACAATCCAGTCCATTAAACGCCACATGGGTACTGACTATAAAGTGACAATTGAAGATAAAGAATATACTCCGCAAGAGATTTCTGCGATAATTTTACAACATTTAAAAAGCTATGCGGAAGAATATATCGGAGAAGAAGTAAGTAAAGCCGTTATTACAGTACCAGCTTATTTTAACGACGCTGAGCGTCAGGCAACTCGTGATGCTGGGATTATCGCTGGGCTGGAAGTAGAACGAATCATTAATGAACCTACAGCAGCAGCTTTAGCTTACGGAATGGATAAAGAAGATGAAGACCAAACGATTTTAGTATACGACTTAGGTGGAGGAACTTTCGACGTATCGATTTTAGATATTGGTGACGGTACGTTTGAAGTAATCTCTACTGCAGGAGATAACCGCCTAGGTGGAGATGATTTCGACGATAAAATTATCGAATATATGGTAGAGGAGTTCCGTAAAGAAAATGGCATCGACTTGTCGCAAGACAAAATGGCGATGCAGCGCTTAAAAGATGCAGCAGAAAAGGCAAAAATTGATTTATCTGGTGTATCCCAAGCACAAATTTCCTTACCATTTATTACGGCAGGCGAAGCAGGACCATTACACTTAGAAATGACGCTAACTCGTGCCAAATTCGACGAACTAACGAACGAACTTGTCGAGCGTACGATGATTCCAGTACGTAAAGCTTTAGAAGATGCAGACCTAACTGCTCAAGATGTAGATAAAATCATTTTAGTCGGTGGTTCTACACGTATCCCAGCTGTTCAAGAAGCGATTAAACGTGAGACAGGTAAGGAACCATCCCGTGGTGTAAACCCGGACGAAGTAGTTGCCCTTGGTGCAGCAATTCAGGGTGGAGTTTTACAAGGAGACGTTAAAGACGTTGTACTTCTTGACGTTACACCATTATCCCTTGGGATTGAAACGATGGGTGGCGTTACAACGAAATTAATCGAGCGAAACACGACAATTCCAACGAGCGAATCTCAAATCTTCTCTACAGCAGCGGATAACCAAACTGCAGTTGATATTCATGTGCTCCAAGGTGAGCGTGAAATGGCTGCGGACAACAAGACGCTCGGTCGTTTCCAATTAACAGATATTCCACCGGCTCCACGTGGTGTACCGCAAATTGAAGTTACTTTCGATATCGACGCAAATGGTATTGTAAATGTCCGTGCCAAAGACTTAGGGACGAACAAAGAACAGTCAATTACAATTCAGTCTTCTTCTGGACTCTCTGATGAAGAAATCGAACGTATGATTAAAGAAGCAGAAGAAAATGCTGAAGCGGACAAAAAACGTCGTGAAGAAGTTGAGTTACGTAACGAAGCAGACCAGTTAATCTTTACAACGGAAAAGACGATTAAAGATTTAGGTGACAAAGTCTCCGATGCCGAAAAGCAAAAAGCTGAAGAAGCAAAAGAAGCGCTGAAAAAAGCTCTTGAAGGAGACGATACAGAAGATATTAAAGCGAAAAAAGAAGCCCTCGAGCAAGAAGTTCAGCAGTTATCTGTGAAATTATACGAGCAGATGGCGCAAGAACAAGGTGCTCAAGGTGTAGCTGGGGCTGAGGGTGATGCTTCAGGCGCAGCCGATGATGATGTCGTCGATGCTGAATATGAAGAAGTAGACGATGATGAAAAATCCGATAAGTAAAGTAAATGAAAAAAGAGTCAAAGTCAGGTCTTACTTGACTTTGACTTTTTTTAAGACGTAATTATTGGGAAAATAACTTTATGAAGAAAATGATCAAGAACATCTATTTGCTAATTAACCTACAATAGTGATAAGATAAATTAATTGAATGAATGGTTTCGGGAGAGTGAAACGAATTGAGTAAGCGAGATTATTATGAAGTGCTCGGGGTTGACCGAGACGCATCAAAACAGGATATTCGCCGAGCTTATCGTAAATTAGCGCGAAAGTATCATCCCGACGTCAATAAGGCGGAGGATGCAGAAGAACGTTTTAAAGAAATAAAGGAAGCATACGAAGTATTAAAAGATGACCAAAAACGGGCGCAGTACGATCGCTTCGGCCACGCAGGACCTCAATCCGGAGGTTTTGGCGGAGCGGGACAGGACTTTTCCGGTTTTGGGGATATTTTCGATATGTTTTTCGGTGGTGGTGGACGTAGACAAGATCCAAACGCACCCCGCCAAGGAGCAGATTTACAATATACATTGACACTAGATTTTGAAGAGGCGATCTTTGGTAAAGAGACAGAGATTACCGTGCCGAAAGACGAACCGTGTGATACTTGTAACGGTTCAGGAGCAAAACCTGGCACAAGTCCAACTAGATGTCAACATTGTCACGGTACTGGTCAAATTCATATGGAGCAGAGTACCCCCTTTGGTAAAATTGTAAATCAACGCACATGTAATTATTGCCAAGGTACAGGGCAATACATCGCTGATAAATGTCACACATGTGGTGGTAGCGGAACAGTAAAGAAACATTCTCGAATTAAAGTGACGATTCCTGCAGGTATTGACGACGGTCAACAAATACGCCTCACAGGTAAAGGAGAGCCAGGAATAAATGGTGGTCCTCCAGGGGATTTATTTGTCGTCATCCAAGTTCGCGAGCATGAATATTTCGTGCGCGAGGGGGACAATATTTTCTTAGAACTACCGATTACGTTTGCACAAGCAGCCTTAGGTGATGAAATTGAAGTACCGACAGTCCATGGAAATGTAACGTTTAAAATCCCAGCAGGAACACAAACGGGTAAAACATTCCGCTTACGTAATAAAGGAGTACCGAACGTTCGAGGTTACGGACAAGGTGACCAACATGTAACCGTTCGAGTAGTCACGCCTACAAATTTATCAGAAGAACAAAAGGAACTATTACGTAAATTAAACGAAACGACAAACAATGACCCCGTATCGGAGTCGGGCGAATCGTTTTTTTCACGTTTTAAAAAAGCCTTTCGAGGCGATTAATTCTTAAGAAAAAGTAGAGAAAGTTCGGTGGAAATAGTGGATTGGAACGAGCTAATTATTAAAACAACTCAAGAAGCAAAAGAAGCAGTAGCAAACTTATTAAACGAATATGGCGCAAACGGAGTCGTTATTGAAGAAGGGATTGAACCGGATTCCCGTTACGGCTTTCGCTTCGGTGAAATGTACGAATTAAAAGGGGAAAAATATACCCAAGACGGCGTTATTTTAAAAGCATACTTTTTACAAGATGACAAATGGCCGTCTTTAAAAGAAAAAATAACAGAAAAAATCGAACAATTGCCATCATTCGGTATTGATATTGGGGAAGTTACCTATACCGTTCAAACGGTACAAGAAGCTGATTGGGAAAACGAATGGAAAAAATATTTCAAACCGTTTCATGTAACAGACCGTTTTATGATTGTACCCACATGGGAGAAAGAACAAGTAGAAGGTACGAACAGTACAAAGATTTTAATGGATCCGGGAATGGCCTTTGGAACGGGAACGCATCCGACGACGAAATTAAGCTTACTTGCTCTAGAAAAGTCAATTCAACAAGCCGATATCGTAATCGATGTCGGCTCTGGTTCGGGTATTTTAAGCATTGCCTCCGCATTGCTAGGAGCAAAACATGTCTACAGCTATGATTTAGATCAAGTAGCAGTACAAAGTACGATCCAAAATCGTGATTTAAATAATTTAACAGATTCAATTACAGTTCAAGCAAACGACCTATTAAAAGGAATTTCTCATGAACCGAAAGCAGACATTATTGTTGCAAACATTTTAGCACATATAATTTTGCAATTGATTGACGATGCCTATGAACAATTAAAAGTTGGCGGACTGTTTATCGTTTCTGGTATCATTGAAAAAGAAGCAAAAACTATTCAAGAAGCCTTAACGGCCAAAGATTTCCATATAATTGAACAACTAGAGGAAGAACATTGGCATACATTTATTACGAAAAAAGTAGCCGATAAGTAGGTGACATGATTGCAACGATATTTTATTGATGCACCCTTTTGGCAAGAAAAAGAAGTAAGAATTGAACAAGACGCACACCATATTATTCGCGTGATGCGCTACAATGTCGGGGATTCAATTATTTGTGTCCATCCAGAAGGTAAAAGTGCAACTTGTCAAATAGAAGAAATAAATGAAACTGAAAACTACGTCCTTGCCAAAATTGTCGAATGGACGGAAGAAAACGTAGAACTACCTATATCGGTCACAATCGTTCAAAGTTTAGTAAAAGGAAATAAACTTGACCTCATAATACAAAAAGGAACCGAACTAGGCGCAAGTCAATTTATATTGTTTCAGTCCGAACGTTCGGTAGTAAAGTGGGACAAGAAAAAGATAAAAAACCGCTTGCGCCGTTATGAAAAAATCGCCAAAGAAGCAAGCGAGCAATCCGGACGAACTGTAGTACCAAAAATACAATTTGTCGAACAGGTCTCGACTTATTTAGAAGAAGTTAAAAAGGTACAATCCATTAAACTAATTGCTTACGAGGAAGAAGCAAAGGGTATACAACGGGCTACTTTTGCTTCAAAGCTACAAGAAGCTAAAATAAAAAACTATAACGAAATAATTGTTGCAATCGGTCCAGAAGGTGGCTTTTCCGAAGCTGAAGTGGCTACATTTAAAGATTACACTTTTAGTCCTGTACGTTTAGGAAAACGTATTTTACGTACAGAAACTGCAAGCCTCTACGCTTTAGCGAGTATATCGTATTATTTTGAGGAAATGGAGTGAAACGGATGCGAACAGTAGCGTTCCACACATTAGGTTGTAAAGTAAACCATTACGAAACAGAGGGTATTTGGAATATGTTTAAAGAACATGGCTATGAGCGGGTTGATTTTGACCGGATGGCCGATGTGTATGTTATTAATACATGTACTGTTACGAATACAGGAGATCGAAAAAGTAGGCAAATAATTCGTCGTGCGGTACGGAAAAATCCAGAAGCCGTAGTTTGTGTTACGGGTTGTTATGCGCAAACTTCTCCAGGAGAGGTAATGGAGATCGATGGCGTCGATGTTGTTGTCGGTACACAAAATCGTAAGCGAATGATTCCGTTAATTGAAGAACATTTGAAGACACGTTTACCAATTAACGGAGTTGAAAACATTATGAAGACAAAAGTTTTTGAAGAAATGGATGTTCCGACCTTTTCTGACCGGACTCGAGCATCGTTAAAAATTCAAGAAGGATGTAATAACTTCTGTACCTTCTGTATTATTCCATGGTCTCGCGGATTGTTACGTTCCCGGGATCCAAAGAATGTGATAGAACAAGCTCAAAAGTTAGTCGATGCAGGCTATAAAGAAATCGTCCTAACCGGGATTCATACTGCCGGTTATGGTGAAGATATGCCAGATTATAGTTTTGCGAATTTATTACAGGACCTTGAAGCAGAAGTAGATGGATTAAAACGAATCCGTATCTCTTCCATCGAAGCGAGTCAAATTACTGATGAGGTAATCGAAGTTTTAGACAAATCCGAAAAAATTGTCCGTCATTTACACATTCCATTGCAATCTGGTTCGCAGTCGGTTTTACAGCGGATGCGTCGCAAATATTCACCGGAATTTTATAAAGAGCGGGTCGAACAAATTAAAAAAGCTCTACCAGGAATCGCAATTACTTCGGATATTATTGTTGGCTTCCCTGGAGAGACAGAAGAGGAATTTCAAGAGACTTACGACTTTGTTAAAGATATTGGCTATGCTGAATTACACGTGTTTCCTTTTTCCCGTCGAACGGGAACTCCGGCAGCACGAATGGAAAATCAAGTCGACAAAGATGAAAAAAACCGTCGTGTAGAGATTATGATTGAGCTATCTAACAAGTTAGCTCAAGCATATGCGGAACGTTATGAAGGAGATGTACTTGAAGTAATTCCAGAAGAAGCAAGCGAAGATAAGGAAGGTTATTTAGTAGGTTATTCAGATAATTACTTAAAAGTTCAGTTTGCTGGTTCGGAAGATTTAATCGGTTCAATCGTACGTGTAAAACTCGATAAAGCAACGTATCCTTTAAGTGAAGGAACGTTCGTTAAAGTAGCCGATCCTTTATATGTTTAATATTCTAGTAATTTGTATCACTCTTTACCTCTAAGTTAGGTTAATTTC
>CALGOZ010000106.1 GCA_937960785.1 uncultured Pseudogracilibacillus sp.
AAAAAGAGCCTCGAACCTTCTTTAAGTCGTTAGTAAGAAGGGAGGCTCTTTAATTTATTCCTCAGGCAACATATCTTTTAATGAAAAGTCGACAGGTCTCTTTTCTGTTTCTTCATATCCACGCATATATTGAATCCGACGCTGAATCGTTTCTTTAGATACTTGTTCGTCGGCGTGATAAGAAGAACGAACGAGCGGTCCAGAAACACAATGTGTGAAACCTTTTTCTAGGGCGATTTCCTTTAACTCTTTAAATTCATCTGGATGATAATAACGAACGACATCGAGATGCTTCTTCGTCGGTTGTAAATATTGACCTAATGTTAAAATATCAACATCGTGAGCTAACAGATCATCCATTGCTTCTAAAATTTCCTCTTTCGTCTCTCCAAGCCCGAGCATCATGCTCGATTTTGTCGGTATGTAAGGGGCGACTTCTTTTACTCGTTTTAATAGTTGTAATGAACGATCGTAAGTAGCAATAGCTCGTACGCGTTTTGTTAAACGACGAACTGTTTCAATATTATGGTTAAAAATATCTGGACCTGCAGAAAGCAATGTTTTTAAACTCTCGTAATCACCTTTCATATCAGAAGGTAAAACTTCAATTGTCGTAAGCGGATTTAACGCTCGTACTTGGCGAATTGTTTCGGCAAAAACAGCAGCCCCACCATCTTTTAAATCATCGCGGGCTACCGCAGTAATTACTACATGTTTTAGGCCCATAATTTGCACTGATTCGGCAACTCGTTTCGGTTCACGCCAATCAAGTTCGTTAGGAATACCGGTTTTAACGGCACAGAATCGACAGCCTCGGGTACATACATCTCCTAAGATCATAAAAGTAGCTGTTTTTCGCTCGCTCCAACATTCGTGTAAATTTGGACATTTCGCTTCTTCACATACGGTATTTAATTCTTTTTCTCGCATTAACCTTTTTAATTGCTTATACGAGTCAGAAGTATTAATTTTGATTTTTAACCAGTCTGGCTTGCGCATATGTTCTTGATGTTTAGCCATGTTAAATGCCTCCTATAGTTTTATCACTCTCACGCCTGAAAGTCCAAGACGAGGAACGATACTTTGTATTAGCTAAATGGTAAATAAAGTCCCACTCAGTTTTAGATAGGGTGAATGGTTTAGTGTCTACTTGTAAAGCATCGGTAAAACCTTTGTAAAAGGCGGCTTCGACCTCTTCATAGGTAAATTTTTTAGATGAGATATCATATAAACTGACAGCTTTTTCTTTAAATTGTTTCTTTTTTTGTAATCTAGTTTCTTCATCTGGGAACTGAAATAATTTAAATAAGAAATCTTCATGAAAACGAAAGGGGATCGATCCGTGTTGTAATAGTACTCCGTTTTTTCTCGTTTGGGCATTACCACTTACTTTTTTTCCGTTAACGACTAATTCATAAATTGCCGGGGTCTCAAAGCAGACTGCAGAACGGTCAGCATTTAGTTGCTGTTGTAAAATTTCTGCATCGACTCCTAAGTTACGATAGCCTTGTACAATCCCTTGCGCAAGAACGAAATAAGCCTGTTCAATCGTCTTTGGAATCTTTGGATGATTTTCACTCACGACGATGCTATAAGTTAACTCTTCATCGTGTAAGACGGCACTTCCACCAGTTAGTCGTCGAACGAGCTGACATCCTAGTTGCCTTACATGATCTAAATTAATCGAGGAATTAATTTGTTGGAAATGGCCAATTGATAAACTCGGCTTTTTCCATTGATAAAAGCGAATCGTTGGTTTAATCTTCCCTTTACTGTGCCAAAGAAGTAGAGCCTCATCGATTGCCATATTCACTGCTGCATCAAGGGGCTCTGTCTGTAGTAAAAACCAAGTCTCCCTTTTTTGAACCAAGACCTTCACTCCTAATAGTTGTAATTAATCTTATTATAACAATAAGCGTCATTTAAGTGGAGCTAATCTAAAATAAACGGAAAATTAAAATATTAAAATATAACAAACCACCACTTATCCACAACAAAAAGGTAATTTAACATTGATTTAATTGAAAACAACAGAATTATACACACTATCCACAGATCTATCCACAAAAATCATACACAATTAAAATAGTTGATATTTAAGGATTTGAACAATATATCCACATTTACCCACAATTTTGTGTACATATTAGCAAAATGTTGATTGTTTACATAGCTTTAAGATAGATAAAATAAACTTTTCAAAATGTAAATCAACTCGAAAATTTAAAAAAGAACCTGAATTCCTTTAATATATAGGAATTCAGGCGAGCTTTCACTTACTATTTTTTAAAGTTGAATTTTTTGTATGTTGCTACAGATAATGTTTGTTTTACGCACTTTCCTGCATCGTTGCAAATTTTCGCTTAAACATAACGATGAAATAAGATAGGGTTAATAATAGGGACAGAATCGTAAAGATCGCTAAGATTCCGCTATTTACCCACATGACGCCGAACTCACCACTAGAGATTACCGCTTTTAATCCTGCAACGGAATAAGTCATTGGTAAAAAGGCATTGAAGGCTTGCAACACTTCAGGAATTAACTCTAATGGGAAAGTTCCTGCGCTCGTCGTTAACTGTAAAATAAGCACGATAATTGCCATAAAGCGACCCGGGTCATCGAAGCAAGTAACCAAGAACTGGATTAAAGCAATAAAGGTCCAGCTCGTAAAGATTGCAAACAGATAAAACAGTGACACACTTTGTACTTCAATTTTCAAGCCGAAAAGTAGTACACTTGCTGCGATTAGGGCTTGTAATACACCGATAATACCCAAACCAATCGTTTTACGTAAGAACCAGTTGAAACCACTTGTTGGTACAACTGAAGGCTCTCGTAACGGATATACGATAGAAAGTAATAATGCCCCGACGTATAAACCTAAGGATAAGAAGTAAGGTGCAAACCCTGTTCCGTAATTCGGTACTTCATTAATTTTCTCATTATCTACTTCTACTGGATTTGCCATCATATTGTATGTGTCTTCATCGGCCTCGACATCATTAATTTCCTCGACAGCTTCAGACATCTCTTCGTTAAATTCTTCAGTACCTTCTTTTAATTCATCGGTTCCCTTGGCTAGTTTTTCAGATCCTTCAGCCAATTCTGCTGTACCATCTTGGAACTGTTTAGCTCCATCTTCTAGTTGGATGATCCCATCTAGAAGTTCATTGGAACCATTCTTTAGAGCGGTGACTCCCTCTTTAGCTTCGAGGAATTTCTCAGTAAATAAAGTCATTTGAGACACATATTGTTGTTGACCATCTTTTAATTGGGTGGCTCCGCTTGTTAACTCACTTGTACCATTAGCTAACTGACCAATTCCAGTTTGCAAAGCCTTTTGACCCTTTTGGAGATCGCCAATTCCGTTTTGGAACTGTGTAAAAACAGGTGCTGTCCCTTGAGCGATTAAACTTTCTATATCACCTGTTGCACTGTTAAGGCTACCCATCACTTGTTCTGTAAATTGGTTAAATCCAGATTCAACTTGCTTTTCTGTTTGGCCTATGGCACCATAGACCCCCTCGGTAATGTCGTGTTCAATTTGGTCCTTTTTATTAGAAATTGCATCATCTACATTAGGTAGTTTTGAATTTATTCCTTGCTTAATTTGTTCTTGTAAAGTCTTTTGTAGCTGCTCTTCGTTTGGACTTTCTTCGGCGATTTTCTTAATGATCGGTTCGATTTGTTCTTCAGGTAGACCGGCCTTCCTTAAGGCTTCTTGCAAGTCGATAATTACTTGTTGATTTTTTTGATTTATTTCAGTAGCTAAGGTTATAGATAATTCCCTAGCTAATTCATTAGAAGCTTCTGTTGCCTTATCTCCAACTTGATCTAACTCTTGATGAATTTGCGTGACAATTCCTTTAGAAAGTTGTGCGGCTAGACCGCTGGGATTATTTGTACTTGCTCCAAGCCCTGCGATAATTCCTTTTTCTAATTCAGCGATACCTTCTTCTAGTGCTTTTCCACCTTGGGTAAGGGCTCCATCAATTTGTTTAGCTATTTGTCCTGGGAGTTCGTTTTCAAATTGGCTTAAACCAAACTTAAATTGCTCAGTACCATTTATTAAAGCAGGCACGTTATCTTTTAATTCTCTGACCCCTGCATCGGCTTGCTTTATTCCTTTGTCTAACTTTTCTTGACCTTCTTGCAAGTCTTTCGCACCATTTAATAGTTGGCCACTTGCATCGTATAATTGATTTACACCGTTTTGTAGTGTGTTTGTCCCATCGGCTAGTTCGCTAGCGCCGTCCTTTAAAGCATGAGATCCATCGACGAACTCAATTGATTTTTCTGCTAAAGTAGCGAGATGATCTTTTAATAAATGAGTGTTTTCCTGTAACTCTTTTGCTCCATCGTCTAATTTTTCGGTAGCTTCCTCTGCATCTTCAAGTCCTTCAGCAACCTCATCTACTTTATCGAACATCGTCTCAGTGTACGTCTCGATAATCTTTTCTTCTAAGGCCATTTCGATTTGTAACATTGCCGTTTCACCAATTTGTGAGGCAAGGAAGTTATAACTTTCATTCGGCACGTAACGGAGGCGTAGCTTTTCCGGATGATCATCCATTAAGGTTGTCGCATTACGTGAAAAGTCTGCCGGAATCTCAATTAATATATAATAATCTTGATCTTGTAATCCTTTATACCCTTCTTGTCGCTCGACGAAATGAAAGTCGAATTCATCTTCTTCCTTTAATTTATCGACAAGTTCATCCCCTAATTCGTACGTTTCTCCTTCGGATTCATAAGGTACATCCTCATTTACAATTGCTACAGGGATGTCATCGAGGCGATCGTAGGGATCCCAGAAGGCCCAAAGAAACATACCTGCATATAATAACGGAACAAAGATGACGGCTGTAATAGCAATCATCAGTTTCCGATCTTTTAATACGGCAAAAGATTCCTTACTAAAGAAATTTCTAAACATGACTGTTTTCCCCCTTTGACAACAAATGACCAAAATGTTCAATTAGTCATTTTTGTGTAAAAATAACTGGATTATCGAGATAATCCATGAAACAAATAAAATTCAAATAAATTAGCAATGTCTTCCTTAGTTAATGGGTCATGGTAATTTTCCCAATCGAAAATTAACGCAATATACAATTTTAAAATGATAAAAGCGGTAATTCTCGAATCACAGTCGCGAATTTCACCACGTTCAATTGCTAAATTTACTTTCTGTTCAATAAAGGATAAGATCGACTGTTCGAACTTTTCGATTATTGTCTGCACGGCCGGAGTACCTAAATCACGCTTTTCTTGGAAAAGCTTAATCATTAATTGGTGCTCCCGCCGATATTCGAGCATATTAAAAAGAGCATGATGCACATTTTCCCGAAAAGGTCGATCCTTTCGTGTTGCTTCGTTGGCTGTCTTTTGCATATCGTCAAAAAGTGTAAAGACGATTTCGTTAAAGAGTTCTTCCTTATTCTTAAAAAATGTATAAATCGTCCCTTTTCCGACATTTGCTAAACGGGCGACTTGATCCATCGTCGTATTTTTATATCCATATAACGAAAAGGATTCTGTCGCAGCTTTAATAATTTCAGCCTTCCGGTCTATTGCCATAATTGTCCCTCCTGGAATTGACCAAATGAACGAAATGGTCATTACGTTCAAACATACTATCACATCTAAAAATAAAGCGCAACTTTTAAAACTTTGTAAAAAAGCTCGCTTTATAAAAAAGGTAGCAAAATGTTATGATTTACAACTTATTAACGCTATAATAATGAAAAGAATGAAAACAGTATAAAGGAGAGGCTAATCGTGCCTATTAATATTCCAAAAGGATTACCGGCAAGGAAGTTGCTAAAACAAGAGCGCATTTTCGTAATGGATGAAGAGCGTGCCCTTTCACAAGATATTCGTCCACTGAATATTATCATTTTAAACTTAATGCCGGAAAAGGAAAAAACAGAATTGCAATTATTGCGACTGTTAGGAAATACACCTTTACAAGTAAATGTGGAATTTTTACATACTGCTACTCATAAATCAAAAAATGTAAGCAAATCTCACTTAGATACGTTTTACTATACCTTCGATGAAATTAAACATCGTCGTTTTGATGGGATGATTATTACCGGCGCTCCTGTAGAGCACTTAGCTTTTGAGGATGTGAACTATTGGGAAGAACTGACGATGATTATGGAATGGACCAAAACCCATGTCACCTCCTGCTTTCATATTTGTTGGGGAGCCCAAGCCGCTTTATATTATCATTATGGAATTGACAAATATCCTTTACCGCGAAAGTTATCCGGTATTTATACCCATACTGTAGAAGATAAGACGATTCAACTCGTTCGAGGCTTTGAAGATGTATTTCGAGCTCCCCATTCTCGCTATACCGAAACGAAAATTGAAGATATTGATAAAAATCCACAATTAAAAGTTTTATCAACCTCTGAAGATGCAGGGCTTTTTTTATTAAAATCGATAGACAATAAACATATTTTTGTGACCGGACATCTCGAATACGATGCAACGACTTTACGGGATGAATATGAGCGAGATTTAGCAAAAGGTTTAGATATTCATATGCCAGAGAACTATTTCCCAAATGATAATCCGAAAGAAGAGCCACTCAATACGTGGCGAGCCCATACCCACTTATTATTCTCTAATTGGTTAAACTATTACGTATATCAAGAAACACCGTATAAGTGGGAATAAAGGTGAACTGAAACGAAAGAAAAAGGATGAACGATATGGAAAAGGATAAAGCTCAGTCAACAGATGAAGAGTTATCGTTAAAACTTTTTATCGTTATTAACCGTGCACTTGAAGAACTACGGAAAAAGGCGACAGAAGATGTAAAGCGTCACGGCTTAAACTTAACAGAATTTGCCGTGTTAGAATTGCTATACCATAAGGGAGCTCAACCAATTCAAGTAATTGGAAAAAAGGTACTCCTAGCAAGTAGTAGTATTACGTATGTCATTGATCAGTTAGAAAAGAAAGGCTTTTTAAAGCGACAAGCTTGTCCGAAAGACCGTCGGGTGACTCATGCAACGTTAACAGAAGAAGGTGAAGAACTTATTGCACGGATATTTCCAGAACACCGTCGTGCAATCGCCCAAATGTTTACACCTTTATCCACGGAAGAAAAGCGAATTGCAATCGAATGGATGAAAGAAATCGGCTTTCATACAGAAAATTTATAATTCCATAGAAAAAAACGATTGTACGTATTAAAAAAAAGATACGCGCAATCGTTTTTTATTGAATTAGTTAAATTTAATTAGACGCTTTTTTTGAAATAACGAAAATGAGAAACGCCGTACTAAACATTACGACTGCACTCATTAAAAATGGTAAACCTAAAATATCGGCAAACAATCCGGCGAAGGATGAACCGGCGACGACCCCTAAGGAGAAGAAGGCATAAAAAATGCCATAAGCTTTTCCACGATCGACCTTTGAAGAGGCTTCGGCGATAATTTTGTTCATCGATGGGAAAATAAACGCAAAACCAATTCCATAAATGACCATCGCAATAAAGTTACTGATAAAACTTGCTTTCAAACTTAAAATGATCATCCCTATTCCGATGAAAGACAAGCCCGCAATGATTAAATGGTTCGCTTTAAAACGATCGTAAATTCCATTTAACGGAGTAAGGAAAATGATTAACGCCATAATGCCAAACGTACTTAATAACATTCCGGTCGTTTCTGTTGAACGGTCCATCACTTCTACATTAAGGGGGAGTGCAAAAGCTAACGTACCGTTACTTACCATTAATGCAAAAGCGGCGAAAGAAGCTAATAAAATTAACGGATGTTTTACAAGTGGGAGAAATTCCCTAAAGTTAAACTTCCCTCGTTCTGTAGAAACGAACGTTTCCTTTATGAAAATATAGACGATAATCGAAGAAATAAAAAACAGAGCGGCTACGAATAAAAAGACACTTTCAATCGATGCTCGAGCAGCTAAAATACCTCCGATTGCTGGTCCAACAATCGCAGCAATTCCGATACTTGCTCCGGTATAAGCCATCGTTTTACCGCGAGTTGCTCCGACGGATTGGTCACTGATATAAGCAAAGGCTGCAGGAATTAAAATCCCACCTGCTAATCCGTGCAAGAAACGAGCAACGAACAGTTGCCAACCATTATTTGCTAATGGGTAAAATAATAAAATGATGAAAACAGCGACCATTCCGGTAAATAACATTTTCTTTCTACCGAATCGATCGATCCAATGTCCACCTAAAATGTTACCGATCATATTCGTAAAGGAATATACCGCAACGATTGCTCCGCTCAGCGTATAGGATGCACCTAAGCTTAAGGAATAAGGTGTAATGATAGGTAATTGAATAAACGTATCTAAAAATGCAATAACGATAATAATATACATTAACCTCGACATGAACAATCCCTCTTTTCGTCTCTCATTATACAATACTTTCTTTTTTAACGTTAAATTTAGTCTTACCTTATGTGTTTCATTTCATCAATTTGTGAATAAACTTTAACATTTCCTCAAGTCTAAAGACCTAAGATTATCGGGCGGAAAAAATGTTTTTTCTTGGAAATAGATAACTCAATACAATATAATGATATAAAGTTGGTTAAAACAAGGACGTATGACGCATGAAAAAAGGAGGTAAAGTTAATGATTCGTATACTTATAGCTGACGATCATGATATTATTCGGCGGGGGCTAACTCATATGATTAATGAAAAGGATGACATGTCGGTCATCGCAAATGCAAAGAACGGAGAGGAGGCAGTGATAAAGGCTTTAAATTTACAACCTGATATCGTCATTATGGATATTCATATGCCTCGGAAGGATGGACTACAAGCAACGAAAGAAATATTACGAAGAAATAGTTCAATTAAAGTAATTATTCTAACTTCAGACGATAGAAAAGACACTTCTTTTCGTTCATTAGAGGCAGGGGCCTTAGGGTTTTTATTAAAGAGTAATACAGAATCCGATCTAATCGATGCAATCCGCACTGTATATAGGGGATCTGCCTATTTAAAGCCAGATGTTACGAAACAGCTATTAGATAACTACGTTTTAAATTCGAAATAAGTAAAAAGTAGGAAACGTAAATTAGTAAGTGTAAATAGCCCTATCTAAAGACGCTCTACAAAAATATCATCACAAAATTCACTTACATTTCATCTAGAACCTCGAATCGAATAGTTTAAAGACTTTTGAAGTAGTTACAACTTATACTTACGCCTAAAGCTTCAAAATGATAGAAATTTTTCACAAAAATGATGAAATTTATAGTTGATTTGTCTTATAATGTAATAGCGTGATTGTTTTTGGAGGGAGAGTAGCAAAAGTGTTTAAACGTAAAGTTTATAATTGGAAAAGCTATATAGAAGTACAAGAGGGAACAAAATTACAAGTAGACGAACGATCAATGGAAAAATTACAATTTCTAAATATTAATCAACAAACATTAAAGGACATTACATATGCTGGAACGTATGTGTTACCAGAAATAGGTCCAATTATTGAGTACTTCTATGAAAATATATTACAAAATGAGCATTTAAAACAAATTATTAGAAAAAACTCCAACGTTGAACGGTTAAAAAGAACGATGCATACATATATCGAGCAATTTTTCAGTGGTGAAATTGATGAACAATATATTCAATCGCGAATAAAGGTTGGAATTGTTCATAGCAAAATAAACTTAGCTTCTAACTATTTTATAATGGCCCATCAATTGTTAACTCAATGTTTCACGACGATTATAATGAGAAAATTACACCGAAAACCGAAGGAAATGCTCGCGTGTAACGTTGCGATACAAAAGTTAGCAGCCTTTGATCAACAGTTAATCATAGATATATATACTGAATCTACATTTAGAACCTTCCTCCATCAAATATCAGGAATTATTAATGGAGTAACAGAACTCGATGTGTCGCAAGCATTAATCGAAACGATGGATAAGCAAATGAAAGAAGCCCATACGGTTTCGATTGCGACGGAAGAGATGAGCACTTCTATTCAAGGCGTATCTGACCATACGGTAAAAGTAGCTCAAGAAACACGCTCAGCCGTAGTCGTCGCTGAAAAAAGCGAAGAAGTTATTCAAAGAGCATTACAACATATTGAAGAGGTGGGAACAGTCTACGATACGGTCAGACAAGATATTGATAGATTAAATAACGAAGTAGAGCAAACGTATAAAATAATTAATATTATTGAAGAAATAGCTGAACAAACAAATTTATTAGCATTAAATGCAAGTATAGAAGCTGCTCGTGCTGGCGAAGCAGGGCAAGGTTTTGCCGTTGTCGCTCAAGAAGTTCGAAAGCTGTCTGAAAATACAAAAAATCAAGTTGAACAAATTATTTGCAATATGGAGACATTACAATCAGTCTCTAATCAAGTAACAGAACGTACGTTAGAAACTGGTGAAAGCGTTGAACGAAGCGTTGAACAGTCACGCCTTGCAGAAAAGGAACTAAAAGAGATCATAGTGACGATGCAACGAATTAATGACGAAACGACGCAAATTGCTGGCATGAGTGAAGAACAGGCCTCGACGATTGAAGATATACGTTACCGCAACGAAACGATGTACGATTTAAGCGAAAATGTGCAACGTCTATCTAAAGAGACAGCTCGTATAATTTATGACTTGAGTCAAGAGATGAATAGTTACCGTTTAAGCTTACTAGATACGCAAATTGTAACAGATGCAAAAGATATCATTAAGATGGCAATTACCGATCATTTATTATGGAAATGGCGTATTTATAATATGTTGTTAGGCTTTGAAAAAATCTCGCAAGAAGAAGTAGTTTCTGAACGAAACTGTCGCTTAGGCAAGTGGTACTATGGTGATTTACCAGACAGTATTACTAGCTTAAAGCAATTCAAGGAATTAGAAAACCCGCACTCGGACGTCCATCAATGTGCTGCTTTAGCAGTGGAGGCTTACCATAAAGAAAATTATGAAGAAGCACGCCGAGCACTAGAACAATTGGAGAAAAGTTCTAGAGATGTCGTTCAATTGTTAGAAAGTCTACATAAGTTAATATAATCGTTTAAAAATAATGAAAAACCTTCGTCAACGAATATGCATAGATGAAGGTTTTTTTACATTTTTCATAAAAAAAGGATAAATCGTTAAATAAGTGTGAAAATTCAATAAACTAGTTTGACAATCTTTCTTTCTGTGTTAATTTTAGATAGTAGGATGAGTATATCCAACTTAAAAATAAAAGGAGGAATGTAGCACAATGGCAATGCCAAGATATATAACAGACATTGATCGCATTGAGCAAATTCCAAAGGAAGAGAGGGAAAAGTTAAAAAAGATAACAGACAAGTTCGTCTTCAGAGTTAACGACTATTATTTAAATTTAATTGACTGGGACGACCCTAATGATCCAATTCGTAAATTAGTTATTCCAAATGAAGATGAATTGAACGATTATGGCCGCTGGGATGCATCGGATGAAGATACGAACTACGTAGTACCTGGTTGTCAACATAAGTATGAGACAACAGCCCTTTTAATTGTTTCGGAAGTTTGTGGCGCTTACTGTCGATACTGCTTCCGTAAACGTCTTTTCCGTAATGACGTTAAGGAAGCAACAATTGATGTACAACCTGGAATTGAATATATTAAACAACATCCTGAAATTAACAACGTCCTACTAACTGGTGGAGACCCACTTATTTTAGCCGCCCGTCGTTTAGATGCAATTTTCAGCCAGTTACGTGAAATTGATCACGTGAAAATTATTCGTGTGGGATCAAAATTACCGGCCTTCAACCCTATGAGAATTTACAAAGATGAAGAATTACTTGAAGTAATTCGCAAACACTCAACTCCAGAAAAGCGAATTTACATTATGGCTCATATTAACCACCCAAGAGAGATAACAAAAGAAGCATATAAAGCGTTCCAAGCATTACACGATGCTGGAGCAATTGTCGTCAACCAAACACCAGTCTTAAAAGGAATTAACGATGATCCAGAAGTGTTAGCTGAACTACTTGATAAATTATCTTGGGCAGGAGTCACTCCATATTATTTCTTTATTAACCGTCCAGTACGAGGAAATGACTCTTTCGTTTTAACTTTAGAAGAGGCTTATAACTTAGTCGAAGAAGCGAAAGCCCGCACTTCTGGTTTAGGAAAACGAGTTCGTTTATCGATGAGTCACACAGCCGGAAAAATTGAAATTTTAGCAATAGAAGATGGCAAGGCTTACCTTAAGTTCCATCAAGCACGCGATGGTAATTATGGAGAATTTATGGTGTTAGATTGCCCGAAAGATGCTTCATGGTTCGATGATTTACCTGGAAATGAACGGTACTGGGAGCAGCCTGAAAAGAAGGTGGAAGAAGTCGTTTCTGTTAACGAGATGAGCGATATGCCAGAACCCCGTCGTAGAAGACAACGCACGTAAAGCAAACGGTATTTCTATATCCTTAAAAACATAGAATAAATCTTGCAAAACTGAAACAATTATTGCATAAAATTATCAGAATGTTCAGATAAATTTCGTCATATCCTTACCATTATGTTTTTAAATAATGGTAGGGATTTTTTATAATAGAAAAAAGTAAACATAATTTACCTCTTTAATGTGCTAAAACTTGAAAGCGAATTAGTATCTAGCTATAATATAATAACAATTTATATTAGGGGGAATTAGTGAATGAAAAAGCGTCTATCTTTTTTATTTGCCATAATTGTCTTACTATTTGCACTAGTTGCTTGTAGTGATGATGCTGATGAAACGGCGACCGAAGATGGAAGGGAAACAACAGAAGGGGAAACTTATGTAATCGGTGCAACACAAATTGTAGAACATCCTTCATTAGACCGAGCATATGAAGGCTTTCAGGCTGCGATTGAGGAAGCAGGCTTAAATGTCGAATATAATTACCAAAATGCACAAGCAGATCAAAACAATGTTAAAACAATTTCTGATAACTTTGTTGCTGATGATGTCGATTTAATCTTCGCTAACTCTACACCAAGTGCAGAAGGGGCATTAAATGCGACGAAAGATATTCCAATTGTATTTACATCGGTAACAGATGCTATATCAGCAGGATTAGTTGAAGCGATGGACAAGCCTGGTGAAAATATTACCGGAGTTGTCGATTTACATCCAGATAGTATTGTAAAGACGATAGAATTTATCGATAAGTACTTTGAGGGATCAGACGTTGGAATTGTTTATAATGCTGGAGAGGCTAACTCTGTTGCACAAATAGAGTCTATTTTAGAAGTGGCGGAAGATACGAGTTTAACAATTTTTGAGCGTACTGTTGCGAACTCTTCAGAAGTACAGCAAGCAACGATGACCTTAGCAGGCGATGTCGATGTGTTTTTCATTTTTACGGATAATACTGTTGTGTCCGCTTTAGAAAGTGTAATTGGAGTTGCTAATGAACAACAGATTCCACTATTTGTTGGAGAGCCAGATTCGTTAGAAAAGGGTGGCTTTGCAACGTATGGAATCGATTATTACACAATTGGTTACCGTGCCGGTGAGATGGCTGTTGAAATCCTAACTGGAGAAAAGGAACCATCTGAAATTAACGTCGAATACCCACCATCTATGCAACTTTTTATTAATAAGGAAGCAGCAGAACTTCAAGGAGTAGAATGGAATGATGAGTGGGATGAAGAGGCCGAATTTATCGAGACTTCAGAGGAATAATATGTAACTTTCATTCTATTTTTTAATTTAGTACAATAGAGTGGAAGCAGGTTAAAGTCCTGCTTCCTCTTTACTTTATATGGCAGTAAGAACGGAGGATATCCATGTTTCTATCATTATTTGGAGCAGTTGAATCTGGTCTAATGTATGCAATTATGGCGTTAGGAGTTTATTTATCCTTTCGTATTCTAGATTTCCCAGACTTAACCGTAGATGGTAGTTTTGTAACGGGAGGCGCAGTTGCTGCTGTTTCGATCATGAATGGAATTTCACCAATTATAGCGACACTTCTAGGGGCAATTGCGGGATTTATTGCTGGTGTTTGCACCGGTCTTTTACATACGAAAGGTAAAATAAATCCATTGCTATCAGGGATTCTAATGATGATTGCTCTTTATTCTATTAACCTTCGTATAATGGGTAGTTCTCAAATCTCATTATTGCAAGAGACGACCCTCGAAAGTCAAATTGTAAACATATGGGAAAAAACGGGGATTGACCAAGTAATAAACGGTTTGTTCCAATCGATGGGAATTGAGCGAGTGCCGACTACTTGGGGAATCTTATTTTTCATGATTATTGTTATTATTGTAATAAAGCTGTTAATTGATTATTATTTAAAGACCGAATTCGGTTTAGCGCTAAGAGCTACAGGAGATAACCAACGGATGATTCGAAGCTTTTCGGCGAATACGGATAACTTAATTATCGTTGGAATCGGTCTAGCAAATGGTCTTGTAGCCCTTGCTGGTGCAATCATTGCCCAGAGCTCAGGTTTTGCCGATGTCGGTATGGGAATCGGAATGATTATTATCGGTTTAGCGTCAGTCATTATTGGGGAAGCACTCTTTGGTGTGAAAACGATTGCCCGAGCCACGTTAGCTGTAGTTTTTGGAGCGATTGTTTATCGTTTTGTCGTTACGTTAGCTTTGCGGTCGAAATTTCTCGAAACCGGTGATATGAAATTAATTACAGCAGTACTTGTTATTATTGCACTAATTACACCGAAAATTATTCAATCGCAACGAGAGAAGAAACGGAGAAGAGAAAAGCAAGCACAACTCGAAGCGGGGGAATTTCGAAATGCTTAATTTACAACATATTTCAGTAACCTTTAATGAAGGTACCTTAGATGAGAAAAAAGCACTACAAAATATTAACCTCCGTCTTAAAAAAGGAGAGTTCGTTACAATTATCGGTGGTAATGGTGCTGGTAAATCGACGTTAATGAACGTGATATCAGGCAACTTACCTTTTGATGTAGGCTACATATATATAAATGGAAAAGAAGTAAGTCATTTACCAGAATATAAACGTTCGAAAATGATTGGAAGGGTATTTCAAGATCCGATGGCCGGAACGGCTCCCTCGATGACAATTGAGGAAAATCTAGCAATCGCTTATGGCAGAAATAAGAAGCGTAGTTTACGGATTGGTGTAAATCGTAAGCGAAGAGAATTATTCCGCGAACATTTACGTACTTTAAACTTAGGTTTAGAAGATCGTTTGAATGCCAAGGTCGGACTTTTATCAGGAGGGGAACGTCAAGCCCTTTCGTTATTAATGGCGACGTTCACAGAACCAGATATCTTATTACTTGATGAACATACAGCAGCACTTGACCCGGCTCGAGCGGAGCTGATCACAGAACTTACGACAGAAATCGTTGAGAAGTTTCAGTTAACGACGTTAATGGTTACACATAATATGCAACAAGCTTTAGATATGGGTGATCGTTTAATTATGATGGATGCGGGGCAAATTATTTTAGATGTAGAAGGAAAAGAAAAAGAAAAACTAACCATTCCACAATTGTTAGAGGAATTCCAACGTATTCGTGGTCGACAACTAGTAAGCGATCAAGCCGTTCTCGGTTAATAGAAAACTAAGTTATAAACTAGTTCTACAAAAGAAGATAAGCCTTTAAAACGTTGTTCGATGTAATCTGGAACAACGTTTTTTAATTTGTAAAGTTTTATTTAATATTATAAAGGTATAGCCAGTCTAATTTAAGCTTCAATTTTTATTTAAGTCTTTAATTACGATTGTCCATCGATAAGTTTAGCTGTAATTTTGTTACTATCTTTTCCGCTGGCGTGCTCTATCGGAAAGGTTTC
>CALGOZ010000107.1 GCA_937960785.1 uncultured Pseudogracilibacillus sp.
CCGATGGTAGTCGAGGCTTTGCCTCCGCGAGAGTAGGTCGTTGCCAGATTCAATTTGTAAAAAACGGGAGGATTTAGTAAATAAACTAAATTCTCCCGTTTTTCCTTTTTAACTCATTCCGTGAGGTCCTAGTGTCTGAGCATCTTGTTGGGCTGATTGTTGATTAGATGAACTAGTTGACTGGTCTGTCATTGTTGATAAAATAGGTGCAACTTCTTGGGCTGTCTTAGCAAGGGAATTATTGTTTTTTGACATTGAATAAAAAGTTACTGCACCGACACCAATGGAAGCAAGTAGAGGTAAAATTAGTTCGGTTTTTTTATTTTGCACCTTCTTCATTCCTTTCTTTTTAATTGATTCGACTATAGCTTATGAAGGAATTAAACATCTATACGATACATCATTTACCGTTTACGTTTATTTTTTTCTACTTAAATGAAATGAAGTTATAAATACTGAATTCAAAGCGATTCGACAGGGTGTGACTTTTTTGTTTCATCCTTTACAAAGTATGATAAAATATGTGTGAGAAGTTAAATTAGATGTAGGTGACCGAATGTCAAATCGAATTATAAAGGGAACGTTAATATTAACAATCGCTGGCTATATATCACGATTTTTAGGAATGATTTATGTGATTCCGTTTAACGCCCTCGTAGGTGCCCAAGGGGTCGCATTATATTCCTATGCATACATACCTTATACTGTATTAATTAGTTTATCGACGGTCGGAATTCCGCCAGCCATATCAAAAATGGTAGCTAAGTACAATGCTTTAGGTGATTATAAAACCGGTTTACGTGTTTTTCGTATTAGTTTCTTTTTTATGATGATGACAGGCGCAACAGCCTTTTTAGTTTTATATTTATCGGCGCAACCAATAGCAGAAATGATTATTGCAAGTAAGGAGTCTCACGGTAATACGGTTGAAGACGTTACAAAAGTAATCCAGATGGTAAGTTTTGCTCTTATTATAATTCCAGCCATGTCTTCAGTTCGGGGATTTTTCCAGGGGAATCAAACAATGGTTCCAACTGCCGTATCACAAGTTGTTGAACAAATTGTACGGATTACTTTCGTGCTTACTGCAGGATTTATCATCGTCGTTCTATACGATGGAAGCTATGCAACGGCAGTAAGCTTTGCAACTTTTGCTGCTTTTATTGGAGCTTTAGGTTCTGTTGCAGTCTTGTTTAAATATTGGCAATCAAAAAGGCAATCATTTTATGAGGCGATCGAAAGCCAACGGAAATTTTATGACCAATCGCTTAAAAATTTACTTTATGAGCTATTTTCCTATGCAATTCCATTCATACTTGTTGGGATTGCGACACCTTTATATCAGCTAGTTGATTTATTTACATTTAACCGGGCGATGGAAGCAATTGGCCTAGGATCATTCGCTGAGTTATCTTTTGCTGCCATTCATTTTAATGGAAATAAATTAATCGTTATTCCAGTAATGGTAGCAACAGGTATGTCTCTTACGTTAGTTCCAGCCTTAACGGAATCGTTTACGAACCAACGTTATCATCAATTAACTCGGGAAATAAATTTATCGATTCAAATTGTTTTAATTCTTGTAGTACCGGCAGTGTTCGGATTAATTGCTCTGTCAAGTGAAGCATATGGTTCATTATTTTCCATGGAAGACTTACATATTACGAGTGCATTACTAGCCTGGAATGCTCCAATTGCCCTTGCTCTTGCTCTATTTACTGTTTCTTCAGCAATATTACAAGGGATTAATGAACAAAGATTCGCGGTCTTTAGTTTATTCGTCGGTTTTTTAGTTAAATTAACCTTAAACTCGTTTCTTATTCATTTGTTTGGTGCGAAAGGATCAATCTTTGCTACTGGTTTAGCTGTAGGTGCTGCAACATTTGTAAACTTATGGCGCATTAAAAAATGTTTACAACTATCCTTTTTGCAGACGTATAAACGTGGTTTATTTATGTTTGTGTTTAGTGGAGTTATGTATCTCGGTGTAGTAGGCTTTAAATGGCTTTGTAGTTTCTTTTTAAACTTTGATACAAGCCGTGTTGCTGCGACGATTATGTTGCTTTTAGGTGTTCTGGTCGGAGTTATTATTTACTTTATTTTAACGTATAAATCGACATTATTAGATGCTGTTTTAGGTACTTCATCGATCATGAAAAAGATCAGGAGGAGATTCGGTGCGAATCGATAAACTACTTGCTCATTCAGGTTATGGAACCCGTAAACAAGTGCGCCAATTTATAAAAAAGGGATTTGTGAAGGTTGATGATGAAACTGTCACGAATCATGGTTTTCATGTCGACCCCAAAGAATCAACAGTAACGGTAAAAGGAGAAATAGTTCATTATGAAAAATTCGTCTATTTAATGTTAAATAAACCAGCGGGTTATATTTCTGCGACTTATGACCGGGAGCATTTAACAGTGCTCGATCTTGTACCTTCAAAGTATCGACATTATAATTTAGCTCCCGTTGGTCGTCTTGACATTGATACAGAGGGGTTTATTTTATTAACAAATGACGGAAAGTTAAATCATTTTATTACATCGCCAAAGCAATCGATATGGAAGACGTATGAGGCGGTTATTTCCGGTACGATCACGAATGAAGACATAGATTTATTTAAACGAGGTATTATCTTGGATGATGGTTATAAGACCCAGCCGGCAAAGCTGAATGTTTTACAATGCGAGGAAAGTTCCTCACTTCTTCGCATATCTATTACTGAAGGAAAGTTCCATCAAGTAAAGCGAATGTTTCGTGCGATTGATCGAGAAGTTATTTATTTAAAAAGAACAAAAATTGGAGAATTAAAGCTAGATGAACGGTTAGAATTAGGTAAAGTCCGTCCCTTGAACAAAAAGGAGATGGAGTGGATTGACCAGATTAAAGAAGGTGAATAAAAATGGCTCAATTAATCAAATTACGCGATTATATTTCACGTTATGAAACGAATCCATTTCATTATCCGACGCAATTTATACGTTTAAAACAAGAAAATTGGCGTAAGCTCGTTAAAGCTTGGCAAGAGGAGAATGAAGCTGAATTAGAAGCGGAGCGTTGGCAAGTAGCAATGCAAGAAGGGGCTTCTCGAAGTTTTCGTTGGAATCCCTTTCGCAAAAAGGAAAAAGAACGTCCAGAAGATGCCGTTTTGTTTAAACGACATTTACCAAGTACGAAAGATCAGTTACGGAAGTATTTTTTAAATCAATTGTATCCCTTTCAATTAAAATGGGCAACATCAACCTTAACACAGGTGTCTTATACTGAACAAGATCCGTATTTTGATCACCAGTTAAAATACTTTCTACAACATTTTCCGGATATCTATTTAATTATGTATTACCCAATTTTTAATATTAAAAAAGCGCCAGTCGATCTTGATATATTAATGATTAGTCCTGTAGAAATCGAAATTATTACAATCGTCGATGCGAATGATGAAGAGACAATTGTAGTCGATGATGATCGGACGTGGCGGATAGAATCGGAAATAGGTGAGCGAACCATTATTAGCCCGACGATTAGTTTAAAGCGTACTGAACATATTGTAGAAAGTATTTTACAAACGCACAGTTTATCCTACAATATAAAGAAAACCGTATTATCTCAGGATGCAAACTTCTTATTCGTGACGGAACCCTACAATGTTTCTTTAGTAGGGAATAAAGAATACAATGAATGGTATCAAGGGAAGCGGGAACTGTCTGGGTCGCTAAAGGGTGCTCAGCTGAAAGTAGTTGAAACGTTATTGGAATATTGTTTATCCACTTCAGTTCGACGGCCAGAATGGGGGCGCGACGAAGAAGAGGAATCAATTTTTATAATAGGGGATTAATATGAATATTGTAATTGTAAATCCGGTTGCCGGAAACGGTAAATCGAAAAAAATTTTTGAAAAAGTTAAATATTCCTCGTATTTTCGTGAGGAAACACACTTTTATATTTCTGAATATGAAGGGCATATTCAGAAAATTATTCGTGATGTAGAAGCTACTACTAAAATAACATTACTTTTTATTATCGGTGGTGACGGTACGGTCAATAAAGTCGTCGACGCATTATCGGATAAATCGATCCCGATTGCGTATATTCCTGGTGGTTCAGGGAATGACTTCGCTAGAGGTTTTTCCAGTTTAAAAGAACCGGAGGAAATTATTCGGCGGGCTATTGAAAAAAAGAAAAAAGCAAAATATTGGCTCGCCTCCTACGAGTTAGAGGAAAATCCTTTACGAACCTTTATCAATTGTTTAGGTTTTGGCTTCGATGCAGTAGTAACAAATAGTGCTAGAAATTTATCCTTTCGGGACGTATTAAGTAAATTTAAGCTCGACTCTTTAATTTACTTATTTGCACTTATTCGGGAATTGTTTGCTTATAAACCACTAGAGATGACGGTCACTTTTGATGGAGTCGAACGTACTTTTCACAATGTACTTTTTTTAACAGTAAATAATCAACCGTATATGGGTGGCGGAATGAAAATTAACCCTTCAGCTGAAAACAATGCTAAAGAACTTTCGATCATCGTAATCGATTCGGTCCCAAAGTGGAAAATTTTCCTTTTATTTGGTACCGTTTTCATAGGGGTGCATACTCTTTTTAAAGATGTACAAATATATAAGGCGAAAGAAGTAACCGTTCGAGCTAATCGTCTTTTACCTTATCAAGTAGACGGTGAGTATGGGGAAACTTCTTCCGCAAAAATACGTAAAGTAAAGGAGCCGATATATTTAAAAGGAACGAAGTGATTTTTAACTACTTACGTGAAGTTTTACTTCGTTTATCATCGTAAGCCAACGTTTAATTTTCTGTTCATTTTCTAAAATATGAGAAGGTAACGATTGAGCACTCTCGCCTTTAATACTGTAATAATAAATTTCGGGTAAAATCGTAAGCAATTGTTCTTCTATTTTTCGGTTTGTTATAATCGATTGAACTAACTTTTTAATTTGTTTATATTCATCGATTGAGACTGTTTTGTACGTAATATGATCGTTTAGTAAATCGTGTAATAAAGTTAGTTGATTTTGAATGGATAAATACATTCAATTTCACCTCAATGTTATTTTTTCCACAAATATGCGTTCATATACGTAAACTTTGTAACAAAAGGCACATTATATTTCATACTGATAAACCTATCCGAAACTTTCGTTTACGGTTTATATAAAATTAAAGAATTAAGACAAGGACAAAACGGGGTGGTACATAATGGAGCAATTACAGGTTGGAAGGGCTAAATTAACATGGTTATCCGGAGGAGTAAGCTTTTTAGATGGAGGGGCGATGTTCGGTGTCGTACCTCGAGCCTTATGGACGCGTCGTTATCCATCGAATGACCAGAATCAAATTGAATTACGTACAGATCCGATTTTATTACAAGTTGATGGAAAAAATTATTTAATCGACACAGGGGTCGGAAATGATAAGTTTACTGAAAAACAAATTCGTAATTTCGGTATTAAAGAGCAATCGAATATTAGTAATTCATTAGCTAAATTAGATTTAACAGAAAAGGATATCGATGCAATTTTAATGACTCATTTACATTACGATCATGCGAACGGCTTAACGAAAAAAGTTGATGATAACAAGTATGTCTCTGCTTTTCCTGATGTGCCAATTTACACTTCATCCGTCGAATGGAATGAAATGCGAAATCCAAATATCCGTTCACGAAATACGTATTGGAAGATGAATTGGGAAGCTATTGTCAATCAAGTTGAAACCTTTGAGAAAGAGTTACAAGTTAATGAATATATAAGGATGATACATACCGGTGGTCATAGTGATGGCCATAGTATCATCGTTTTTGAAGACGGAGATGATTGTTTTATTCATATGGCTGATTTAATGGCGACCCATGCGCACCAAAACGTCCTATGGGTCATGGCTTATGATGATTATCCGATGACGTCCATTTTCGCAAAAGAAATATGGATGGCTTATGGATATGAACGTCAAGCTTGGTACACCTTTTATCATGATGCGTATTACCGAGCATTAAAATTTAATGAAAAAGGCGAAGTGATCGACCGCCTTAAACGAAAGCGGTACGAGTATGAGTAAATAAAAAACTCGTCGGAGACAATCTCTGACGAGTCATTTTTTGATATGTTATAATTGAAATGTCGTTTAATTTCGTATATGTTTGTTTTAAGAAGCAACTTCTGTTACATCGATAATAGCACCTGTTTCAATATCGATATGGAAGTCGTATTGTTTATTTAAACCATCAACGTTACGGCTAATACCACCACGATACGTGTTGTATGTTAAACCGTTCTTTTCGATTTTCTCTGGTTTCATATAAATCCATGAACCATTGACTGGACCTGTTTCTTGTAAGGCTTCTTTGGCCCGCTCTAATGCTTTTTCAGGTGTCAATTTGTTTAATACTCGTACTTGATCTTTAAGAAATAACCCTGCAACAATACCTAAACCAATCCCTAATGTGAAAAATAAGCCTTTACGGCCAGACTTGTTTCCCATTAATTTCACCCCACCCATTTTCATTAAAAATTGGCAAAAATATTTATCTTTATTTAAATTTTTGCCCTATCTAATAGTATACATTATTCATAATGAATTTAAAGTACGACGATAAAATTTATGCAAAAGGAAGGATTAAAAATGGAACAATCAACAAAAGAAATGTTTAAAACGTTAACAGAACTACAAGGCGCACCAGGAGATGAAGGGCGTGTACGACAGTATATGGCCGAACAGTTAGAAAAATACGCCGATGAAGTCATTTATGATCATTTAGGTGGAGTGTTTGGAGTAAAACACGGCGAAGGTCCTCGAGTTATGGTAGCTGGTCATATGGATGAAGTCGGTTTTATGATAACGCAAATAACGAAGAATGGAATGCTGCGCTTCCAACCTTTAGGAGGCTGGTGGAACCAGGTACTCCTTGCTCAACGAGTACAAGTGATGACGAAAAAAGGACCAATCATCGGTGTTATTGGTTCAATTCCACCTCATTTGTTAACGGATGCTCAACGGAAAAAGCCGATGGAGATAAAAAATATGTTGATCGATATTGGTGCAGATGACCGCGAGGATGCTTTAGAAATTGGTGTTGCTCCAGGAGATACGGTTGTACCGATTTGTCCGTTTACACCGATGGCAAAGGAGAAGAAAATTTTAGCAAAAGCCTGGGATAACCGTTATGGCTGTGGATTAGCGCTCGAACTTATGAAGGAAATGCACGACCGAAGCTTACCAAACGAACTATATGCTGGGGCAACAGTCCAGGAAGAAGTCGGTTTACGCGGAGCACAAGTCGCAGCAAATATGATTAAACCTGATATTTTTTATGCATTAGATGCATCTCCAGCAAACGATATGTCCGGAGATGAAGAAGAGTTTGGTCAGTTAGGTAAAGGGGCCCTTTTACGTATTTATGATCGAACAATGATTACCCATCGTGGTATTAGGGAGTTTTTATTAGATACGGCAGAATCGAATAATATCCCGTATCAATATTTTGTTTCCCAAGGTGGTACGGACGCTGGAAGGGTCCATATTGCAAATGATGGCGTTCCTTCAGCAGTAATTGGCATTCCGTCGCGTTACATTCATACATCTGCTTCGATTATTCATGTTGATGATTATGCAGCCGCAAAAGAATTACTAATTAAACTTGTCGAACAGACAGACAAAGCAACCGTCGAAGCGATTCGGAAACAATAAATCGTACATTAGTTAGGAGTTTTCCGAAGATGGTAATTGTAGGTTCATTAAATAAAGCAAAAGTAGAAGCAATAGCCGATACGTTTGAGAACTATCTGGTAGAAGGAATAGCCGTTCCTTCCGATGTTTTAGCACAACCCATTGGTGATTACATGACACGCCAAGGAGCAATCAATCGGGCCCTTTATGCATTAGAGAAAGGTAAAGGTACGATAGGTATCGGTTTGGAGGGCGGTGTTACTTTTCTCGGTGAGGAGTGTTATGTCTGTAATTGGGGCGCACTAGTAACGCAGGAAGGAGAAGTTTTTACAGCAAATGGGGCCGGAATTCAACTACCGACATTTTTTAAAGAAGAATTGTTAAAAGGTGTAGAATTAGGCGTATTAATGGAAGGATATACAAAAAAGTTAGACGTCCGCACTCATGAAGGTGCAATTGGCGTTTTTACCGATGGATTATTAATGCGAAAAACAATGTATCAACAACTTGCTACCCTTTTAAAAGGTCAATTTTATTATAATAAAAAACAAGTATAGCTTTAAAAGATTTTTTGGTAAAATTAATAAAGCAACCAGGAGAATATTAGATCTAAATGAATAGATGGACTGAATTCCCCTATTGTATAGGGAGCCCAGTCCATCTTCTTTTATTCCTAACCCAACTTATATTTTTATTAATACAATTTATTCATAAACGTATTTTAATACTTCGATTGCTTGGTCAACTGTTTCAACTGTTACGTTTGCTCGATTCGATAACTCTTTTAATGGATGAATTAACGATTCCGGACGAATAATAATTGTCGGTTTTCCCATTGAAATAGCAGCACTTGCATCCATTGCCGTATTCCACTGCCGATATTGTTCACCAAATAGGGCGATGACGACATCGGCTTTCTGTAGCATAATTTGTGTACGAAAGTTATTAATATCCGACGCTGCCTCATCTTTATAGTAAGGCCCTGGTTGCTTTCCTAAAATATCCTCTCCAATATCGTCTGAACGATCATGATCAGTCTGTGGAGAAACGAAAGAGAGAGGTAAATCGGCTTCAAAGGCCTTTTCTTTTAATTGTTCACGCCAATTAGTATGTATTTCTCCTGCTAAATATACAGTTAGTTCCATATTTATCTCCTCCATCCATTATTGTTCATTGACCATGATTATAAGCTATTCGTATTAGAAATTAAAGTATAAATAATTAAATCAATTCATTCAGATATGTTAAAATAGAGCTGTATTGTCCATCAGTTGAAAGATGAGGAGAGAATTTATAATGAAAATGACGACAATTAAAATGAAGCGAATGCTTGAAAATAAATTAAAAAACGACGACTATCGTATGTCTTACAATAGAGATAATGATCAGTTACGGATTGAATGGAAAGATACAAAGCAAGGCCTAACGATAGAGTTACCTCAACTCGTAAGTAAATATAATGAACGTGGAGAAGAAACTGTCGATGCGATTGTACATGATGTAAATCAAGCTCTGCAGTTAATGAAGGAAGAACATGATTTAATTGGTAAAGAAAAACACATTTATCCAGTTATTCGCTCTACATCTTTTCCAAAAACATCGGGGAATAAAAAATTAGTAACGAAAGATCATACGGCTGAAACCCGAATTTATTATGCGCTTGATTTGGACAATTCCTACAGGCTGATCGATGAGTCGATGTTAGAGGAAGCAAATATCAATCAATCGCAACTTCATGAGATAGCGATGTTTAATGTTCGCTCATTATCGAAAGGCTACGCTCAAGATGAAGTAAGTGATAATGTTTATTATTTTCTAGCCCAACAAGATGGTTATGCAGCCTCACGAATTTTAAACGAGGCATTTTTAGAAAAAATGGAACAAAAATGTACCGGAGATATGGCTGTGGCTGTTCCACATCAAGACGTATTAATAATCGCCGATATTCGTAATGATACGGGGTACGATGTATTAGCGCAAATGACGATGCGTTTCTTTTCCGAAGGGCGCGTACCAATTACCGCTCTACCTTTTCTTTATGAAGATGGGAAGCTAGAGCCAATCTTTATATTAGCGCGTAACAAACCGAAAAAAGACGAATAATGTTAACATTTATCTGTTAAATGAGAGAGTTAAGAAATATTATGGTAAAATAGTAACTAGACTATGAGCAAACTAAGGTGATTCAAATGTGGGAAAACTTTAAAAAACGAGTAACAGACTTTATCTATGAAGAAATAGACGAGGAAGAAGAGGAGCAGTTTAATCATCGAGCTGAGCGTAAACAAGTTCAACACCGCACAAATCGCCGAAAGCCCGTCCATGCTCGGATGACGTATGAATATCCGAAACATTCAAGTGGAAACTTTCGCTTTCCATTAATACCGGATGAAAGAGAAGAATCCGAGGAACTATCTACTAGACGAAGACGAGAGCGAAAGGCATATGAAGCACAACGTGGCCGCTCAACTGATTCGACAAAACCTGCTTTCGTCCGAAGAAAAGAACGAAGACGACGTCAGTATAATCGACTTCAATCAGTTTATCCTCGGTCTCTTTATGAACAAAAACGACTCGTGAAAGAATTAGAAGAAATCCCAGCATTTGAACGGAGAAGAAATAAGCGCGAAAAAATGCCGGAACAGAAAGAAATCGAAGCCTTTACTCATAAATCTCCTCTTGAATTTAAAGAAGAGGAACGACGTCGCTTACATTACTCAAAACCAGATGAGCTTGATGAAGTATTTCGTCGTAAAGACAGAAAAGTAGAAGACGATGAATCTGTATCTAAGGCACAATGTGAAGAGGAAGCGGTTGAAACGTTTCATGAGACGAATGAACCTTTTAACGAAACATCGACAAATTCTACAACATCGATGGAAGTTGGTTATGTCTCAAGATTAAAAAACAGCGAAGAACGAGCAGATGTCACGTCGATACCGAAATATGAGAATAGCGAGGAATCTTATAGTATATCGCGGGAAAATGAAGTACAAAATCTTTCAACAGAAGAATCACCTTCAATGGAAAAAAACGCTCTAAATCTTAAAAATATCGCTTCAGATAAGCATAAGGCTTTAGATAACCCATTTATACAACAAAAGGATAAAACACATCCTAATGAAGAAAAGTATCCTTCTATACCGACTCATTTATTAGATGATGCAAAGGAAGCGACAGAAGATCTTCGTCCTTGGCTCCGTGAACAGAAGCGATTACTTCAACAGACGCTTGATCATTATCGAATTGATGCAGAAATCGTCAAAGTGACACCTGGTCCTACGGTTACTCGCATTGAAATACAGCCAGCTCTCGGTGTAAAAGTGAGTCGTATTCGTAACCTAGCCGACGATATTAAACTACACTTAGCTGCTCGAGACATTCGAATCGAAGCACCGATACCTGGCAAACATACTGTCGGTATCGAAATTCCAAATGAGGCACCACAGCTCGTTTCGTTTCAGACGATGATTGAATCGGAAGCTTTTCAACGAGCCACTTCACCTTTATCAGTCGCTTTAGGACTTACAATAGAAGGCGAACCTTATGTTACCGATATTCATAAAATGCCTCATGGTCTTATTGCAGGAGCGACAGGAAGTGGAAAAAGTGTTTGTATTAATACGATGATTTTAAGCATATTATATAAAGCTCATTACAACGAAGTGAAGTTAATGTTAATCGACCCTAAAATGGTTGAATTAACTCAATACAACGGGATCCCACACTTACTCACACCGGTTATTACGGATGCAAAAGCAGCCACTGTCGCATTAAAATGGGCTGTCGATGAAATGGAGCGCCGTTACGAACTTTTTGTCGAAGCACAAGTACGTGAAATAAAACGATACAATCAAAAAGCAACAAAGGACCCATTACCATATATCGTCATTATTATAGATGAGTTAGCCGATCTTATGCTTGTTTCTCCACAGGAAGTAGAAGATTACATTAGTCGTATAGCTCAAAAGGCAAGAGCAGCAGGGATCCATTTAATTTTAGCTACACAACGACCATCAGTAGATGTAATCACTGGTTTAATCAAGGCTAATGTACCGACACGAATTGCCTTTAGCGTATCGTCTCAAGTTGACTCACGGACAATTCTCGATGCGAACGGAGCCGAGAAATTACTCGGAAAAGGAGATATGTTATTCGTTGAAAACGGAACGAGTAAACAACTTCGCCTTCAAGGTCCGTTTGTATCGGATGATGAGATCGATCGTGTCGTTCACCATTTACGTCAAATTGCGGAACCTGAATATTTTTTTGAACATGAGACGTTGTTTTTAGAGTTAGAACAAGAAGAAGAGGATGAATTATTCGAAGAAGTCGTCTCCTTCGTCATAGACGAAGGGCGGGCGAGTACATCCTTGTTGCAAAGAAGGTTTCGAATAGGGTATAATCGAGCCGCCCGATTAATTGATTCTCTTTATGAATGCGGAATCGTATCGGCTCAAAAAGGCTCAAAACCTCGGGATGTGCTTATGACGAAGGCACAATGGGAGCAACATCGATAACAATCATTGAAAATGAACATAAAGATGGGGAGTTCACAATGAAAGAAATAGAATTAAAGCTTCAAGGTAAGATTGATCGTTTAACGAATAAAACGTTTAAGTTCGATGAACGTATTGGTGAAGGTTGGTTTTCGGCAGTATATTTTTTGAAAACTAGGGAAATTGTAAAACAAAAAATACCAAATAACATTGTGACGATGCAATTTTTTCAGAAGGAACACGCCGTTTTATGTGGTACAGATGAAGTGATTGCCTTGTTACATACATTTGCGGATGATCCAGAAGAACTTGAAATTTATTCATTAAAAGACGGAGATAAAATTGAACCATTTGAAACGGTTTTAACAATTACCGGACCGTATCAAAACTTTGGCTACTTAGAAGGAATTATTGATGGAATTTTAGCAAGAAGAACTTCTGTGGCAACGAATGTATATAATGTAGCAAAAGCAGCAAGTATCTCAGGTAAACAAAAGCCTATTATTTTCATGGGTGACCGGGACGATCACTTCACACAACAGGCGGGCGATGGTTATGCCGCATTTATTGGAGGTTCAACGGCCCAAGCAACCCACGCGATGAATGAATGGTGGGGTAAAGAAGGAATGGGGACGATGCCTCATGCCTTAATTCAAATGTTTCGGGGCGATATCGTCGCTGCAACAAAGGCATATCACGATGTATTTCCGGAAGATGAATTAATGGCCTTGGTCGATTATAACAACGATGTTATTACCGATTCGTTAAAAGTAGCTCGGGCCTTTGGTGAAAAATTGTCCGCCGTTCGCCTTGATACTTCTCGGACATTGGTAGATAAATACTTTTTGCGCAATCATCATTTAATGGGTACGTTTGACCCGAGGGGTGTGAATCCGCAACTTATTTTTGCTTTACGGGAAGCATTAGATAAAGAAGGATTCGATTTTGTAAAAATCGTCGCAAGTGGAGGTTTTGACGAAAAACGTATTTTAGAATTTGAAAAAGCAAACGTTCCGGTCGACATGTACGGTATCGGAAGAAGCTTATTAAAAATTAACATCGGTTTTACAGGTGACAACGTACTATTAAACGGAACGCATTCCGCTAAAGAAGGACGGAAATATCGACCGAATCCTCGATTAGAAAAAGTTGAATTTAATCCGAACGATTAAGTATGATATAATGAGTAAAATTTTTACCGTATGTGGAGGTTTATCATGTCGACTTACCATTTTATTGGCATAAAAGGAACAGGTATGAGTGCATTAGCACAAATACTTCATGATTCTGGAGAAAAAGTGCAAGGTTCTGATGTGGAGAAGCACTTTTTTACTCAAGAAGTGTTAGAGAAAAAGAGAATTCCAATGTTTCCTTTTTCGGAAACTAATATAAAAGAAGGTCAAATTATTATCGCAGGTAATGCTTTTAACGAGAAGCATCCTGAAATAGTGCGGGCACGCGAGTTAGGGCTCCCCTTTTATAAATACCATGAATATTTAGGGAAATTAGCTGATGAATATACGAGTATTGCAGTCACTGGTTCCCATGGCAAGACGTCGACGACTGGACTCTTAGCCCATGTATTAGAAGAGAGTTTTCCAACATCGTATCTAATTGGTGATGGCACTGGAAAAGGCCATAAAGATAGTAAATATTTCGCCTTTGAAGCATGTGAATATAAACGCCATTTCTTAATGTATAGGCCCGATTACGCAATTATGACGAACATTGATTTCGATCATCCAGATTATTTTACAGATATTGAAGATGTGTTCGATGCTTTTCAATCGATGGCCAATCAAGTGAAGCGAGGTATTATCGCTTATGGGGATGATCCGTATTTACAAAAGTTGCAGACAAAAGTACCGATTATTTTTTACGGACTGTCACCGAAAAATGACTTTTACGCATCGAATGTTCAAGTGTTAGAAGAAGGTACGCAATTCGACGTTTACGTTCGTGATACGTACTTTGATACCTTTATAATCCCACTATTTGGCGAACATCATATTTTAAATGCATTATCAATTATTGCCTTTTGTCATTATGAAGGGATTGAGGTTGAGGCGATGAAAGCTTTAGCGACCTTCAAAGGGGTGAAACGTCGCTTTTCAGAAAAGCTAGTCGGTAATCAAGTAATTATCGACGATTATGCTCACCATCCGATTGAAATTGTCGCGACGATCGATTCGGCACGAACGAAATATAAAGATAAGGAGATCATTGCAATCTTCCAACCGCACACGTATACCCGGACGAAGACGTTTTTAAATGAATTTGCCGAAAGTTTAAATGAAGCGGACCAAGTTTATCTTTGTGATATCTTCTCATCTGCTCGAGAGTCCAACGGCGATTTAACGATCGAAGACCTTTTAGTAAAAGTAAATAACGGAAAGTTATTAACTTTAGATAATGTCGCTACGCTACAAAAGTATGAAAATAGTGTACTAATCTTTATGGGAGCAGGCGATATTCAAAAGTTTCAAAATGCATATGAACAAACGCTCGTTAGCCCGTTTACTTCTATGTAAAAGTTTTAAATTATTGTGTTTGCATAAAACGTTACAATTATGTAAACACTTTTATTTTTTATAATTTCTATTGTAAAACAATGTTGTAATAAGGTAAAATAAATATAAGCCTTTATTTTATAAGTATACTTAGTGAATTTTCATGTTAAAGGAGATGGAATATATGTATGCAGCAATTGCAATAGCTGTCATTATTGTTGCTCTAGCTTTTGCTATTTTAGTTGGCTATTTAGCAATGACATTAAAAGCAACACAAAGAACATTAAATAACGTAGCAGACACATTAGAAAGTGTGGAGAAGCAAGTCGAAGGAATTACGACAGAAACGACTCTATTGTTACAAAAGACGAATGATTTAGCAGAAGATGTAAATTATAAAGTTAGTAAGTTAAATAGTGTCTTTGAAGGTGTCGAAGATATTGGTGACTCTTTTAGCAACTTAACAACATCGATCAAAAAGTTAACTTCAAATTTAACCGATGATGAGGAAGTAGGTAAAGCGAAAGAAGCAGTCAAGTGGGGCTCAGCAATTATGAGCTTATGGAAAAACCGCGATAAATAGGAGGGCTAATGAATGAGTAACAAGTCGGGTAACGGTAAAGGTTTTTTAATTGGAACGTTAATTGGCAGTGTAGTCGGTGCAGTAACAGCTTTACTTCTTGCTCCAAAAGCCGGCGAAGATTTGCGTAAAGATTTAGGAAAAGGTGCAAAGCGTGCGCTAGATAAAGCAGATGACTTGAAAGATACAGTACAGGTCAAAACAGGTGAATATACGGAAAAAGCTAAAGAAGTAGGTGCTGAGCTAAAAGACAAAAGCACCGATTGGACGAAGAAGGCCGTCGATACGACAACACAGTTTACAAAGGACGTAACCGACAAGACGAAAGACATCGCGCAAGATATGACTGAAAAAACGAAGGATAAAGCAAAAGAAATTACTGATAAGACAAAAGAAGTAGCCCAAGAAGTTGCAGATAAGACGAAAGAAGTCGTCGATAATGTAACGGAAAAAACTAAAGAACTGACGGAAGAAACGAAAGGGACAACGAAAGAAGTAACAAAAAAAGCGGAAGAAGTTGCTAACAAAGTCGAAGAAATTAATGATAAAGTACAAGA
>CALGOZ010000108.1 GCA_937960785.1 uncultured Pseudogracilibacillus sp.
TGTAAACTATTAAAATTAAATCTTATTAAACTTGATTAAAAACTTTTGTCATGCTAAATTTGAATCATACTAAAATTCAGAATTTTAATTTGATATTGATTCTTTAGACGATAGAGGCGATTGTTATGAAGGAAAATGTTTTGGAGATAAGTAATTTACGAACTCATTTTTTTACTGATGATGGTGAAATACCTGCAGTAGACGGTGTGAGCCTAGAGGTGAAAAAAGGGGAAATTCTTGGCATTGTTGGAGAATCCGGCAGTGGAAAAAGTGTAACGTCCTTGTCAGTTATGCGACTTATACCTAATCCACCGGGTAAAATTGTCAGTGGAGAAATTAATTTTAAAGGTGAAGATCTCGTTCATGCTTCGGAAAGACGTATGCGACAAATTCGTGGAAATGAAATCGCTATGATTTTCCAAGAGCCGATGACTTCGTTAGATCCGTTATTTACGATTGGGGATCAACTAATTGAAGGTATTCGGAATCATCGTAACGTGACAAAACGGGAAGCAAGAAAAATAGCAATCGAACGATTAAAACAAGTAGGATTACCTCGGGCGGATGAAGTGGTAGATGAATATCCCCATCAACTATCCGGAGGTATGAGGCAACGTGTAATGATTGCGATGGCCATGGCTAATGACCCTGAATTATTAATTGCCGATGAACCGACAACAGCTTTAGATGTTACTATTCAAGCTCAAATACTCGATCTTATGCGGGATTTAAATAAGCAACATAATACCGCAATTATGCTGATTACTCATGACTTAGGTGTAGTTGCCGAAATGTGTAATCGGGTCGTTGTAATGTATGCGGGGCAAGTTGTTGAATCTGGAACAGTTCGTGAAATTTTAAAAGACCCAGAGCACCCATATACAAAAGGTTTAATTCGTTCATTACCACGATTAGATGGACGTGATGAGAAACTATACTCTATCCCAGGTAATGTACCCCAACCTAAAATGGGAAGAGTCGGTTGTCGTTTTGCACCGAGGTGTGAGCTTGCCTTTGATCGTTGCTTTATAGAAGATCCTGAATTACTTGATATAGGAGATGGCCGACAAAGCCGCTGTTTTTTACACGATGAAAAAGAAGAGGATGCGATGAACGATGCAAAAGCCAATATTGGAAGTTAAAGGTCTTAAAAAATATTTCGATATACAAGGTGGTGTCTTCGGTCGTAAGGTCGGAGAAGTTAAGGCAGTGGATGGTTTATCTTTCAAAGTATATCCTGGAGAAATCTTAGGAATTGTTGGAGAGTCGGGTTGCGGTAAATCTACTACTGGTAAAACAATTTTACGACTTATCGAACCAACGGAAGGCGAGATTAAGTTTGAAGGTCAGGACATTACGAAATTAAGTGAAAAAGAAATGCGGGAATTAAGAAAGGATATGCAAATTATTTTCCAAGATCCTTTCGCATCACTAAATCCGCGCCATACCGTTGAAAAGATTATCGGAGAACCTTTACTCGTTCATGGGATGAAAGATGCTAAGGAACGAAAAAAGAGAGTCCGAGAACTGTTGAAGGTCGTCGGATTAGACGATTATCATGCAACTCGTTATCCCCACCAGTTTAGTGGTGGTCAACGTCAACGGATTGGAATCGCTAGAGCTTTAGCAAACAATCCAAAATTAATCATTGCTGATGAGCCAGTTTCAGCTCTTGATGTTTCCGTACAATCGCAAATATTAAATTTAATGGAGGAATTGCGAGACGAGTTTGACTTAACTTACATATTTATAGCCCACGATTTAAGTGTTGTTAAACATATTAGTGACCGGGTAGCTGTAATGTATTTAGGAAACATCGTTGAAATGGCTAACAAAGAGGATTTATATGAGGAACCAAAACACCCTTACACGAAGGCGTTGTTATCTGCAGTTCCTTTACCAGACCCAGATGTAAAAAGGGAAAGAATTATATTGAAGGGAGACGTACCAAGTCCATCTAATCCGCCGATGGGATGTCCTTTCCATACGCGGTGCAAAGAAGCGATGGATATTTGTAAAGAGGTTAAACCAACCCTTCAAGAAAATAGCGATAATCATTTAGTCGCTTGTCATTTATATGAAAAGGTAAGTGACGAAATGATTATAAATAAATAAAAAAATAGGAGGCAAAGGAATGAATTTTAGAAAGTTATTATTAGGTTTATTTTTATCCTTATTTGTTGTCGCCCTTGCCGCGTGTGGTGGTGGAGATGACACAGCTGGCGGAGGCGAATCAGGAGAAGTAACAGAAGACGGGGAAAAGGTTCTCATTTTCGCTCGTGGTGGTGACTCTGAAAGTCTTGATCCAGGAAGTACATCTGACGGAGAATCCTCTCGTGTAACACATCAAGTTTTAGAGACTCTTTTAGAATTTGATCTCGAAACGTTTGAACTTAAACCAGGTTTAGCACACGATTGGGAAGTCTCTGATGATGGATTGAAATATACCTTTTATTTAGAGGAAGGTGTCACTTTCCACGATGGTACGGAATTTAACGCAGAAGCAGTAAAAATCAACTTCGATCGCTTCGCTGATCCGAATCATGAGTACGCCTTCAAAGATGATGGATATACGTACTTTATGTATGCTACGATGTTTGGTGGACATAAAGGTGATGAAGGCCACGTAATCGATGAGGTCAAGGTTGTCGATGATCATACGGTTGAGTTTATTTTAAATCAACCATTGGGATTTTTCCTACAAAATATGGCAATGACATATTTCCCAATTACATCTCCAGCAGCACTTGAAGAATATGGTCCACAAATTAATGAAAATCCAGTGGGAACTGGTCCGTTTAAGTTTGTTAGCTGGACAAAAGATGATTCGATTGTGTTAGAGAAATTTGAAGACTATCGAATAGAAGGTTTACCAAAATTAGATAAAGTTATTTTTGAAGTAATTCCAGATAATGCAGCTCGATTAATTGCCTTGCGTTCGGGTGATATCGATATTATGGATGGATTGAATCCTGACGATGCTGCAGGTGTTGAAGATGATCCAGACTTGGAGTTACTAGCCCGAGATGAAAATAACTTCGGTTATGTCGGCTTCAATGTACAAAAAGCACCACTAGACAATAAAAAGTTGCGTCAAGCAATCAGTCATGCAATTGATCGCGAAGCAATTGTTGATGCATTGTATGCGGGATATGGAACGCCAGCAGTTAACCCATTACCACCTAACTATTTAGGGTATAACGATGAGGTTGAGGGCTATCCATATGATATAGATAAAGCGAAGGAGCTACTCGCTGAAGCAGGTTATGAAGATGGTTTAGAAATCGATCTTTGGACGATGCCGGTTGCAAGACCGTATATGCCAGATCCAGAGACGGTTGCTGAAATCATCCAGAACAACCTCGCGGAAATCGGTGTTACCGTAAACATCGTTCGTGAGGAGTGGGCACCATATTTAGAGAAAACTCAAAGTGGTGAACACGAAATGTATATGCTCGGTTGGTCAGGAACAAACGGTGACCCGGATTATTTCTTAAGTAGTTTACTCCATGGTGATAATGTGGGAGATAGTAACCGTGAATTTTATCAGAATGACAAAGTTGACGAACTTCTCGATGCTGCAAAGCGTGAAATTGATCAGGATAAACGAGCAGAATTGTACAAGGAAGCTCAAGCAATTATTTCTGATGATGCACCGATGATTCCACTTGTACATTCACGTCCAGTGATGGCAATTTCATCTAAAGTAAAGAATTATATTCCGCATCCGTCAACAAGTGAATCATTACGTGAAGTCGATATCGAATAATTGTATTTGCGAGAGTTATAGAAGGGTAGTAGTAACTTACTACTACTCTTTTATTCTTGCTAGCGTATATTTATCATTAAGTGTAGGAATGGGGTGAAAAAATGGTTTCATATATAATGCGCCGATTACTCATGTTAATTCCCGTACTAATTGGAATGACAATTGTAACCTTCTCTATCGTTCATTTAATCCCAGGAAATCCAGCTCAAGTAATTCTTGGCGAAGCAGCAACTCAGTCGGCTATTGAGGAGCTCGAGCAAAGCTTAGGATTGAATGAACCTTATGTAAAGCAATATTTAATTTATATGGGAGATTTACTTAAGGGTGATTTAGGCGTTTCTTTACGAACGAAGGCTCCCATTGCGACAGAAATTTGGCCTTATATTGCAGCGACTTTTGAACTTACCTTTTTTGCTATTTTGTTCGCAGTAATCGTTGGTGTGAATGCCGGAATCGTTAGCGCTTGGAAGCAAAATTCTTGGTTTGATTTTTTAGCGATGATTATAGCTCTTATTGGGGTATCTATGCCGGTCTTCTGGTTAGCTTTAATGGAACAGTGGATATTCGCCCAAGAACTAGGATGGTTTCCAGCCCATGGGAGACAAGATAATCGATCACCGATTGAACCTATTACATATTTTTACGTGATTGATTCTATACTTCACTGGGATTTTAAGCATTTAATTACGACCTTAAAGCATTTAGTATTACCAAGTATTGCTCTTGGCACAATCCCGATGGCAATTATCGCACGAATGACTCGTTCTAGTATGTTAGAAGTAATGAAGTCTGATTATATCCGAACAGTACGTGCTAAGGGTTCAAACCAATTTGTTGTTATTTATAAACACGCGTTAAAAAATGCCTTAATTCCTGTATTAACAGTAATCGGTTTACAAACTGGTGTCCTTTTAGGGGGAGCTATTTTGACAGAAACCATTTTCAGTTGGCCGGGAATTGGTCGATATATATTCGATGCGATTAGTTACCGTGATTATCCAGTCATTCAATCTGGTATATTAATCGTTGCATTTTTATTCGTTATAATTAATTTAATCGTCGATATTCTCTATTCATATATCGATCCGAGAATTAAGTATTAAGGGGGGGTTCAAGATGAAACAGGAACAAAATGAACTAAAACATGAACAGCAACTACAAAATGAAGAAATACAAAAAACGTATTCTCCCTTTAGAGATACTTTAAAACAGTTAAGTAAGAATCGCTTTGCTTTAGTAGGATTGTTCATTATTATATTTTTTATTTTGCTCGGTATTTTTGCCCCTTTACTTACGTCTTATGGCTATGAAGAACAAGTGTTAACAGATCGACTCCTACCACCATCGGCAGAACATTGGTTTGGAACCGATGATGTCGGTCGTGATATTTTTTCCCGAATTGTTTATGGTGCTAGATTATCCTTACAAGTCGGATTTTTTGCCGTAACAGGTGCGCTAATATTTGGAACGATCTTAGGAATTATCGCCGGTTATTTCGGTCGTTGGGTCGATATGCTAATTTCAAGAATCTTTGATATTATGTTGGCATTCCCTAGTATTTTACTTGCGATTGCAATTGTTGCTATTTTAGGTGCATCTTTACGAAATGCATTAATTGCAATTGCGATTGTAAACGTACCAATTTTCGGTAGACTCGTTCGTTCTCGAGTCATTAGTTTGCGAGAAGAAGAATATATTATGGCGGCTAGAGCACAAGGGATGCGACATACACGAATTATATTCCATCATATATTGCCGAATAGTTTAGCACCGATTATTGTACAGGCGACATTAGGTTTTGGTACAGCGGTATTAGAGGCAGCAGCTTTAGGTTTCTTAGGCTTAGGAGCTCAAGCACCATTACCAGAATGGGGTAAAATGCTTGCAGAAGCTCGAGACTTTATCCAACTTGCACCGTGGACCTTATTGGCACCGGGACTTTCTATTATGTTAGTCGTACTTGGCTTTAATTTAATCGGTGATGGTTTACGCGATGCGCTCGATCCTCGCATGAAAAATTAATTCTATTATAATAACTGAAAACGTTTGTGAACGAAAAATCAATTCTTCCTTTATGGCGAGTTGATTGAAGTTCGCAAACGTTTTTTAATGAAAGCAAGTACATTTCCAATCACTTTGTCTCGTGTAGTAAAGTATTTAGCTCACTCCTTCCTGTTGGACTTTTCTACTTGTGAATTTGATAAAAAGATATGAAAAGTGAAGTTCGTTTAATTTGACGTTATTAAAGTAAGAGTTATTTATTGTCAGTGAACTTCACTTTTAAAAAATATTTATTTATGTGTTTTGACTGAGATAGAACAAGCTTATTTATAAATTCGTTCTAATTCGCTAATAAGAGAACCGACATAGTCGACGGCCTTTTGGATTGTTTCCTTTTTCGTCATATCGACGCCGACGTTTTTCGCTAAGTCTACAGGTTTTAATGTGCTGCCGGCTTTTAGTACGTCAAGCCACTTTTCAACGACAGATTCCCCTTCTTCTTTAATTCTTTCATTTACGGCTGTTGAAATCGTAAGGCCAGCTGAGTAGGTATAAGGATATAAGCCCATGTAATAGTGGGGTTGACGCATCCAAATCAAGCCAGCGGATTCAGGAACATCTACATCGTCTCCCCAGAAGTTAGTGATTGCTTCATATTTTTGCTTCGTTAAAAGGTCTGTGGTTAATGGGATACCCTCTTCTGCTAATTTATAGATTCGATATTGGAATTCTGCTTCTAACATATGAGTGACAAAATTATGGTAGTACGTATCGAGTAAGTTGTTGATGACAAAGGCCCGCATTCGATCGTTATTACTCTGTTTTAGCATATGCTCAGCAAGGAGTAACTCATTTAATGTAGAAGGTGCTTCGACGAAATAAGTTGAGACGTTCGTATTTAAAATTGTTTGGTTACGATTAGCTAATTGAAAATGACCCGCATGTCCAAGTTCGTGGGCTAGCGTAAAGGTTCCACGCATCATATCGGTCCATGTAAGTAAAATAAAGGAATTGCTTCCGTAGGGACTAGAACAAAAAGCCCCTGATTGCTTTCCAATATTATTAGAGTAATCAATCCATCGTTCGTTAAAAGCTGCTTCCATAATCTCAATATATTCGGGTCCGAGCACTTGTAAAGCTTCTAAAATCATTTCCTTCGCCTTTGAAAAAGTTATTTCAGGTTCAAAATCAGGGTCGAGGGGTGCCTTTAAATCAGCGTATGTCATCTGGTCTAATTGGAGTGTTTCCTTTTTCAGTGTTGCGAGTCGTCTCATATGTGGCGCTAATTCTTTTTGAATGACGTTTAATTGATTTTCGTACATTTCGACGGTTACATCATGGGGATGGAGTAACATTTCCGTGACAGAATTATAGTTACGAATTTTGGCTAATTGAACTTGCTTTGTTACCTCTGTTGCATAGACAGCAGCGATTGTGTTTTTATATTTTTCTAAGGTATTCACATAATTCGTATACGAATTGCGACGGATTGTTGTATTTGGTGAAATTTCATAACGGTCCTCGTATAATGCTTCTGAAAGTGGGAGTTCCTTTCCATTGTCATCTAAAAAGGAAGGAAACTTCATATCCGCTTGTTTACTTCGTTCGTAAATCATATGTGGTGCGTAGAGAGCTTCACTTAATTGTGCGAGAACTTGTTCGACCTTCGTCGATAATGTATGATCTTTTTTGTCGATTAAATCGTCTAACATTTTTTTATAATTACGTAATGGTTCGTGTGCTTCGATAAATTCGTTGATTGTCGATTCGGGAATTGTTAGTAATTCTGGCTCAAAAAAGGCAATCTCCCCACCCACTTTAGCTAGGATGGCAGTAGCTTTTGCTAAATCGCTTTGATATTCCGCATTGCCTCCGTCGACACTCGTTCGTAAAAAGGCGTACGTTCTTACTTTCACAAGTTTTTCGTACAAGGTCTCATAAGCGCAAAGAGCCTCGTATAACATTGTTGCTGATTCAGCTAAACGTCCTTTATAGTCTGTGACAGCCTTTACTTCTTCATTAAGAGATTTCATCGTTTTTTCCCAGTTTTCTCGAGTAGGAAAAAGATTAGTGAGATCCCATGTCTGTTCTTTTGGTACATCTTCCCGTTTTAGTTGTGTCATTTATTTCATCCTTTCTTATAAAAAAGCTTATTATTTAACTAACTTCGGAAAAAATAGAAAATACCCTTTTTTATTCCTTATCTATTGTAATGGATTTATGGGAAACTAGTCGAACGATACACGGTCAACTTCCTACTTTCATACGTTATAGTACACTAAAAAGATTGGAGTGTACTAAATGACGTTAACTTTAGCGCATTGGTTTTATTTAATAGGAACGCTGTTAATCATTGCGACGATGCTCCTTAGACGTAATGTCGTGATTCCTGCGATTGTGTCAACATTTCTCGTGTCCTTTCTTTTTTCATCTTCTATTAGCGATGCGTTACAATCGACGTTTCGAGCGAGTTTAGTCGCTGCGAGTTCGTTATTCGATATATTTTTAATTATAGCGGTGATGACTGCGCTACTTCGGTCGTTACGAGATCTTGGTGCAGATGAAAAAATGATTACCCCTTTTCGAAAAGTGATGGTAAATGGTCACGTATCTTATTTTATATTAATTCTGGTTACGTATGTTATTTCGCTTTTCTTTTGGCCGACTCCCGCAGTTCCGTTAGTTGGTGCAATTTTAATTCCGGTGGCGATTCGTGCTGGGTTACCGCCGATAGGAGCGGGTATTGCTGTTTCACTAGCGGGTCAGGGGATGGCACTTTCCTCAGACTATATGATTCAAATTGCACCTACATTGAGCGCAAGTGCAGCGAATTTAGATGTAGCAATTGTAAGTGATCGGGCACTTATTTTATCCATTGTAACGGGTGCCGTTGCGATTAGTTTAGCGTACTTTTTCTTACGTAAACAAATTACAAAACCCGATGTACGTCTGTTAAGAGCTTGGGAAAAGGCTGATACAGTAGATGACGATTCCGGTATGTCACAGTTAGAGGAAGAAACTGCTGAAAAAGAAGTAGACAAAGAACAAACCAGTGACTTAAGAGAAACAATTCGTAAAGGAAGAAAAAGCACTGTCTTTGCCATTGTTGTACCAGTAGCGTTTTTAGGGGTCATTTTTTATATGGTTTATTCAAAGGTTTTCGGTACGGCAGAAATGGAAGGGGGAGCTGGTGCAGCCTTAATCGGAGGGCTTGCATTACTTTTATTAATAGTTGCGACTTTTTCTCAAAGTTTGCAAGGTTCTTTAGAACGTGTAAGCAACCATATAATTGAAGGGCTTGTTTTTGCTTTTAAAGCGATGGGGATCGTGCTTCCGATTGCTGGTTTTTTCTTTTTAGGAAATGACGAAACAGCAGTACAAATTTTAGGTGTGGACGAATCGCCGGCTTTTTTGTTCGACTTAATTTTAGCTGGTGAACAATTTATTCCTGCTCAAGGAGTCTTAGCAGCCTTTGGAATCTTACTAGTGGGGATGATTACTGGCTTGGATGGTTCAGGATTTTCCGGTTTACCGTTAACGGGAGCGTTAGCTGGTCCGCTTGGTTCGACGATGGGAATCGATCCGACTACGTTGGCGGCAATTGGGCAGATGGGCGCTATTTGGGTTGGGGGTGGCACCTTAGTTGCGTGGTCGTCATTAGTTGCGGTTGCCGGATTTGCTAAAGTACCTTTATTAGAGCTAGTACGGAAAAGTTTTATCCCGGTAGTTTTAGGCCTTTTCATATCGACGATTTTTGCTGTGATATTTTTTGCGTAAAATATGAACGAATAGTAGTTGAAATGGGCGAGCGATTGTAGCTAAGCCCACTTTTTTTATAAAAGAATAAAGTGTGTGCTAAGATTAAAGGAGGAAAGGACGGAATAAAGAATGAAGATTAAAGAAGTGGTATTGTATCGTCTACATATGACTTTGAACAATCCGTTTACGACAAGTTTTGGAACGGTACGTCATAAGGATTTTTTCTTAATCGAGGTAAAAGATGAATCCGGAAAGACAGGTTATGGGGAGTCAGTACAGTTTGCAATCCCTTGGTATACAGAAGAGACGACAGAGACTGTATTTCATATGATGGAGCAATTTTTAATTCCCCAATTACTTGGTCAAACAATTACCCACCCCGATAAAGTATCGGTATTATTTCAAACGGTAAAAAGAAATCATATGGCAAAGGCAGCCTTAGAAGGAGCGGTATGGGACCTTTATGCAAAGCGAAAAGGAAGGCCTCTTTACCAATTGTTAGGTGGTGTTCGTAATAAGGTTGAAGTCGGTATAAGTTTAGGTATGGAGGAAAAGATTACAGATTTATTGCAAAAAATTGATACCTACGTTCAAAAAGGATATAAACGAGTGAAAATAAAAGTAAATCGTGATCAGGATATAACAGTTTTAAAGGAAATTAGACGCCATTTTCCAGATGTGCCATTGATGGTCGATGCAAACTCGGCTTATACGTTAAAGGATCTTGATCATTTACGACGGTTCGATGAGCTCGGTTTATTAATGATTGAGCAACCATTAGCGGAAGATGATATATTCGATCACGCAATTGTCCAAAGGGAAATTGAAACACCGATTTGTTTAGATGAAAGTATCCATTCGTATACAGATGTTAAGTTAGCAGTTGCCCTTGGTAGTTGTCGAGTTATAAATATAAAACAAGGTCGCGTTGGTGGCTTATCCGTTGCAAAACAAATGCACGACTATTGTGCTGCCAATGATCTTAAAGTATGGGTCGGGGGAATGTTAGATGGTGGAGTAGGTCGAGCGCAAAATATTGCCCTTGCGACGTTACAACAGTTTACTTTTCCAGGAGATATCGGGGCGTCAAGTCACTATTGGGAGCGGGATATTATCATTCCAGAGGTAGAGGTTGTTGATGGTACGATTCGTTTATCCGATAGGCCGGGAATTGGCTATGATATCGATTGGGAAGCGGTCGATTATTATTGTGTTGATAAGCGAACGTATTCGTAAATTTTTCTTAGAGCTCAAAAGGATCGGGTTTTAAAAAAGTTTGCCTTGTGACTATAATGAGGATATATTTTTGTGCGTGGATATCCAAAGAATGTGAGAAGATAACAAAAAAGGGAGTGTAACGTATACGCTCCCTTTTATTTTTATGATTCATCGGAAGGTTCGGCAATTGCTTCTTTTTGCAACAATGCTTCGATTCCTTGAAATGCTTCGACTTCATCATTACCTTCAATAATTAAATCGAACTTGCCTCCTTGGGGAATCCCAAGAGACATGACACCCATGATCGATTTAACGTTAACTTTTTTATTTTCATATTCTAATTCGACTTCAGAAGAATAACGGCTTGCTTCTTGGACGAGCAATGTAGCTGGACGTGCGTGTAAGCCGACTTCAGAAGTAATTACAAATTCCTTCTTAATCATGAAACGTCCTCCTCTCTTATCGGTCCTTACTTTTATGTAAGAGAAACTTTCTATTTAGAATTATGTGTGATACGTAATAACTTGTAAAGAAAAACGACGTAAGTTTTACTATATTTTTCGTTAATATTGTACACATTGTGAAAAAAGTTCATACTTTTTTTCATAGGATAGTAAGAAAATTTCACTATATAATAGAAAACGATTGATACAAACGGAGTTATACGGAATTTTACTTAAAATTAAATGACGTTAGTAGACTTATCCTTTATTGATAAGATATACTAACGTCAAAATTTTATCCGCTTACATTTCTTGATTTTTATTTACTTTTCTCGATCATCATTTCAACATATTTAATAATTTCTTCTTTATTTCCGCCGACTTTTGCTTCGCGCTCCTCGTCTGATGCAAGTTTTTCCTTCGCTTTTTCTAACACTTCTTCTGCGCAATCTTGCGGTACAACGACGACACCATCGACATCACCGACGATAATATCACCTGGATTCACAGGTGCGCCACCACAGGAGATTGACACATTCGTTTCGCCTGGGCCATTTTTTCCACCAGAAGAGACGGTTGTCCCTTTAGAAAATACCGGGAAATTTAACTTTTTAATGTCGACGATATCGCGGATGACGCCATCGACGACTAGACCTTCAAAACCCATCGTTTGCATCATACCAACGACAAAATCTCCCGCAATTGCTCGATAGGTATCACCTTTGGCATCGACGACGATTACATCTCCTTCTTTAGCTTCTTTAATTGCTCGCAAAACTGCTAAGTTATCACCGACAGCAGTTTTTACGGTAAAGGCTCGTCCCGCAATTCGATACTCATCTTTTAATGGTTTTACCCTTGGGTTAATGTTGTTCATTCCTTTTAATACGTCAGAAATTGCAGTTGTTGGAATTTCTCTAAATTGTTCTATAACAGCGTCCATGATGAAAAACCCCTTTACATAATATGATAAATCTATTATATGGTATCTTTAAGGGAATTTACAAAGAATTTGTTATAATACAGTGTCGAAATTTTGTGATATTTACAAAGAAAGAGGGGTTATTCTCCCCTCTAACAATTTATTTATTTAACATATGGAATACTTGATCAACATCTTTATCACCACGTCCGGATAAGTTAACGATAATAATGTCGTCTTGATTGAGTTTTCTTGCTAATTTCATCGTGTAGGCAATTGCATGGGAACTTTCAAGGGCTGGAATAATTCCTTCTATACGTGACAACTCTTGAAAGGCTTCTAAAGCTTCTTTGCCCGATACTTTATAATATTCCGCTCTTCCTGTTGTTTTTAAATGACTATGTTCCGGTCCAATTCCAGGATAGTCTAAGCCTGCTGCAATCGAATCAGTTGGTGCAGGTTCTCCTTCATCATCGAGTAATGTTAAACATTTAAAACCATGTAAAACTGCTGGAACCCCATCGTTAATCGAAGCAGCTTCTGTTGGCTCTACACCTATTAGACGGACGTCTTCATCTAAAAAGTGGGCAAAAGCACCGATTGCGTTACTTCCACCGCCGATACAGGCAACGACTGCAGTCGGTAATCTCCCTTCCTTTTCTAAAATTTGTTGTTTCGATTCTTCGCTAATAATCGATTGGAAATGCTTTACCATCGATGGAAATGGATGAGGTCCTACCGCAGAACCGAGTAAATAAAATGTATTTTGGTAATTTTCGACTAAGTCTTCTAAAGCGACGTCTACGGCTTCTTTTAAACGAGCTTGTCCTCGTTCGACAGGAACTACTTTAGCCCCAAGAAGTTCCATTCGGAAGACGTTTAATGCTTGACGTTCCATATCGTGTTTGCCCATATAAATCGTACATGGAATATTAAACATCGCAGCAGCAGTTGCTGTAGCTACGCCGTGCTGTCCAGCTCCGGTCTCAGCAATGATTCGCTTAGCTCCCATACGTTTAGCGAGCAAAATTTGTCCAATCGTATTGTTAATTTTATGGGCACCGGTGTGGTTTAGGTCTTCACGTTTTAAATAAATTTTTGCCCCACCTAATTTTTTCGTTAAGTTTTTTGCGTAGGTTAGCGGGTTATCTCGACCGACATATTCTTTTACGTAATATGTAAACTCTTCAATAAATTCGGGGTCATCTTTATATGTATAGAAAGCATCAGCTAACCGGTCTAATACTAACTTTAAATCTTCCGGAACAAAACTACCACCAAATTCCCCGAAATATCCTTCTTTTTGACTCAACCTAGTCACTCCTTTATTGAAGCTTAACTAATCAAATTGCCTCCGTTAATTCTTTTTATAACATTATAAAGTAATAAAGTGAAAAAGGGAATCAAATTACCAGGATAAATTTTATGTCGTTTTATTGTTTTTGTTATTTGTTTTAAAAGGTCTCGATTTATTTAGACAAATTATAAAACGAGTTGCGCAAAAGCACCTATCCAGAAAATGTTCTAAAAAAGTCAGTTACATTATAAAAGCTTACAAATCATCAGAACTAGTAGAGCCTTTCGTAAAAGCGGTTAGAATACCCATTAATAATCCAAGCATCGTTAATGTAATAAGCCAAAAAGTAATCTGATCCCATAAAAGGACGATCGTTTTATACTTCGTCGACCCTCGAACAACGACCCCGTATTCGGCTAAGCTGCTGATAAACCGAATGTTCCACAAATGATCTCTGAAATAAAAAAGGATTGCAATCGACGCACTATTGATGAGGGTGACAATACCGATTAATACGTTCGTCCATCGTTCAGCGATAAGCTTACTAATTTCTTTAATAATATTTAAAATAAAAAATAATATAATAAAAAATACTGTCGAATGATAAAATGTTTCATTCATAAAGGAAAGGGTTCCGACATATTGATTTCCTTCAAATATCCAAACACCGAAATAATTCTTTCCGTAAGTGAGTAAGACAATCGCTGTCACATAAATCACGATAGCGGTAATGATTGTCCACTGCTTTGGTCGTTTCTTCATGGGCGGGACGGGAGCTAAAGATTCTAAACTCCATGCGTCTTTCTTTTCGATTCTTCTTTTTCTTCTATGTTTGATCCACTGACAGAAAGCAAAAAATATCGTAATCCATGCAAAGGCGAAAGGAAGAACGAAAATAAAAAGCAAACTAGCGAATTGTAAAGTTTGAACAATTATTTGGTCTGGATACAAAATTGTTTCAATAATAAATATTGCCACCATGGTCGTTGTGATTGTAAGTAAAACAGTATAAAGGATAAGACGATAGTAATCGTATAGTATACCCGATAAAAAAGAACGCTCTTCTTTACGAAAACGTTTCGCAATAAGGTGAGGATGACCTAATTCTAGTAAAACTTCCTCTACTGCTTCACTTTTATCTACATCATCTTCGTAAGATTCTAATTTTTCATTAATAACTGCTCGTAATTCATGCTCAACATCGAGTCGTTCATTTTTTGGTAGCTGGATTGTTACTGCATATATGTATCGGTCAACCGCTTTCATTTTAAGTAACCTCCTTATTTATGCAACAAATAGAAGTTAGAACTAGCATTTCAAATTAACATAATTGTGAAATGTAACAAATTTTCGCATAAAGTTAATAATACTTGCTTAAGGTAATGTAGACGTTATATTTCTATCAAAAAAATAATCTGAAACGTATTGTACTGTATAAAATAGGATATTGTAAAGCTAGTTTAGAAGGAAAAAATATAAACACTGAATGAAAAAACTCCTAAGAAAACATATTGTTCCTTAGGAGTTATTTTACTTACTCATTTGATAGATTAAGAATTTCTAAGATTTTGAAGAAACCAGATAATATAATTGCTACGATTGTTGCTAATCCCATACCTGTTAATGATACATCACCGAGTTGAATCGATGCACCGCTAATACCGATTACGAGAACTACACAAGTTAAAATTAAATTTTGTGATTTTGAGTAGTCGATTTTCGCTTCAACGAGCATTCGGATACCGCTCGCTGCGATAATACCGAACAATAGTAATGAAATTCCACCCATCACAGGGGTTGGAATCGACTGGATCATCGCTGCTAATTTTCCAAAGAACGAAAGTAGAATCGCCATTATTGCAGCAATCCCTAGCACCCAGGTAGAGTAAACCCGAGTAATAGCGAGAACACCGATATTTTCTCCGTAGGTTGTGTTCGGTGTCGAGCCGAAAAAGCTCGATAAGATCGTCGATACCCCGTTACCGATAAAGGAGCGGTCAAGTCCTGGTTCTTTCATTAAGTCTTTACCGACAATATTACTTGTGACAAATAAGTGCCCGATGTGTTCGGGAATTAAGACAAGGGCAGCCGGTAAAATAATAAGCATAGCTGAAAGGTCGAACTTCATTGTGTAAAATTCTGGAATTGTAATCCACGATGCATTTTCAACAGCTTCAAAACTTAACAATCCAAAGAGCCAAGCGATAATGTAACCAGAAATAATCCCTAATAGTATCGGAATAATTTTCAAGAAACCTCGAAGTGTCACCCAAAAAATAATCGTAACTAATAAAGTAAGTAGTGCGACGGTAGCAGCTTTTGGATCCATCGCCCAATCTGCTCCTGCATCTTCTGGCGGAATCCAACCAGCCATTTCTGCAGCGACTGGTACGAGTTCCAAACCGATTACAGCGACGATTGCTCCCATTGCAGCTGGCGGAAAGAGCACATCAATCCATCTTGTACCAGCGAAGCGGACAATTAATCCGACGATTGTTAAGACGATACCGACGAGTAAAAAACCACCGAGGGCATAGCTATAACCTTCATCTCCTTGATATTTCCCTAATACAACAATTACCGGGGATATAAAAGCAAAGCTCGAACCGAGATATGCAGGAATTTGTCCTTTTGTAATAAATAAATAAAGGATTGTACCGATTCCATTCATAAGTAAAATCGTCGCAGGGTTTACCCCGAACAAAATTGGTACGAGAACGGTCGATCCGAACATTGCAAATAAATGTTGTAAGCCGAGCGGGATACTTTGTTGTAAAGGTGGTCGTTCGTGTACTTGAATTTCTCTTTGGGTAGCCATTATTCCATCTCCTTATAAAAAAATAAGCGCACCTTGAGGTAACAAGGTGCGCAAAAAGGGTATAGTTATCCTACATTTTTCTGCTCCTTGTTAGCCTCACAGGACTAATTTAAAGAAACTTAAACTAAACCAATTGTTACACAAATTTTAAAAAAGTCAACAATTATATGATTAAAAATGTCGTAAAGATTGTTTTATATTCATAGACGTTTGTATAATAGGAATTAGAAGGAAAATGGAGTTGATATTGAATGAATACGGAGGACGTGTTTCAGGCGCTTGAAAACTACGAACCTAACATTTTAGGTTACGATCAGTTACAAAAGTTTTCATTGCTTTTACCGATTGTAACAGAAAAAGGCGAACCTCATTTACTTTTTGAAGTACGTTCGTTACAAATGCGCCGTCAGCCAGGGGACGTATGTTTTCCGGGGGGTCGAGTAGACCGCGAAGATCGAACGGTTCTACACAGTGCGTTACGTGAAACCGAAGAAGAAATTGGTATCGACAAGATGTATATAAAACAAATTATTCCGCTCGATTATATTGTGACAAGCTTTGGTGACTTTGGTGGAATAATTTATCCTTTCGTTGGAGAAATTACGAGCTTAGAAGCTTTATCTTTAAATGAACAAGAAGTGGCTGAAGTTTTCACCGTACCGTTACGTTACTTTTTAGAAGAAGAACCGAAAAAATATAAAATTTCTTTCGAGGTAGTACCTGAGGAAGGCTTTCCGTTTCATTTAATTAATGGTGGGAAAAATTATAATTGGAGTCCACGTCAAATGGATGAGCTCTTTTACGAATACGATGGACGGATTATTTGGGGTCTTACTGCACGAATTATTTATCATTTTGTCCACGTATTAAAAGCTCGTCTTATTAACCAACAAAGTTAATTTGTCATTTCATTCATAATTATGATACTTTCCGTTGAATTTAGCCCTTGAATTTGTTATAAAAGAAACGGGTACTATTTAAATAATGTAACGCATTAACCAATAGTAGGTGACAAAGGTTGTCGAAAATTCAGTTTTTTACCAAGCAAGACTGTCTGTTATGCGATGAGGCTCTTGATTTAGTCGAGTTAGTAATCGATCAATACGATGTACAACTAGAAATAGTTGATATTTATACAAGTGACACTCTATTAGAAAAATACCAGTTACAAATTCCTGTCTTAAAAGTAAAGGACGAAGAATTGTACGGTGAAGCGCTAACATATGATAAAATAGAAACATTAGTTCAATCGGCATGTTCTTCCCATCCTCTCGGTTGATGGTTTCATTGAGCATGCCCCGTTTTTTATGCCTTTTTTGTGAACGATTGAGCATAGAGCGTATCGACAACTTATTTTGAAATGACGATTTGTTCAAATATTAGTTGAGTTTTTAAGGGGAAAATAGTATAACATATATGTTTATAATATGTAAAAATTCAATGAATAGCGTATAATAAAATCATAAATTTTACTTAAAGTAGGATGAAGGGGAAGTTTTTATAATGAATAAAAAGACATTAATGGATGTATCTTTTTCCGGCAAGAAGGTGTTTTGCCGTGTAGATTTTAACGTACCAATGGAGGATGGGAAGGTAACGAACGATAAACGTATCGTTGCTGTGCTTCCGACAATTCGTTATTTAGTAGAACAAGGTGCAAAAATTATTTTAGCGAGTCATCTTGGCCGTCCGAAGGGAGAAGTCGTTGAGGAATTGCGCCTCGATCCAGTAGCTGAAAAGTTAGGTGAATTAATCGGTCAGAAAGTAAAAAAGGTCAACTCCGTTTATGGACCTGAGGTAGACGAAGCAATCGCAACTTTAGAAGAAGGCGAGATATTACTATTAGAAAATGTTCGCTTTGAACCAGGAGAAGAAAAGAACGATCCTAATCTTGCTAAAGCCTTTGCAAATATGGCAGACATTTATGTAAACGATGCGTTCGGTACAGCCCATAGAGCCCATGCATCTACTGCTGGAGTTGGTGAATACTTGCCGGGGGTTGCAGGATTTTTATTAGAAAAAGAAATCGATATTTTACATAAAGCTTTAGATAATCCGGAGCGCCCATTTACAGCGATTATTGGTGGTTCAAAAGTAAAAGACAAAATTAAAGTAATCGACAATTTACTCGACATAGTTGACAATATTTTAATCGGTGGCGGATTAGCAACGACATTTTTAAAAGCTTTAGGCTATGAGATCGGTAATTCTTTGTTAGAAGAAGATAAAATTGACTTAGCAAAAGGATTTATGGAAAAAGCGAAGGATAAAGGAGTCAACTTCTATATTCAAACAGATGCGGTCATCGCAGATCAATTTAAAGAGGATGCTCAAGTAAAAACAGTAAAAGCCGATGGAATTGAGCCGGGTTGGATGTGTTTAGATATCGGACCGGAAACATCAGCGACCTATCGTGATGTAATTTTGGACTCAAAACTTGTCGTCTGGAACGGCCCGATGGGTGTCTTTGAAATGAAGCCGTTTAGTAAAGGAACAAGGGCGGTCGCCCAAGCCTTAGTCGATACGAAAGGGTATACGATTATAGGTGGAGGAGACTCGGCAGCAGCCGTTGAATTATTCAGTTTAGCAGATAAAATGGACCACGTTTCAACCGGTGGCGGTGCGTCATTAGAGTTTATGGAAGGTAAAATATTACCCGGTATTGGGGTCTTAGACGATAAAGATGAGGAGTGATTACGTGCGTAAGATAGTCATTGCTGGTAACTGGAAGATGCATAAGACGAAGGAAGAAGTTGAGGCATTTTTCAAAGGGCTTGACTCTTTAACGACAAAGGAAGGAGTCGAAGCGGTAATTTGTAGTCCATTTCCCTATTTAGAAACGGTAGTTGAAAGGAGTAAATCGATTCCGGTAGCTTGTGGTGCCCAGACGATGCACTTTGAAGAAAGTGGTGCATTCACTGGAGAGGTAAGTCCGGTAATGCTTAAAGATATCGGCGTTACTTACGTTATTATCGGTCATTCTGAACGACGTCAATATTTTAATGAAACTGACGAAACAGTAAATAAAAAAGTACATGCCGCCCATGCTCAGGAATTAACACCAATCGTTTGTGTCGGGGAATCGCTTGAACAGCGAGAAGCAAACGAAACTTTATCATTTATTGAAAAACAAGTAAAAGAAGCATTGCGTGGGGTAAAAGAAACCCAGATCGCCAGGACGATTATCGCGTATGAACCTATATGGGCAATAGGTACAGGAAAGACGGCTTCAAGCGAAGATGCAAATGAAGTCTGTAAGCATATTCGTGAAGTGATTAAATCATTAACGTCTGAAGAAGTAGCTAACAAAGTAACAATTCAGTATGGTGGTAGTGTAAATCCAGATAATATTGCTGAATTACTTGCAACTTCTGATATCGACGGAGCTTTAGTCGGTGGTGCTAGTTTAGAAGCTGAATCCTTTATGAAATTAGTAGAAGCGGGTAATGAGAAAAAATGAAAAAATTAGTAGCCTTAATTATACTAGACGGGTTTGCCTTACGGGAAGAAACGGAAGGAAATGCAATAGCTCAGGCAAATAAGCCGAATTTCGACCGTTATTGGAATACATACCCTCATAGTACACTTCATGTAAGTGGTGAATCGGTCGGACTTCCGGAAGGACAAATGGGAAATTCAGAGGTAGGCCATTTAAATATTGGTGCAGGACGTATCGTTTATCAAAGTTTGACAAGAATAAATAAGGCGATTGAAGACCGTTCCTTTTTTGACAAAAACGTATTACTTGAAGCGATTGAACGTGCAAAACGTAACGGTGGGGCTTTACATCTTTTCGGCCTATTATCTGATGGGGGAGTTCACAGTCATATCGATCACTTATTTGCCCTTTTAGAAATGGCAGCAGAACACGAAATCGATGACGTTTACGTCCATGCTTTTTTAGATGGTCGAGATGTCGGACCGCAAACGGCACTCCCTTATATCGAGGCGACTGAAGAGAAAATGAAGCAATTAGGAGTCGGGAAAATTGCGACTGTTATGGGGCGCTATTACGCGATGGACCGTGATGAACGTTGGGAACGTGTTAAACTAGCTTACGACGCCCTTACGTACGGTGAAGGAAAAACTGCTCTCTCCGCCAAAGAAGCGGTAGAACAATCATATAAGGAAGAAGTATATGATGAGTTCGTTTTACCAACAGTTATTGTTGAAAAAGATGAAAAAAACCCTATTGCCACTATAGAAAACGGAGATGCAATCGTCTTTTTTAACTTCCGCCCAGACCGAGCGATTCAATTATCGAAAAGTTATTTATTAGAAGACTTTAGCGACTTTTCCCGTGGTGAGAAAAAGTTAGACGACATCTATTTTGTACAAATGGTACCGTATAGCGATGAAATTCCGGGACCGGTTGTTTTTGAAACGGTCGACTTAAAAAACACTCTCGGTGAAGTAATTGCTAAGGCTGGTTATAATCAACTTCGCATCGCCGAAACAGAGAAATATCCGCACGTTACATACTTTGTTAGTGGAGGAAGGGAAGAAGAATTTCCAGGAGAAACGCGAATTTTAATCGATTCTCCGAAAGTACCAACTTACGACTTAAAGCCCGAAATGAGTGCTTATGAAGTTACTGATGCTTTATTAGAACAGTTAGAGCGTGATGATTTACATGCTATTATTTTAAATTTTGCAAATCCAGATATGGTTGGTCACTCTGGCATGTTAGAGCCGACAATTAAAGCAGTTGAAGCTGTCGATGAATGTTTAGGTAAAGTTGTCGACAAAATTTTAGAATTAGGTGGAACAGCGATTATTACAGCAGATCACGGTAATGCTGATGAAATTATCGACGAAAATGGCGAACCGATGACGGCCCATACGACAAATCCAGTACCTGTCATTGTAACAAAAGAAAACATAACGCTACGCAACGACGGTATTTTAGCTGATTTAGCTCCGACAGTTCTCGATTTATTACACATTGAACAACCGGAAGAAATGACTGGGAAAACGTTAATTAAATAACCTTTTAAATAGATGACGGAAAGGTTAATTTTTAACTAAATTTAATAAGGAGAGATTAGAAAATGCCTTACATTACAAAAGTGTATGCTCGTGAAGTACTCGATTCCCGAGCAAATCCAACCGTTGAAGTAGAAATTGAAACGGAGTCCGGTGCCTTTGGGCGAGCACTTGTGCCGAGCGGAGCTTCAACGGGTGAATATGAAGCGGTGGAACTTCGCGACGGGGATAAAGAACGTTATTTAGGAAAAGGTGTCCTTCAAGCAGTTGCAAATGTAAATGAAAAAATCGCCCCCGAATTACTTGGCTATGACGTTACACGGCAAAATGAAATCGATGCTATTATGATTGAAGTCGATGATACAGACAATAAGTCGAACTTAGGAGCAAATGCAATTTTAGGTGTATCGATGGCAGTAGCCCGCGCAGCTGCAGATTATTTAGGCTTACCGCTTTACAATTATTTAGGCGGATTTAATGCAAATGTGCTACCGGTACCAATGATGAATATCTTAAATGGTGGAGAACATGCAGATAACAACGTCGACATTCAGGAATTTATGATTATGCCGATGGTTTCACCGACGTTTAAAGAGGCTTTACGTGCAGGAGCAGAGGTTTTTCATGCATTACGTGATGTGTTACAAGATAAAGGTTTAAATACAGCTGTTGGTGATGAAGGCGGCTTTGCTCCGAACTTACAATCTAACGAAGAAGCACTTCAAACAATTGTAGAAGCAATTGAACGGGCAGGTTATAAAGTCGGGGAAGAGATCCAATTAGCAATGGATGTTGCAGCCTCCGAAATGTATAGGGATGGTAAGTATCATTTTGCTGGAGAGGGTGTTACTCGTACTTCGGAAGAAATGGTCGATTGGTACGAGCGACTTGTAGATAAGTATCCAATCGTATCAATTGAGGATGGTCTTGACGAAGATGATTGGGAGGGTCACAAATTACTTACGGAGAGAATCGGCGACCGTGTACAATTAGTAGGTGACGATTTATTCGTTACAAATACCGAAAAATTACACGAAGGTATTGAAAAGGGTGTTGGTAACTCCATCTTAATTAAAGTAAACCAAATTGGAACGTTAACAGAAACGTTCGAGGCGATTGAAATGGCAAAACGTGCCGGTTATACTGCAGTAATTTCTCACCGTTCTGGTGAAACTGAGGACTCAACGATTGCCGATATTGCTGTAGCAACAAATGCAGGTCAAATTAAAACAGGAGCACCCTCCCGAACTGATCGCGTTGCAAAATATAACCAGTTACTTCGAATTGAGGATGAACTGGCTGGTTTTGGTGTATATGCTGGTTGGGAAGCTTTTTATAATATTAAACAGTCAGAGTAAACTTTTATAAAACGAAGAAGGATCGAGTCAACTTTTGTTGATTCGATCTTTTTTTAATAATTTTTATTTTATAAGGTAGCGTTTTATGAAATTATATGCGATTATAGTGTTATAAAAACTTCGGTACATATTTGTCCCTATTTCAATTATTTAAGGAGGGGAAATTGAAAGCGCTCACAAACAAATGTTGCTAAAATAAATATTTATAGAAAATAGAATAGTGTAACAGAAGGAACATACTTGCATTGATAGTGAAAAAGGGGGATGAGATTATTGCAGTTTGATGTTATTGTTGTAGGAGCAGGATTAGCGGGATTAGTAGCGACAAATGAAATTGCCCGTTCCGGAAAAAAGGTGTTGTTACTCGACCAAGAAGGTGAGCAGTCAATCGGTGGCCAAGCATGGTGGTCTTTCGGTGGTTTATTTCTAGTCGATTCAAAGGAACAGCGAGCAATGGGAGTAAAGGATTCTTTAGAACTAGCGTGGCAAGATTGGATTGGTACTGCAGCTTACGACCGACCTGATGAAGATTATTGGGGGCGTAAATGGGCGGAACGGTACGTTGAGTTTGCTTATGAAGAAAAGCGTCCTTGGCTACGGGAGAAAAATGTCCGTTTTTTCCCTGTTGTAGGTTGGGCAGAACGAGGGGGATATTTAGCTGATGGACATGGAAATTCAGTTCCTCGTTTCCATATTACGTGGGGAACTGGCCCGGGTCTTGTCACACCGTTTGTTCATGAGTTGAATGAGTTGATTGCTCAAGGACTCGTTACGTTTAAAGGTAGACATCAAGCAGACGGTCTTATAAAAAAAGGCGATGCAATTACAGGAGTGTATGGTTCCGTTTTAGCACCGACAAATGTTCGAAGAGGAGAAGATAGTAACCGGGAAGTTATCGGTGAATTTTCTTATGAGGCAGAAGTTGTCGTCGTTGCAACGGGTGGAATAGGTGGAAATTTAGATTTAATTCGTAAAAATTGGCCAAAGCGATTGGGCAATCCACCGAAGACGATGGTATCTGGTGTGCCGAAACATGTTGACGGCAGGATGCTTTATATTACTGAAGAAATGGCCGGAGCAAATATTGTCAATCGAGATCGAATGTGGCACTATACGGAAGGGTTGAAGAATTGGAATCCAATTTGGTCTAAACACGGGATTCGAATTTTACCAGGTCCTTCATCGATGTGGTTTGATGCGGAAGGTAATCGTTTCCCAACACCAAACTTTCCAGGCTTCGATACTCTCGGAACATTAGAAACAATAATGAAAACTGGATACGACTATTCTTGGTTTGTATTAACGAAGGACATTATTGAAAGTGAATTTGCTTTATCCGGTTCTGAACAAAACCCGGATTTAACGGAAAAAAGCTTCGGTAAATTGTTCCAACGCGTATTACCGGGAGCGCCAGGACCAATTCAAGCCTTTTTAGATTATGGTGAAGACTTCGTAATGGCGGAGACAATCGATAGTTTAGTAATTGAAATGAATAAGCTCGTCGGTGAAAAACGTATCGATATCGATCATATGCGTAGACAAGTAGAAATGCGTGACCGCGAAGTGATGAATAAGTTTAATAAAGATTTACAAATTACAGCAATGCATGGAGCACGTTTCTATTTGGGAGATAAATTAATTCGTGCAGTAAAGCCTCATCGGTTGCTCGATCCAAAACATGGGCCTTTAATTGCGGTTCGTTTAAATATTTTAAGTCGAAAAACGTTAGGAGGCTTAGAAACGAACCTATCTGGGCAAGTGTTACGGCCTGATGGTACTTCGATTGATGGTTTATACGCTGTCGGTGAAGTTTGTGGCTTTGGAGGCGGAGGATTACACGGTTACCGTTCTTTAGAAGGTACGTTTTTAGGAGGATGTTTATTTACTGGAAAACAAACTGGTGCGGCAGTTGTTGAGCACCTACGCTAACCCACTCATAAGTTTTTTTAACTATCGATATAGCTTTAATTTATTTTAAAAATTCACGCCTAATTAATTGACTTATCGCAGGCAATTGTATACGCTTACATTATAGAGTGCATGCTGTTAGTGTTTATTTTCAACAAGAAAGCTTTTTAGCTGATAAATGTGGGGGGATGAAAGATGAAAAAGATAAATAACATCGTCGAAATGTTACACCGAAGTGTAGAGAAGTATCCGGATAAAGATGCATTAAAGTATAAAGTTAGAGGAACATATATAGGAATGACTTATCAATCCTTATGGGAAAACATTAAAAGCTTTGCTTTTGGACTTAGTCATGTCGAAGTAAAAAAAGATGACAAAGTAGCAATCATTTCAAATAGTGGGCCTAAATGGACGATAAGTGATTTTGCAATTGCAAGTATAGGGGCTGTGAGTGTTCCTGTATATCCAACTCTACCAACAGAGCGGGTTGAGTATATCTTAAATAAAACGGAAGCGACTATTGCTATCGTAGAAAATAAAGAACAGTTTATGAAAGTAAAAAATGCAAAAACAAAGGTTAAACATGTTATTTTAATGGATGCAGAAGATGATTCTTCCTTAAGTGAAGGAGACTATACTTTTGAAGAAATCCAAGAATTTGGTAAGGGGAAGGATGTTAGTGACTGGGAATCCTCTTGGCGACAAATCGAGAGGGATGATTTATTAACAATTATAAGTACATCAGGTACGACTGGAAATCCAAAAGGGGCAATGCTCACCCATGGAAATATTTTATCAAATATAGAAGGAGTTAGTTACTTTATCCAAATCAGGCCAAGCGATACAAACTTATCCTATTTACCTGTTTCTCATGTTTTAGAACGTACGGCAGGTCATTATTTACCTCTATATTATGGTATGACTATTGCTTATGCAGAAAGTATCGATACAATTCCTGATAACTTAAAAGAAATACGACCAACAATATTTACAAGCGTACCTCGACTATTTGAGAAAATATATACAACTATTCAAGAACAGATCAATAACAGCTCACCGTTGAAACAAAAAATTTTCAATTGGGCTTTAGAAGTAGGAAAAGAACGCTATGATTATTATCTAAAGGCAAGGGTCGATGATTTTATTAGTGAAACCTATATGCCAAAAAGCTTACAACGTAAATGGCGACTAGCCAATCGGCTTGTTTTTCAAAAAATAAAAGACCAACTAGGTGGGCGTGTAAGAGTTACTGTATCCGGAGGAGGTACATTAAATGAAGAAATAGCTCGATTTTTCTGGGCCTTAGATATACCAATTTATGAAGGTTATGGTTTAACAGAAACCTCTCCAATCGTAACAGCGAATCCGATGACTCGGGGAAAGGCTGGTTCCGTTGGAAAGGTATTGCCTAATCTAGAAGTGAAAATAGCTGAAGATGGTGAAATACTCGTAAAGGGACCGAGTATTACTTCGGGATACTATAATGACCCTGAAGAGACTGAAGCCTCTTTTGAAGGTGATTGGTTTAAAACTGGAGATATCGGTGAATTTGATGAAGAAGGTTATTTAAAAATTCTCGATCGGAAGAAACGAATTTTAGTTTTATCGACGGGAATGAATGTTGCTCCACAGCCGATTGAAAACGCAATGAATGAAAGCCCTTACATTGCACAATCTCTAGTTATTGGTGAAGATCGTAATTATATTTTAGCGATTATTAACCCAGAATTTGAAGCTCTGTTAGAATGGGCAAAAAGAAACGGCATTAAAGAAACAGAGCGTCAACAACTTTGTGCCAATCCGAAAGTAAAAGCTATGTTAGAACAGGAAGTATTTCGCTTAACAGAACGTTTTACAAATTATTCACAACCGAAAAAGGTAATAATCGCAAGTGATGAATGGACAATCGAAAGTGGCGAATTAACGCCGAAATTGTCACTACGTGCAAATATAGTCGAAGAAAAATACGCCGATCTAATTGAAGCTACCTACAATGAAGAAAAAGAAGATGCAAGTTAATAGTATATTGATGAATGATTAAAACATTAATCCTCTAAAGTGGAAATAAATCTACTTTAGAGGATTTTTATTCGTAAAACAAGGGGAAGTGGTAGTGAGTTATTATTTTAACCTACTATATCCTTAGAATTTACAAGAAATTAAAGGTGAATTTTTTTAACAATTCATATAAAAAAGGGAATAGAAAAAGGAGTGGTGAAATAATTATCCGACATAAGAAGGAATGGAAAACAATACATAAATAGTATACGCTTACATTAAGAATAATTTAAGGAGGAATTATCAATGCAAGGTGTAAAAGAAATTTTAGAAGAAATTGAAACAGCTATGGATGACAAGCCGTCCTATGCAGAGGGTGTAAACGCAGTATTCCAGTTTGATTTATCAGGGGATGAAGCAGGAACTTACCAAGTTGGCTTGAGCGATGAAGGAGAGAACTTTATTGCAGAAGGCGAAAAAGAAAAAGCAGACTGTATTTTACAAATGGATTCAGGTGACTTTGTAAAAATGGCAAACGGTGAATTAAACGGAACCCAAGCGTTTATGACCGGGAAACTGAAGATTAAAGGAAATATGGGTCTAGCCTTAAAATTACAGAGCATTCTCGCTGCTTACAATAAAGAGAAAAATTAATTGGTGAATAAGGGGGAGTCTAGCATTGATTTCATTTAGTCCTACACCAGAAGAAATTGAGATTACAAATATTGCAAAGCAAATTGCTAGTACAATTCGCGAGAAAGCTCGGGAAGCTGAACAAGATCCGAAGGTTTTAGATGGAATTATTTCAGAAGTAAAAGAGATTGGTTTTTTACAAATGGAAGAGCCTGAGCGTTGTGGTGGTATGGAAATGCCGATGTTGTCACAAGTTCAAGTGTATGCTGCGCTGGCTTATGGAGATCTCGGTGCTGTTCAATCGTTTCCAGGCTTAAACGACGGTGCATCTTTATTACGAGTCCTAGGTGATGATGCAAAAGAAGATTTCGTTCAGTCTGTCCAACAGAATGGAACGACGATAGCCTTTATAGATAATAGCGCCCATAACCACGGAGAATTAAAGTTAAAGAAAAATAGTAACGCTTATACTCTTGCTGGCTCATCAAATCCGGTCCGTTTAGGAAATATAGCGACGCATGTCGTTGTAGCGACATATAGCGATGATGAGGAGCTTGTTCTCCTATGGGCAAATAAAGAAACGAACAACTGGAACACTGAGAGAGGCACTTATTATGTCGGTTTAGAGGAAGCGCATCTTGCTAGGCTCTCTTTTGACTCACAAACAATCGCAAACACCCAAGTGATTGCGACAGGTGAGGAAGCAGAACGAATTGTAAATGAAGCAAACTTGCGAATCTATTTATTGCAAGCAGCAAAACAGTTAGGAATTATGCAAGCTTCTGTAGATTATGCAACAGAGCATACGGCTCAGCGTAAAGCGTTCGGTCAAGTGATTGCTCAATTCCAAGGGGTTTCGTTTAGAGTTTCTCAAATGGTAATCGAAACAAATGCAACGAGAAACTTACTTTTACAAGCAGCTAGTGCAGTTGATGAAGGAAGTAAGGAAGCTGAAGCTCTTACGTTAACTGCCATTAACCGAGCTCATAAAGGAGTAAAATTCGTCACAGACTCTGCTGTACAACTATTAGGTGGTCACGGATTCGTTCAGGATTATCCGGTTGAAAAATGGATGCGTGATGCCCAAGCTCAGGTGTTGTTGTACGGTAAAGAGCACCGTTTCTTATTAGAACGTGGAGAACAAATAATTTCTAGTTTGAAGACGGAGGTACAAGTATGATTTCCTTTGAACTATCAGCACAACAGCAACAAATTAAAGAAGTTACTCATTGGTTTGCAGCAAATGAAATTCGACCGATCGCACTTGAAGCTGAGAAGTTGGGCGATGTGCCTGAAGATTGGTTACATAAGATTAACCAAATGGGAATTCAGCTAAATACATCTTTCTCCAGCGGTGGTGGCGGAAGTAGTAAAAGCGATGGAAAAAGTAAAGGAAAAAAACGAGAGCGTGAAGGTAACCGTTTGGCAGTAATTGCAACGGAAGAAATTGCTTGGGGGGACCCAGCGATTGCCTTATCATTACCAGGCGCAGGTTTAGGTGGTCCACCGATTGAGGGAAGTGGCACACCAGAGCAGAAGGAACGTTTTCTTTCAATTTTCACACCCGATGAACCACGTTGGGGTGCCTATGCCTTAACCGAACCAGAAGCTGGTTCCGATGCTTCTAATATTCGTACAACGGCGAAAAAAGTCGATGGCGGTTACATCATCAATGGTGAAAAAATCTTCATTACTAATGGTGCCCGTGCTTCGTGGGTCGTAGTTTTTGCAACAGTCGATCCATCATTAGGACGTGCCGGTCACCGAGCATTTGTCGTTGAAAAAGGTACACCAGGCTTTACGACCTCCCGAGTTGTAGAAAAGATGGGATTACGTGCTAACGAGACGGCAGAACTCTTGTTTGAAGATTGCTTCGTTCCGACGGAAAACCTGCTCGGAGGCGAAGAGCTTTATGAAGAAAGGGCAAAAGGTTCGGGCTTCCAAACAGCGATGGCAACCTTCGACTCCACTCGTCCAATCGTAGCTTCGATGGCAACGGGAATAGCAAGAGCTGCTTATGAATATACATTAGATGTAATTGAACAAAATTACCCGAAAACAATCCAACACCATAGCAAATATGCTTTACAGCAAACGTTAGCTGAAATGGAACAAAATATTCAAGCAGCACGTCTACTTACTTGGGAAGCAGCATGGAAGGCTGACCAAGGACAGCCAAACGCGAAGGAAGCTGCAATTTGTAAAGCCTTTGCCGGTGAGATGGCACTGAAAGTTTGTTCACAATGCCTCGAGATTTTAGGTCCAACAAGTGTGGAAAATAATTTAGTGGAAAAGTGGTATCGTGACGTGAAGGTGTTCGACTTGTTCGAAGGAACGAACGAAATCCAACAATTAGTTATCGCTAGACGTCAATACGAGCCGTATGGAATTCGAGTATAGGAGGATTGGATCAGCATGTCATACAAATCTATTGAAGTTGAAAAACAGAACAAAGGTGTTACTTGGCTTTATATTAATAACGAGCCAGTTAATGCAATCGATGATATATTGATGGACGAATTAGAGGAGGCTGCTGATCAACTAGAAAACGATAAAGAAACACGTGTGATTGTCATTGCTTCCCGCCATGAAAAAATATTTTTGGCGGGAGCTGACTTAAAAGGGTTAATGGCTGGAACAGGCCCTTCCGATGATGGCTCTGACCCTATCGCGATGCAATCAGAAAGAATGCAACGTTGTTTCGATCGTTTTGCTAGATTGAAAAAGCCAGTTATTGCAGCCATTAATGGTCATGCTTTTGGTGGAGGATGTGAATTAGCTTTAGCGTGTGATTTCCGAATTATGTCTGAAGGAAAAATAGGCTTAACTGAATTATCTTTAGGAATTATTCCAGGTGCCGGAGGAACTCAGCGCATGGTACAAGTCGTTGGTAGAGCAAAAGCAATTGACCTTATATTTCATGCAAAACGATTAACAAAGGAAGAAGCGTATGAAATCGGTCTAATTACAAAAGCCGTAGATAATTTAGAAGAAGAAACTACAGAATTTGCCGAACGGTTAGCCGATGGAGCGATAAATTCAATGGGCTTAGCAAAACAAGCAATTAATGCTGCACATGATTTATCGATGGAAGAAGGTTTAAAGGAAGAAGCAAAATTATTTTCTGAGACCTTTACTTCCGATGAACCAGCGATTGGTTTAGCAGCATTTTTCCAAAAAGAGAAGCCAAACTTTAATATGTAAACATAACATCAATAAGGGTGGGGTTATAGATGTCTTCGTGGAACAATTTACTTGAAGGGAAAGTAGCATTAGTTACAGGGGCGTCTCGAGGAATTGGACGTATTGATGCACTAACATTAGCAGAAGCAGGAGCCGATGTAGTTGTAACGGATATTTTATTAGAAACGGATGAACAAAGTGGTGAAGTTGCTCAAGAATACGGTCCGATGGCACAAGTAATGCAAAGTACAGATGTTATTTATACAAATAAAACATCGGAAGAAATTAAGGCAATGGGCCGTCGATCCGCTGCATATAAAATGGACGTTACGAATAAGGAAGAAGTAAACGAAGTTATAAAAAAAGTAGTAGAAGAGTTTGGTAAAATTGATATTCTTATTAACAATGCGGGAACGCTCGATCACGTTTCTCAAATAGAGGATCAAAATGATGATTTTTGGGAGCGTGATTTAAAAGTTAACTTAACAGGAGCCTATAACTGTACAAAAGCGGTATGGCCATACATGCGTGAGCAAAAACGTGGTGCAATTATTAATATGGCCTCTGTAGCTGGTACGTTAGGGGGGTTTGGTCAAGCAAGTTATTCAACGACAAAAGGTGGATTACTCAGCTTTACGAAAAGTATGGCGTTGGAAGGAGCTCGTCATAACATTAATGTAAACGCAATCATTCCAGGAGTCATTAAGACAGAAGCATCAGACTTAATTAACCCAGAAATGAGCGAACGAATGATCAATCGAACAGCTTTTAAACGTCCTGGAAAACCAGAAGATATCGCTAATGCAATTACGTTCTTAGTATCAGATAAAGCAAGTTACATTACCGGGGTTGGATTATACGTATCTGGTGGAATTGAGTTATTTACATTTTAATTTAGGGAAGGAGAATTAAACAGTATGGGAGATGTAGTGATTGTCGACGCAATAAGGACACCAATCGGACGTAGAAATGGTATGTTTGCTGATGTACATCCGGTCGATTTGCTCGTTCCAGTCTTACAGCAGTTAGTCGAAAGGAATGAACTCGATCCTAATGAAATCGACGATGTTATTACAGGCTGTGCAACGGCGACAGATGAGCAAGGGGGGAACATCAGTCGTTTTGCAACACTGGCAGCAGGCCTTCCTGTTGATATTCCTGCTTATTCGATTAACCGCCTATGCGGTTCGAGTCAGCAGGCAATTCATAGTGCGTCCCAAGCTATTTTAGCTAAAGATGCAGATATCGTTATTGCCTGTGGTGTTGAAAGTATGACCCGTGTTCCGATGGGAAGCGACATCGGCAACTTTAGTAATACGTTATTAAATAAACATACAATTGTTCCACAAGGGTTTTCAGCCGAAATGATTGCAGATAAATGGGAGTTAACTCGGGAGGAGCTCGATGAGTTTTCATATTTAAGTCATCAGCGAGCAATTGAAGCAATCGATGAAGGTTACTTCGAACGAGAGGTAATCCCTTTTGAAATTAGTGAAAATAAGATTGTAACCGTTGATGAAGGAGTCCGCCGTGACACCTCAGTCGAAAAGTTAAGCGAATTACAACCTTCATTCCAACCGGATACGGGAGTAGTAACAGCCGGTAACTCCAGTCAAATTAGTGATGGCGCAGCCGGAGTACTTTTAATGTCTGCTTCAAAGGCGGAGGCTTTAGGCTTAAAACCTCGTGCCCGAATTGTTGCACGGGTAGAAGTAGGATACGATCCAGTTGAAATGTTAACGGGTGTCATCCCAGCAACAGAAAAAATATTAGAAAAAGCAGATCTAACAATCGATCAGATGGATTCGATTGAGATAAATGAGGCTTTTGCCACTGTTGTCAAAGCATGGGAAAAGGAAATTCAACCTAATATGGAAAAAGTAAATCCACGAGGTGGTGCTATTGCGCTTGGTCATCCATTAGGCGCTAGCGGGGCTAGGTTGGCAACAACGTTACTTCATACTTTAGAAGATATTGACGGAAAATATGGCTTACAGGTAATGTGTATCGGATTCGGTATGGCTACCGCAACAATTATCGAGAGATTATAAAAACTTGTCATACTCGAGCGATACACTGCATACGAGATAGTAAGATGAACGGATTAAATTTGAGAATAATGAAGGAGGGCTGTGTGCTTTATGATGATTGACAAGCCGAATAATGTGGTGGAAATGCTCAGTCGTACGGTTGATAAGTTTCCAGATAAAGTTGCGTTAATGCATAAAGTGGACGGAAAATATGTTGATATTACCTATCAACAACTATGGGATCGAATTAAACATTTTGCAGCAGGGTTAGCCTCTTTAGGGGTAAAAGAGGGGGATAAAGTTGCGATTATTGCCAATAGCGGGCCTTTTTGGACGATAAGTGACTTTGCCCTTGCTAGTATCGGCGCGGTAAGTGTTCCGGTTTATCCGACATTACCAGCCGAACGTGTCGATTATATTTTGAACAAAACCGAAACGACTGCAGCGATTGTAGAAGATTTGGAACAACTTAAGAAAATAGAAGTTGCAACGGCTCCAATTGAAGAGACGATTGTGATGGAGCTGGAAGGTGTAACATTAAAAGATAAACAATATTCTTTCGCTGATATTGAACAGCGAGGGAAAGAAAATCCACTTAGTATTTGGGAGGATACGTGGAAGAAAATTGATCGGGAACGTTTGCTTACTATTATTAGTACATCGGGAACGACTGGTAATCCAAAAGGTGCGATGATTACTCACGGAAATATTTTAGCAAATATCGAGGGTGTGCATTTCTGGCTTATAGAAATTTTACCAGAAGATATATTGCTATCGTATTTACCGGTTTCGCACGTATTCGAACGTTTAGCAGGTCACTACTTCCCGTTAGCACTTGGAGTTACTATTGCTTATGCTGAGAGTATCGATACGATTCCAGAGAACTTAAAAGAAGTTCGTCCGACTGTCTTTACAAGTGTTCCACGTTTATTTGAAAAAGTATATACAATGGTTCGAGAAGAAATTAATAGTGGATCAAGTATTAAGAAAAAAATATTTGATTGGGCAGTTCGAATAGGAGAAGAAAGATACAAATATTATCTTAAAAGTCAAGTAGACGATATGATTAGACAACAAATGATGCCGAAAGATCTCCATCGAAAGTGGAAATTAGCAAATCGTCTCGTCTATTCAAAGGTCAAAGAGCAACTTGGTGGAAGGATACGTGGAGCAGTTTCTGGTGGCGGTACGCTAAACCCTGAGATTGCGAAGTTTTTCTGGGCCTTAGATATACCGATTTTTGAAGGATATGGACTTACCGAAACATCACCGATTATTTCGGTAAACCCGATGATACGAGGTAAAGTCGGAACTGTAGGTAAAGTGTTACCAAACTTAGAGGTTAAACTCGATTCGGATGGAGAAATATTAGTCCGTGGACCGAGTATTACGCAAGGATATTACAATGATCCAGAAGAGACAGAAGAAGCCTTTGATGGCGATTGGTTTAAGACAGGGGATATCGGAGAACTGGATGACGATGGTTACTTGAAGATTATCGATCGTAAGAAACGTATCTTAGTATTGTCTACAGGTATGAACGTCGCTCCTCAGCCAATTGAAAACGCAATAAATGAAAGCCCTTACATCGCCCAGTCGCTCGTTATCGGAGAGGATCGTAATTATGTTATTTGTATCATTAATCCAGAATATGAGACCTTAGTTGAATGGGCAAAACGAAATGGCATAGATGTATCGCCAAAGGAGAAGTTATGTGAACATCCTAAAGTAATTGAACTATTAGAAAACGAAGTATTCAACGCAACAAAAGGATTTACTAATTACGCACAACCAAAAAAGGTAATTATCGCGGCGGAAGAATGGACGATCGATAGTGGTGAACTAACACCGAAATTATCATTACGAGCAAATATTGTTGAGGAAAAATATGCAGAAGAAATTGAAGCGGTTTATAGCGAAGAAAAAAAAGAAGTAGGCTAACTTCAACTAGTTAAAAACTAGCTAAATAAATGGTGTTCAGTATTAATTCTGAACACCAATATTTATCCTTTTCATTAGTAAACACTTAATCAAAAGAAAAAACGAGACTTAGTCCGCTTATCTTAAGAAGCTCAGTCCCGTTTTGAAGATCTGTCCGTTGTGAACTTATTATGCTTTATTAAACGATTATATAAGTATATTTAAATAACACCTTTACGAATTGCTCGAGCTACAGCTTCGGTCCTGTTTTTTGCGTTCATTTTCTGCATAATTGATGTAATATAGTCTCGAACAGTATATTCACTTAAATGTAGTTTGCTCGCTGCACTTGTTGTCGATTCACCTTCAGCCATAAGTTCTAAAACTTCAATTTCCCTTGGTGAAAAGTGAATTGTTTCGTTGAAATCTTTAATGCTATTATGAAATTTCTTTAATGCTTCTCCAGCGCTTTGACCGAATTTCGTAAGAGCTATAAAAATGTCTGTAGAAATTTCAAAGGTCGAATTTTCCCCATAATCTAAAATCGCAGCACCGAGTAATTCGTTACTTGATATAGCAACAATGGGTGTGACGACTAAGGATTTTAAATTAAATCGTTCGACGTATTGTTTCGGAATTTCTTTACGGGCATCTTTGATGTATAAAGGTTGTAGGTATTTTGCAGAAGTTTTAAACATACGTAATATTTCTAGGCTACTATTAATAAGGGGGACGTTTGTAATATCTTCGGTAATTTTTTTAACTGCTTCATCATCGAATTGTTTACCCGCTAATCCAAAACCTACTTCATCAACTTTTGAATAGGAAAAAATTGCGCAACGTTTAAAAGGTAAGTAATTAATGAATCCTTCAGTTATCGTTTCTAATGCATCATTGAAGTTACGAACTCGAATAATCGAGTCATTAAACATAAGTACAGGGTCTTTCCATTGCTGTTCATTTTGTTTAATTGATAATGTAGATTTACCATTTTGTAATAGTTGCAATGCATGGTTCATAAAGCTAGAGAAGTTAATCGTACGATTCGTATTTGTACTTACGAGTAAATATTTCTCCTCAAAAGGAATAGTTAATATATCGTTTTGATTATCATAATCTGTGTACTTTAATAGTAGTTCTGTTAACTCAAAAATAGTTTCTGCCTTTAATTCTGAATCTTTATGATAGAGACATTTCGTCTGATCGAACCATTTTTCTACACTGTATAGGTTATCATCTTTTTCTATAACTGCAATCCAATTAATAGGTAATTGTTGAGAGTAAACCAAATGTTGTAAAAATATATCGTTCTCAAACGGATTGTCTAATTGTTTAGACAATACGCGCTCTTTTATTCTCGTAAAGACATATTGAATTGCCTGATAATCTTTATTAGTATAATTTTTCATCGATCTTGTAGCATAGTGAACTGAACTTTCGATTAAAGCAAGAATGAATTGATTAATCGAATTGTGGCCCATTTTCTCTTTCCATATTTCATTTATTCGTTCTATCATTGCTTCTTTCTCATATTCCTCATCAAATAGTACGTCCGTGAAAATATGAATAGCCATAATCATTGTGTGTTGTGAGTTTTTACCGATGCTTAAGTAATATTCCTCCATCTGTTTCCACTCGTGCAAAATGTCTTCTTTGTTCTCTCTAATCTTTTTGATCCCGTAATGCAACAACTCATTTAGATGTTGATTTAAAACGAGTGTCATTGTAATAAACCCCTTTCTTATAGTTGCGTTACTGACGAATGCGCTACAACACGAACAACTTACTAAAATTATTCCCCCTTACATATATTTTTGATGGAGTTCTAATGGTGCTTTCAATATGTGTGGCTATTACTCTCTTTTTATCAGTTAATGAATCCGCTTACATAAGCTTAGAATCAATGTTAGCAAAAAAATACAATATTGACAAGCTCTTATAAAATGATGAAAAGTTCAAAGTTTATTAACAATTATATTGGAAACTTCAAGGGATTTCACAAAAATGTAACAAAAAACCGAAAAATGTCGAAGGGTCAATTTCGATATGAAAAACATCCCGTCAAAAATACGACGAAAAAGTAAACGTATTTCAACAATATAAAACAATACGTATAAATGAAGGTTCACTATTTATAAGTTGGCTATAATTTATGTACAAATGAAGGGTAAATAACAAATCGCCGATAATCATACGTAATATTTTCGGTGTTGTAAAAAATGAAACCCTTCTATATTAAGTTATAAAGTAACTTACATACATTTTAACCTCGTGAGTCTACTCTAATCGAATTGTTACCTCACAAATATAAATTACTTCAATTTAAGGTAAAGGAGGGTAGTTTTAAAAATACTCTACTAATAATGACCAGCTCATAACGACAAAATTCAATTATCTAACTTTATTAATCGTTATTTTAATAATTCAATAGAAAGGAAGAAGAAAAATACGTTTGAAATCAATTTTTTACAAAGTTGTTGCTGTAACTTTTGCCTTAAGTTTTTACTTTTGCAGTCAAAATAGATGTTACTTATGCAGCAAATAATGAAGTGAATAAAACGTTTAATTTCGTTTGTTCTGGGGAAATAGAAGATGATTTAAATTTACCCTTTCCTCTATCGGTTGATCATTTAGAATTAGAAACAGCTATTAGGATTAATATGACAACGCCAATAAGTGTGTTAGCTAATGAGGAAGTATATGCCGAAAATACGTATCTATCTGTCGCAATTGATTTAGGTGAAGATATTGCCTCTCTACTTGGCGGAATTGGTGGGACGCATATTGAAGGAGAATTGAGCTCATTTTACGTAAGCTCTCAAAATACCGAAAAGACGATTAACTTAGCAGATCCTGCAATTGAAATTCCTCCGACGGCAATTCCTGATAATGGATTAGTAGAAATTAGAATTCCTTATGATGTTGGAATTGATGCAGGCCCTTATATTGCCGGTGAAGAAGAAGAGCTATCCTTCCACTTAGGAGACTTATCGACAACCTTTTTACTTCCGACTGGATTAGGTAATGTAACCTTAGGTGCTGAATGTGTATTATTTGATGACGATACGACAATTACTTCAATTTCAATTGAAACGTTGTTAGATCGCATAAATAAGGCAGAAAACGAAGGGCAAGTTCGTGCTGTTTTTAACCATGGTGAAATCGATTTAGATTTATCGGGCTTTAATTCCTTAACAGGCGAAGAACAAGCGGATGTAATTGCTGCAATCATTAGTGAACGTCCAGCTCAAGGATATGGCTCGATGAGCACGGTTCAGCAAGTAATAGATGAAACAATCGAGCTTCTGTCGCAAATCGATGAGGGTCCTTTCGTGCCAAGTGGTACATGGATTCACGGTGAAGGTGCACCTTCTAATGAAATTGGAGAAGTTGGTAACTACTATTTAGATAAAACGACATTTAACGTCTATGAAAAAACAGAAGATGGTTGAGTATATGCCTGTAACATGAAAGCACCGGAAAAAGACTCATCTGATCCAGGTAAAGAGGCTAAGAGTGATAATGGTGTATCAGCTGGTACACTAACAGATTCCTCTAGTAATGGTGCTAAAGGGGCGTCAGGAGAAACGTTGCCAAAGACCGGAACAAACTATCTGACAATGATTGCTTCTGGTATCGCGTTATTAATGATAGGTTTATTGTTACAACGTCGTAGATTAACCAATTAATATATATCCTTTCAATAAGACCATTTCCTATCCTAAAGGATAATCTGCAAGGAAATGGTCTTTTACTTACACATATAAATATCTAAAAATGTCGTTTGCTGTAATAAATATGACATAAAGTCAACTTCATCATAGGAAAATAGGGGAAGTTTTATTTATATAAATATAAAATACTATTTTTATAGGATTGTTACAAAAGTTTGAAGCGCCTACAATGTGTACGTGAGAGGACTTGAAAGATTTAAAAGTTTTCTCACAAATTTTTAACATAAACATGAAAAGGCTTACAATAAAATAATTTAAAGGAAGGGGGCAAAAAAACATTTTCCATTTAAGAAAATTAAATAAGGAGGGACTTACAATTAGTTTACGTAAAAAGCTGAAAAAAGTAGCAATTGCAGCATCAGCGATACCTTTAGCGTTTTCTTCTTTCTTTACAGCGGGGGCACCAAATGTCACCTTTGCACAGGAGGAAGATGAAAATGTACAAGAGGTAGAGAATACATTATTTTACTGGTGTCATGCGACAGGAAAACATCCATTAGGTGGAACAATTGATAACGAGCTTCCTCTAGTTGTTACATTAAAAACAGAAGCACCTAAGTCAGTTGATCCGGGAGAAGAAGTATACATTAATTCTGATGTAGAAATTTTATTTAATGAAAACGTAACGAAAGGTATGTATGGGGAAAACCTACGAGAAATTGGCGGACCAGTTAATGAGTTTATGTTGATATCTGAAAATACAGATGGAGAGATAAATGCAGCGGCTAATGGAATTAACATACCGAATTTCACTATCCCGAATGGTAAAGACCATACAGCTACAATATCAAATGTGGAGTCAGGTCCCTTTGTAGCAGGTGAGAGTGGAGAGTTAAAGATTAAGGCTGGTACAGGTGACCAGGATATAAAAGCAACATTAAATGCAAAAGCTATTCTTGGAATCGGGATTACATTAAATGCTACATGTAAAGTATTAACTGAGGATAACTACGATGAGATTTATGAAGCCGCTAGGAAAGCTGCGGAAGAAAGAGGCGGAACAATTCCAGATGAGCTTCCAGTAGCACCAGAAAGTCTCCTAACAATTGATATTAACGATGAGTATGATCCAGTAGACTTAGCATTAGAAGCAGTAAATGATGCGGAAAATACGGAGTCTATGCAGTCAGCACTTGAGAGTGAAGATTTAGGTCTTGATTTAAATGAATATAACGAGCTTTCCAACGATGAAAAAATGATAGTAGCTGAAAAAGTATTAGAAAATCGTTCTGAGGCAGGTTTTGCATCAGTCGAAGATGTTCAAGAAGCCTTAGATGAAGCAGTTCAAGAAGTAATCGATGCAAGAGAAGAAGAACCTACAGATCCAACAGAGCCTGAAGAACCAGAGGATCCCGAAGACCCTGAAGACCCAGAGGACCCTGAAGACCCAGAGGACCCTGAAGACCCAGTTGTCGAAGGTGTTATTGAATACAGTTGTGGAATTACAGGTTCTGAGATTATTCCAGAAGATGTTAAAATCTCAATGTTCGTAAAACCGAATATGACTGCACCAGAAGAAGTTGAAGCAAATAGTGAATTTACGGTAACTGATGTTTCGGCGGATATTTCAATTCAGTTAACTGGTACAATTCTCGATGATTTAAGAGCGTTAATTAATCCATTTAACGGACACGCGAATGAGTTTTGGGTAGAAGCAAATGGAGAAAAAATTAACGTAGTAGGTGAGGATGGAGTAGCATTCCCAGAAACACCACATAGTCCAGAAGATGATGCAATTGAATTTACGGTTGAAGTAGAAGACTACACATTAACTGCAGGTGAAGAAGACTTTGATATTGATGTAGGAAATATTGAAGCAGATATTATCTCGAGCTTAGCAACATTAACAGTACTTTGTGAACCAGAAACCGATGATACTACTGTAGCGACAATTAAAGTTACAGAAGCTGTTGACGGAGAAGATCCGACTGATCCTGTTAAGGAAATTGAGTTAGACGGAGAAGAAGTAGAGGTTCAAGCAGGTACTGAAATTCAAGTAAAAGATACAGGTGTAACAATTAAATTGCCTGAAGATTTACCAGAAGGAACTACTGTAAAAGTTCACTCAGTTGAATCAGAAACATTGGAAACTAATAAAAATCTAGAAATTGCAGGAGAAGTTTACGATATTTCGTTCAACTTCTCTAGTGACTACGAAGGTCAGTTTGAAATTACATTAAAAATTGCCGATGATGCAGATAAAGATAATGTAGCAATCTACCACTATAACGAAGAAGATAGAGAGTGGGAGTATATCGGTGGTAAGGTCGAAGGAGATTACATCACAGCTACAGTAAATCACTTCTCAATTTATGGAGTATTGGAAGAAGTAGAATCAGACGATGATCAAGAACCAATAGATCCAACAGAACCTGAAGTTGGTGGCACATGGTTCACTGGAGAAGGCGAGCCATCGGATGATTTAGGTAATGACAATGACCTATATTTAGATGAAACGAACTTTGACATCTATAAAAAGACAGACGGCAAGTGGACTTTAATCGGAAATCTAAAAGGTGACGATGGCCAAGATGGTGAAGACGGTGAGTCTGGAGCTGTTTGGTTAGTAGGTGAAGGAGCACCATCTGAGGATACAGGAAAAGATGGCGATCTTTACTTAGACACAGAATCTGGTGATGTTTACTTGAAATCATCGGGTGAGTGGGAATTCGTCGCTAACATCAAAGGCGAAGACGGTAAAGACGGCGAAGACGGTAAAGACGGCGAAGACGGTAAAGACGGCGAAGACGGTAAAGATGGCGAAGACGGTAAAGACGGCGAAGATGGTAAAGATGGCGAAGACGGTAAAGACGGCGAAGATGGTAAAGATGGCGAAGATGGTAAAGATGGCGAAGATGGTAAAGATGGCGAAGATGGAAAAGATGGCGAAGATGGAAAAGATGGCGAAGACGGTAAAGACGGTAAAGACGGCAAAGATGGAAAAGATGGAAAAGATTGCGAATGCGATAAAAAAGACCAGAAAGGCACTTCAAAAGTAGATTCTTCTACTTCTGGAGATGACCAAGACGGACCATCCAAATCGGCAAAAACATCCGAATCATCAAATACCGGAGATACGTTACCAAAAACAGCAACAAATAATCCATTAATGCTTGCACTAGGAACTATTTTAGCAGCGATTGGTGGTACCTTTGCCCTTCTACGTCGTCGTAAGAGCCAGACAAACTAGTCTTTATCGATTAAAAGTTAGTGGGATCGTAAAACGCGATCCCACTAACTTTTGTCTTTTTATAAAGAAAAAGCGAATCACAAAACATATAAAAGTAGGGATTTATTCTTTAAAAGCGCTCGAAACACGATAAAGATAGGAATTGGTATTTTTTTTAAAAGACTTAGAATAAATAAGTAAGATGAGCTGTTTACGTATAGAACATTACACGGATGATGTTCTGTACATATAAAACAAAATGAAAAGGCTTTCAATGTCTTGTGAAAAAGGAGGGGAATCTTAGTTAAATCTTTTTAAAAACAAATAATAGGAGGAGATACCAATTAAACGTTTATTTCAGAAAGTCGCATTGCTATTGTCGATCTTTGTATTAACGTTTTTTAACTTTAGTATTCCTAGTCTAAACGTTCAAGCTCAAGGTAATGGAGCAAACGG
>CALGOZ010000109.1 GCA_937960785.1 uncultured Pseudogracilibacillus sp.
TGGACGCTTCTACTGAGTAAGTCTACGCAGAAAAGCAAGGCAACGTACACAGTGGAGGCCACTTGCGAGTAAGTTTAGCCACAAAAGCCTTTTAACATACACAGTGGTGCGTCCTATCGAGTAAGTTTAAGTCCTGAACCGTTTTATCTTTCCCAGCACGGAGAAGGAATAAAGCTTTTCCCAATGGAATAAGTATAAGAAGATTTTCTATAAAGTCACAGAAAAATAATTACGATTAACTTAATCGATAAAATTAATAATCAATGCAGAAGCAAAGTTTTTTTAAAAAATAAGGATGGGCTAAGTTTCTATATAAGTAGATCACTTAGCCCATCTGTTTTATTTGATTGGTTTTGGCCCAATCATAATCATCTTTTTTATTTATTTTATAACTTTCTATTTTATATACAAAATAATTAGCAATCCCCTGGAGTGCCGGCAACTTCCTTTGTTCTAAAAGATGAACCACAACCACAGGAAAAGATTGCGTTTGGATTTTTAATTGAAAAACCGCCACCCATTAAATTTTGTTTAAAATCAATTTCACTATTTTCCACGATACCCAGGTCCGTTCGATTAATAACGACTGGAATACCGTTAATTTCATCGACGATATCGAGTTCCTCATTAATCTCATCATCGAACCCTAAGGAGTACGATAAGCCACTGCAACCCCCGCCTTTTACACCAAAGCGAAGTCTAACATTTTCTGGATCCGGCTCATTCTGTAACATTTCCTTTATTCTGCGACTTGCTTGGTCGGTAATCTTAATCATCCCGATAACCTCCTCAAACTACTGATTTAATGATACATCGATTACAAAGGTAGTTACGTTAAGTATACCATATTTCAAAAGTTCATAAAATATGTTGCTCCATTCACATAATGAAGAAAAAGATTCTCACTTGATAATCATCCTCAATTAACTATTTTATAAAAATCTGTTATAATAATAAATGTACAAAGTAGACGATACTTATAATAAATAGGATACCTTTTAATAACAAAATAGTAATTGTAAAAAACACTACGATAGTTTTATGAATAAAAAAGGAGTTGACGGAAATGGCAGATGTAAAGGAACAAGTCCAAGAAGTATTAAATAAGTTACGTCCTTACTTACTTCGTGACGGTGGCGATGTGCAGCTAATCGACGTTGATGAAGATGGTGTCGTCCAATTACGTCTTATGGGTGCTTGCGGAAACTGCCCAAGTTCAGCGATTACACTAAAAGCTGGAATCGAACGGGCACTCACTACAGAAGTACCAGGTATTAAAGAAATTGAGCAAGTTTTCTAATATGTTAATTACACAACTTTTTTTAAAAAATCGGCCCACTTTTGTAGGCCGATTTTTTATTATTCTTTTTTCGTCACTGGAGTTAATGGACCGTCGCCATAAAAGTAAGCTTTTAAATTATCTAAACATAAGGTTAACATTTTCTCCCGGGTTTCTCTCGTTGCAGAACCGATATGAGGCGTTAATACGACATTGGGTAAAGCAGTAAGTGGATGTGTCGAATCGATTGGTTCCTTTTCAAATACATCTAGGCCTGCAGCACGAATCGTTCCATTACGTAAAGCTTCATAAAGGGCCACTTCATCTACGACACCGCCCCGTGATACGTTTATAAAAATTCCATCCCGTTTCATTTGTGAAAAAGCTTCTTTATTAAAAAACTTCTTGGTTTCTTTAGAAAGAGGTAACAAAGACACGACAAAATCCGATTCCTCAAGGAGTGTCGAAAGCGAAACGTATTTTGCTCCTAGTTCTGTTTCGGCTCGTTTGTTGCTTGTACGGTTATGGTATAATACGTCCATATCAAAACCTTTTGCCCGTCGTGCTACAGCGGTACCAATTCTCCCCATACCGACAATCCCAATCGTTTTATTAAAAATATCTGTCCCAGCTAATTCAAAGGGTGACCAATCACCCCAACGATTGTTGTAAATAAATTGGGAAGCTTCGACAAGACGGCGAGCCGTTGCCATTAATAACGCAAAAGTTAAGTCTGCGGTCGTTTCCGTTAAGACATCCGGCGTATTTGTAATAGTTATCCCGAATTTTTCCGCAGTTAATATATCGATATTATCATAACCTACTGCCATATTCGCGATAATTTTTAAATGACTTGCATGGGATAAAAAGTCATAATCGATTTCCTCTGTTAATAAACATAAGATACCGTCAACATTTTTAGCTTCTTCATACAATACATCTTTCGGTACTGGTTCTTCTTCTTTTTGCCACATTCGAAATTTAAATTTGTTTTTATAAGGTTCTAATAAATAATTAGGAATTTTCCGGGTAATATAAATAGATGGTCTCATTTCACTACCTACCTTTCCTACATTGTATAATCGTTTTTAACTATATATAATCCATGCTACACTATTATTATGACTTTTGCTTTATAATTTTGAAAGTGAGGGTTAAGAAATGGCAGAAAAACAAAGTGTATTAGAAAAAATTGCACGTAGTTGGCTCGCGGAACGCGGGGTTGATATAGAAGATATCGCGGAACTCGTCTACTATTTACAAGCAAAGTATTTCGATCAGTTAACGATGGAAGATTGTCGCTTTAATGTAGAACGAGTATTAAAAAAACGTGAAGTACAACACGCTATATTAACAGGTATTCAATTAGATAAATTAGCCGAACAGAATAAGTTGGAATATCCGATTCAAGATATTATTTATCGGGATGAAAAAATGTACGGAATCGACGAAGTCATCGCCCTTTCAATTGTAAACGTATATGGTTCGATTGGCTTTACGAGCTATGGGTTTATCGACAAACAAAAACCAGGTATTTTAAAAAAGTTAAACAAGCACGAAGACGGCCAAGTACATACTTTCCTCGATGATATTGTCGGGGCAATTGCAGCAGCCGCTTCAAGTCGACTCGCCCATTCTTTTGCCGGAGACATACCTGAAGTAGAAATCGATGAAGATACGAAATAAATCAAACGAATAATCCGAATGTTTGTAATTAAAAAAGACTGTGCAAATCATCACAGTCTTTACAATCGGATTATGATGTTCCTGTTTTTTCAATAACTTTACGTTCAGTAGATTCCTTGGAAATAACCCAGGAGCAATATTTTGCACCTTTTGTTAAATGACTCGTTATCGTTACTTCACTATTTGGAAAAAGATTTTGATACATCGTTTTTTCATTCGTACAGACTTGATGAAATTCCGATGCTAAATTATAAATCGGGCAGTTGAAAATTTTCATCTCATAATCGCCATTAGGCAATTTTGAGTAATCGATCATATAACCTTTTTCTTCTTGGAGCTCGATCATCTTCTTCATACGCTCATCAAAATCTTCATCCGGTAATTGTTTAGCAAATTCCTGCTCTTCCTGTTGTTTTCGGTAACGGAGTAAGTTTTCAACTACTTCTGTACCTTCTAACGCTTCCAAGTCTTCTAACAATTTTACCGGTAATTCCGCATATTGATTCGGAAACGTATGGTGCCCTTTTTCTGTTAGAGAATATAGATGATACGGTCTGCCGACTTCTTGACGTTCCTGGCGTTTTTTAATAAATCCGTCCCATAGCAACGCTTGAACATGTTTACGAATCGCTATATCACTAATCGTAAAGTAATCGGCAAGCTCCTTCATCGATACTTCTCCATCTTTCTTTAAGATGTACAAAATCTTTTCCTTTGTCGTCATGCGCTTATCCATTATGATGTCCCCTCCTCTACGGCTCGTTTGAAAATGCATTTGCGACGCCTAGCTCATTATCTAAGTACATACGAATATGTTTACTAAATTGTTTATATATATGGATATGAGTGAAAATTACGTCCTTCAACTTATCATGATCTATTTTTAAGTACTTTTGTACGAGCATTTGACGTAAATCAATTAAATCTTTATAACTTTTTTCATCTTCGGAAGGTATTACTTTTTCATCAATTAATATATCGATAATATCATGATAACTACCTGGATCTCGCATAATGAAACCATCAATCATATGATTCCCTACATCGAGTAGTGCTTCAATCATTATATGAATCGCTCGTTCTAGTGCTAACTTCTCAATAGACGTCGAAAAGTGTTTAGTCGTTTCGATTTGTTCTAATAATTGATCAATATGCGCAATTCGCATCTCAATGTCACTTCGATTTACAAAATACACGGGAAATCCCTCCTAGTTTTATATGATAGCATATTTCTTTGTGAATTGTTGAATTTTGTCTACTTTTATCAACTCTATTCACACTATTGTCATATTTTTTACAAATTATGTTTAAAAAAGTTTTTCATATTCTCTTCTAGTAAAAAGGAACGAGCGAATAGCCGTTCGATAATCGGGAAGCGCTTTCTTCCTATATACATGTTTTACTAATAAATGCTATAATTAACTTACATACTTTTTGAGGGGAAGGATAGTATGGTGAAACAGTTATCAATCACAAAAGAAGAATTACTTCAACTCGATGCGGTCGCCATTAGTGAAAAGATTCAAAAGAGGGAATTAACGAGCGTACAAATAACTGAAATGTTAATCGAACATATTAAACAAGTAAACGATTCCCTTAATGCATTCGTAGAAGACCGCTTCGATTTAGCCCTAGAAGAAGCGCGTGAAAAAGACGCGAAAATCGATCAAGCAGATTTTACAAAGCAACCCCTTTACGGCGTGCCGATTAGTATGAAAGAATCTTTCCATGTAAAAGGGATGAAAACGACCGGCACCCTTTATCATCGTAAGGATATCATCATAAAAGAGGATGCGGAAGTCGTACGTAAATTGAAAGAGGCTGGAGCGATTATTTTAGGAAAAACGAATACACCATCGCTTTGCTTCTGCCAAGAGACTGATAACAAATTGTACGGTCGAACGAATAATGCTTGGGATAAAGACAGGACTGCGAGTGGTTCAAGTGGTGGTGAAGCTGCGCTCGTTGCAGTAGGAGGCTCTCCCGTCGGTATGAGTTCAGATATCGGTGGCTCCATTCGTTTTCCGAGCCATTTTAACGGAGTAGTCGGATTTAAAGCCGGGACAGAACAAGTTTCCCACAAAGGCCATTTTCCTGAAATGGTACCACCTTTACAAAGACGGATGGGGTCTTACGGTCCAATTGGTAAAACGGTTCGTGATGCAAAAACGGTCTATAAAATCGTCGCTAAACAATATCCATCTAAAACAAGAAAAATGTACGAAAGATTTAAAATTGATATTTTGCCAACCGACAATGGTTTTCCACTTTCTAAACCAATCGCAAAAAGGATTGAAGAAATTAAAACGTTTCTTGAAACAGAATACGATACGAATTGGGCGATTCCTCCTTACTTTAACGATAGCGCTTTATTATGGCAGGAGATTATGTCAATCGATGGTGCAAAACATGTTCGCAAGCTCGCCTTTAATAGAGACCGCGTAAACCTTTTGGCTGAATACGGTAAAGAAAAGTTAACGAAACGTACGAAAACCCACGAGTTTTTATCTTGGGCTTTAATCGGTGCAAGTGTTTTCCGTCCTTCCGAAGAACGTGTAAAAGAAATTGAACAAATTATTAAAAACGGTGATCAACTATTGAAAAGTCACTTCAAAAATCGTTTATTAATTATGCCAGTTTACCACCGTACAGCCTTGAAGCATGGTGAGTTATTTAAAGAATTGTTTTCAATTAAAAAGACGTTTTTGCAATATATGCCTTACACGGCTTATGCGAACGTTTGGGGTTTACCTGCATTAACAATCCCCGTCGGCTTTGATGATAAAAAATTACCTTTTGGCATCCAAATTATTAGTATAAATGGAAATGAGGAGGCAATCTTTAATCTCGGAGAAAAACTAGAAGCCAAGTTCGGAGGCTACAAGCGAAGTACTCTTTACGATTCGGAATGACTTTCTTAACTTTATAACCTTCTACTGTATCGAATGTTCAAAAATGGACATAGTATACGTAGGAGGTTTTTCATATGTCTAAAAAGAAACACGATGAAGAAAAAAAAGACCATATCGAAATGTATCAAGCCGAATTAATACCAGAAGAGTTCCCCGAAGGTCCTTTCGGTTCCTCTATAAAAAAAGATGAAAAAGTAACCGGAAAGTCAACCCCATGGGAAAAGGGACAACGTCGAGCAAGTGCTTATGTATATCCAGATAAGGAACAACACGATGATCTTCCAAGACGACTACCAGGTTCCCATCCTCTCCACGACGAATAAATAACCCTTGCAATAGAGCAATCGGTCCGAACAGTTAAAATTCAGACCGATTTTTTATATTCTTATTCAATGATCTATGTATGTTAGTCGACTTTTTGCAAAATAAAATATGGACAACCAAAATTACAATACTCATATAAATAATCTTCTACGTGATCGATCCGTGTTTCAAACGTAGCTCTTTGGTGATGAGGGTGGTAAAATCCCTTCATTCGCAATTGATCATAACCCCAATCGCCAACGATAAAATCATATTTTCCTAATATTTCTGCATATCGTTTTACTACGTGCTCTTCTTGATATGCATCGCGGAAATTTTCAATTAATTTGTATTTTCTCCCATTTAATACAATCATCCAACCATCACCTCATTTGCACTACTTATAAGTTTACCATATTAAGTATACGAATAGCACGTATGTTATTTCATGTTAAAAACATACTAATAGCGTAAATCAACATTAACCCACAGAACCCTTAAGGACTGAAGTAAGAAAGGATTGAAGTTCGTAATGAACCAAAAAGTGTTTCGTTATGTACTGTTTTTTACGATTCCGGTCTTATTTTTCTTATTTACAATGGAAACTGATGCGGAAGAAAATAAAGAAAAACTATATAATCAACGTCTTCTCCTTTACAAAAAGATCGAAACAATTACTAACTTACCATGGTACTACTTAGCAGCTTTTGATCAATATGAACGAAACATTCAAAAAGATAAAGAGGATGAACTTATTGCGATTACTTTTCCTGAAGAAGTTTGGTACGGTTTAGGTAATATAGAAAAAATCGATCAAGTTGAGGCAATTGTTTTTTACAACGGTATTGGAAAGGACGGTAACGGTAACGGTAAAGCATCTTTAAAAGAACCGGAAGATGTATTGTTTACAGCTGCGAAACTTTTGTTAGAAAATGGTATAACAGAAGATGATATTAAAATAAGTTTATGGAACTTTTATAAACGGGACTTATCAGTAAAAACAGTAATGAATATCGCAAAAGTATATCGTCACTTCAAAACGAATGCGTTATTTGACCGGCGCTTTCCAGTATCTATTACGCATAACTATAGTTATCGAAGCACTTGGGGACATCGCCGAGGCTTTGGTGGTAATCGAATTCATGAAGGTACAGATATTTTTGCAAATTATGGTACTCCAGTTATTGCGACAACGTACGGTGTCGTTGAATTAAAAGGTTGGAACCTATACGGTGGTTGGCGTATCGGTATACGCGATATCCATAACATATATCATTACTACGCCCATTTAAATAGTTATGCAGATCATATTCAAATCGGGGATATCGTTAAACCTGGGGATCTGTTAGGTTCAGTAGGCTCAACTGGTTATGGGCCACCAGGTACAGCGGGTAAGTTTCCCCCTCATTTACACTATGGAATGTATAAAGATAACGGACATAATGAATGGTCCTTCGATCCGTACCCATATTTGCGAAAATGGGAACGAAGGACGAAAGAAGCCCAATAAAAATAATATCGGAAGTGTCAAACCGCGGAATACAAAGACACTTCCATTTTTTAACGAAATATAACCAATGAGAGCATTCAAAATAACGTTCTTTTGTTTATTTACTTTTAAAATAACTTATTATATGAGTTTGACTTCCGCGCGCACACGAAATCGAGAAAACTTTATTTTCAGGTGCCAT
>CALGOZ010000110.1 GCA_937960785.1 uncultured Pseudogracilibacillus sp.
GGTAGAAGCCTCCACTGGGTAAGTTAAAACACTTTTATTCGGAAACTTACTCGGTGGCAAGCTCCAGTGAGTAAGTTAGAACGCTTAGGTGAATACACTTACCCAAACAGAAGCTTCCACTAGGTAAATGTAACCGAATATCAGTGCCAATTCACGCAGGAGATCCAGCTAAGTAAGTTTAAAATAGCCGGCACACTTAATTTAACTACGATAAGCGAGTTATAAACGTTTTTACGTGTAAACTTGCCCGCAGGAAGAATTGTTAAAGTTTTTTTAAAAAACTTATCCAGCTAAGCAAAGCGACAACAGATTTAAATGCAGCAACTGAATTAAAAGCAACTTTTGTATGTAGATATATAATAAAGAACAATGCTTATTTTAGCTACATACGGTAATTTTATTTATCGTGCTTTATATTACTATTCCTAACTTTTCAAAAAGAATTATATTTAAGTTTTGTCCAGATTAATTCTTTAAAGATATTCAAATAAGGATTGTACAATTCCTCTCCATTTACTTGAAAAGCTAAAAAGTTTCTTTTTCATTTTATAAAAGTGTACCGAGCAAAAATCCACAAAAGGCTAGCAATATTCCTCCACCGTAACTTAAAAATTGGTAAAGAAAAGCGATCCGATATTTTTTCTGCACATATAATTGAATTGTTTCGACCATTACAGTTGAAAAAGTTGTAAAAGCACCTAATATTCCAATCCCGAAAAAAAGTATCAGCAATTCATCTATCTGTAAAGCTACAAATAAACCGAGTAAAAAAGAACCAACGATATTAACAATTAAGGTCGCTAAAGGTAAAGTCGTTTGAAATATACGAGAAAAAAATTGTTGAGCACCGTACCGTAAGATTGCACCAATACTACCACCAATTATTACAGCCCCAATTGCAACAATATTCATCGTACTTTTCGCCCCTTACTAATTAAATAACCTAGATAAGTTGCTAATATCCCACCGAACAAACTAATAAAAACATAAAGTAAAGCATGTAAAATTTGTCCTTCTTGTGCTAGCTCCAACGTTTCTACACTTAGTGCCGAAAAAGTAGTAAAAGAACCAAAGAAGCCTGTTGTAATTGCTAGTTTAATCAACTGTTTTACCTTGATCTTCTCAAAAAGCCCATAAGTAATATAAGCAAGGAGAAAGCTTCCGATCATATTAACAAATAGAGTTGAATAAGGAAAATTTGTATCATTTATAACGAAAAAGAGGCTAATTGTATAACGTAAGAGTGCCCCGATTGCTCCACCAATTCCTACGTAGACGTAAATCATCTCATCAATCCCTTAAAACTATATGTAATAAAAATAGCATATCGAAGGATTACACTGCAATTAAGTTTTCGTTCTTGATCGTAACTTCTTATTGAGAAAGCGTTTTACGTATGTTATAGTAACAACAAATTTAAACGAAATAGGGGATTGTTATGCATTTAAGCAAAGTTTATTTCTCGATTTTATTTATTGTTATCACACTTGTTAGTTGCACAATACCAGATATGACAGATGAGCCAATTGTTAATGAACTCGATTCGTACGAAGTAATCCAACATCACAGTGAGGTAGAGGAAGGTGACTTTTTATTTCGCCTCTATACTGATCAACCTGAGCAAATCGAAGGTGAATTTGTTTCATTAAAAGGGGAAATCGTCTATATTGGCGACGAAGCGGAAATTGAAATTTCCCACACCGACGAACCAATTTCCTTTCATATTAAAGAAAAAATCCGAGGATATTCTATTCCATATTTCATTAAAGAAATTGGAGTTTATACAATATTAACGAAGGACGAGCCTTATGAAGTCTCATTTAACCGCGCTAATATTGCTCCTCTGGAAGAAGAGGATAAAAATGAGATGCGGTTTATCGAAGAGTTTAGTGAACGCGAGGATTTTCCTGTCGGTTATTATGAAGTAATTGGTATGTTCGACTTTTTCATTACTGATCCCGAAGTACCAGAGGATGAAGCTCATATCGAATTCGAAACGAAAATTGACTTTAAAGTAACTAATTAACGCCCAAGAAAAGGAAATCAATATTATAATAAAGGACAATCTTTGCGTCATATTAAAGAAAAAAGGAGAATTTAATATGACGCTTTGTCCAGTTTGTAATGCCTTTGATACGATTGAAAAGCCTTGTCCTAAATGCGATGAATCATTAACGGATGGTGGACGGGTTGCGGATTACTTCGACCCTTATGCTCATTACAATGATATTGAAACGAGTAATCAAGGCGACGGTATAGTATCTGATTCAAGTAACCCACAATGCTCTCATCTTTTATATTGTGATCATTGTAATTACGACGAAGTTTATGAAGTAGAAGAAACCCCTTTATAAACGTAAATTTTTTATAGTGCAACAATGATACGGTTACTCAAGTTTTTCCAGTCGTTCCTTTGCCTCTTCAGTTACGGAATGAATTAATTCCTCAACCGATTGCTCTTTTGCTAGTTGTGGCGCTTGCCCAGACCAAAGAGACATATACTCGGAGCGATTATTTTTTTGTGCTTCTGCACGTAAAGGTTGAGTTAGTGTATTTTGTAAAGGATAAGGTAAAATTTGACCGTTAGCTTCGACCATTTTTTCTATAAAGTCATTTTTAATCCCACGCGCATGCTTCCCAGAAAAAGTCGTCGTTAATACCGTATCGTGTCCTTTTGCATTTACAATCGATTTCTTATGCAGTGGATGGGCGCCGCTTTCCGTCGTTGTTAAAAAAGCCGTTCCCATCTGCACACCTTCAGCTCCTAATGCTAAGGCAGCAACTAAAGTTCTCCCATCCATTATTCCACCCGCCGCAATAACAGGAATCGAAACGGCGTCGACAACTTGAGGGATTAAAGCGATTAATCCTAATTGACTTTCTTCAACTTCTTGCAGGAAATTGCCCCGATGTCCGCCAGCTTCACTTCCTTGTACGATGACAAAGTCCATTCCTAATTGTTCGATTGCTTTTGCTTCTTTCGTCGTTGTAGCAGTGCCCATAACGATAGATCCTGCATCTTGTAAAATTTGTACAATTTCCTTTTGAGGCAAGCCAAAGGTAAAGGAAACGACCGGTACCCGTTCTTTAATCACAACATCGATTTGGTCTTGGTATGTTTGATTAAGATCACTGTAACTAGGAACAGAAATATCTTTTAGTTTTATATTCAATGACTCATAAAAAGGTGTTAAAGCTTTTTTAGCACGATTAACTTCGTCTTCTGTAGCTTGAACTCGTTCAGGTACAAATAAGTTCACATTAAAAGTCTTTACCCTTTTTTCTTTTAGTTCAGAAATCTGCTTTTGTAACAAATCCGGCAACATATAGCCAGCTCCAATTGAACCTAATCCACCGCTATTGTACACAGCTTTAACTAGCTCTGTCGTTGTAATTCCGCCAGCCATCGGGGCTTGCACAATAGGATATGTGATGCCAAGTCTATTTGTTAGTTCTGTTTGTAACATCGATTTTCCTCCTTAGGCTATTTTTGTAATCGTTCTATCTTATACTTTAATCATAATATACTTTTATCTTTTGGAATATTAAAAACAAAATCTCTCCCTATATTTCATCATCTATAGGGTGAGGTTACGAAGTTGAAATGCAATTTACTTTTACCCAATTGCTCATTATTTTTCGTAACCTTTTTATATGAACAAAAATGAAAAAAACCTCATCCTCCAGACAAAAGCCTAGAAAGATGAGGTAAGTTTATAAGTTAATTTTTAAAATTTTGTATTACTTTTTCCCAAATGACTTCAATAATAAAATTATGCTTTAATTAATGTTTGTACAAATTTTTCAAGGTAATATCGATCCGTCTCATCGAAACGATTGTAAATTGGACTATCAATATCGAGGACGCCGAGAATTTCACCATCTTTAATTAAGGGTACGACGATTTCCGATTTACTTTGAGCATCACAGACGATATGTCCTGGAAACTCATTGACATTCGGTACAACAATCGTTTCTTGTCTTTTCACTGCTGTACCACATACCCCTTTACCATAAGGAATACGAATACAAGCAGGTAACCCTTGAAACGGACCTAACACTAGTTCATTTTCTTTCCATATATAAAATCCGACCCAATTTATATTCGCTAAAAAATGATGTAGCAAAGCAGAGGCATTAGCCATATTTGCCACTAGATCTTCTTCCCCGTCGATCAATGATTCAAGCTGACGAATAACTATTTCATAATTTTCTTCTCGACTTTTGGTATATACAATTGGTTGAAACATATAATCCCTTCCTTTACTTGACTTTCCTTTGTTATATGCGCAAGCCACCTTTAAACACAGTGCCCGCCCATTACTTCATTATATTGCATTGCTTTTTATTACCTATTTATCCCACGACAATTCGTTAATTAAATTGCACAATACGTTAAATATTTTCCATCAGACTCTCTAATTGTAAAGCCTTTTGAAATCAATTGTTCCCATAGGAATTGATCAAGCGCAAAGGCCCAATCCTTTTGAAGTTTACTTACCTTCTCCTTATCTAAGAAAATACAGTAAGTGATACCCTCTTCAATTATTTTAATTTCAAAAGTATTTTTATCGAACATATTTTGATAAAGCACAACATCTATCGTTTCATCCCAACGTTGTAGTTGCCGATGAATCGTCGTTACAACTAGTTGTAAAAATTCTGTTGAGCTATAATTTTTAGCTATCATTCCTCGAATCCAACCTTGTGCATTCATCTGATCTTCTCCCCTTTCAAAAATAAAAAAACCTTTCATTGCTTTAGTAGCAACGAAAGGTTTTAAATTCAGCCGTTTCGTTATCATTCAAAGCAATGCTTCGCTAGTAGGAGCACCTTGCTTTAAGCAGGTTGCTGTGACTTCAACGAGCTAGATCTCTCCGTCACTCTTGATAACAAATAATGAAGTTATTATTAGTATAACATAAAATGATTTTTACGACACATATTTTAGACCTACTACACCAATCACAATTAAAATAACACTAAGAATTTTACCGGTACTTTTTGATTCGTTAAAGAAGATCATATTAATTAACACCGCACCAGCCGTACCAATTCCAATCCACACTGCATAAGCCGTACTTACTTGTAAAAAACGAAAAGATTGGTATAAGAAATAAAACGAAAAACCGAATCCACCAAAGTAAAGTATAAAAGAAAAGATTGTTTTCTTTTTACTATATTTCGTCAAACCAGTAACACCAATTAGCTCACAAATCGCTGCTAAAAAAACGTATAACCAGCCCATTATTTCACCCCACGAACTGCCTTTTGTTCCTCGATACTTTCAGCCATATTTAGACCGATCACACCTAGCACTAAAATGACAATGAAAAGAATCTTACTTCCACTTAACTCTTCACCGAATAAAAAAATATCCATTAACGCAGTACCTAATGTACCAACCGCCGCAAAAATAGCATAGACGGTTCCAGTCGGAATACGTTGACAAGCTTTCGTTAAAAAATAAAAATCAATTACAATGAAAAATAAAATAAAAATCCAATGCCACCAAGCGGAAGCGACGTTAAATAAATAAATCCAAACTAATTCAAAAAACGATGTTAAAGCTACATAGAGCCATCCTTTATTCCACATAAGCCTCTTCCTTTCTATAATTTGAAAATGACTGACAGTCATTCATTATACTATAAAAAGAAGAAAGATAAAGGAATTTATCTTTTTAATTGTAATGCATCAAATAAAAATTGGGTTACCGCATCTTTTTGACTTTCAATTTCTGTCACATCACTGTAGTTGTATAAGTACACTTGTTCTGCCGCCGATTCAACAAGACCGATTACTAGCTTTGCTGCACAATCGGATGGTATCGTCGATTGAATTGCTTTTTCTTCTTTTGCCTTATCAATCAAACTACTAACTAACTCGTAACAGGGAGCATAGACCGTTTCCCACTCTTTTAAATGTTCTGTTGAAGCAAGGCCTGAATAAATAAGTGCTAACACTTCGCTATATTCCTCATTTACTGCAAAAATTGCATCAATCATTTTTTTCATTTGAGTGGTAAAGTCTGTTTCGTTATTAATTTTCTTATTTATTTGATCGACTAATATTTTTACCATTTCCTCTGCAATAGCTGGCATTAGTGCAAGTTTCGAAGAAAAATATAAATAAAAAGTCCCTTGAGCAATTTGCGTTCTTTTTACAATATCTGATACAGTCGTCTTTTCAATTCCTTGTTCTTGAAACAATTCGATAGCCGACTTTACGATTCTTTCCTTTTTATCCAACGGTTCATCTTCCCCTTAATTTTAGAGATAATTAACTATCAACATTATAAATACGATTATGAACGAGAACAAGTTAAGCTTTAATTTGTAATCTAGCTATAAGAGTGTAACAGTTACGTAGAACATCATTTTTAAAGTATATTACTTTAATTAATAATAATCGACGCACACAACGAAATTAGACATTTTCACCGGTTTCAGTTGTGTAGGAGTATCTTGCTGCACTTGGAAAATTTTCTACGTTATAAATAATTTTCCCTTTTATAACAATCGTAAAGTTATATATAAGCCTACTAGTGTAATAAATAAAATCGGGATGGTTAAACGTATTCCAATTTTAAAGTACGTAGCCCAGGAGATATAAATACCTTGTTGTCTTAATACGTGAAGCCAAACTAATGTAGCAAGTGAACCGATGGGTGTAATTTTTGGCCCTAAATCTGAACCGACAACATTCGCATAAATTAGTCCGTCCCGTAGAACACCGCTCGTATCGGTCTCTGCAATTGCCAACGCATCAATCATTACCGTAGGCAAATTATTCATTATTGAAGATAAAATCGCTGCGATAAAACCCATACCAACCGTCGCAACGAAAAGTCCCTCCATCGTAAGCCATTGAATCGCTTGGGCAAGTAACGAGGTTAGTCCGGCATTTCCTAGACCGTACACAACGACATACATCCCGATTGAAAATACGACAATATCCCAAGGCGCACTTTTAATCACCCGTTTCGTCTCAACTGTGGCACTATTTCTAGAAATAAATAAGAACATAATCGCAATACCCCCGGCGATCATCGATACCGGAACTTGAATAAATTCACTTATAAAATAGCCGATTAACAATAATATTAAAATAATCCATGAAATTTTAAAGAGATGTTCATCTTTGATTGCTTCTTTCGGCTCTTTTAACTGAGAAATATCATAACTACGAGGAATACTTTTACGAAAATAAAGCAACAAAACAATTATCGTCGCAAGGAAGGAAAAAATATTCGGAATGAGCATTGTTAGTGCATATTCAATAAATCCTATACCGAAAAAGTCAGCAGATACGATATTTACTAAGTTACTTATAACGAAGGGCAGAGATGTCGTATCTGCAATAAAACCACTCGCCATTATAAAAGGGAAAATCATTTTTTCTTTAAACTGCAAATTTCGTATCATCGCTAAAACAATTGGGGTCAATATTAATGCAGCGCCGTCATTCGCAAATAACGCTGCAACAATTGCTCCGAGCATCATCATATAAATAAACATTTTGATCCCATTACCTTTGGCAACGCGTGCCATATGTAAGGCGGCCCATTCAAATAGACCAATCTCAT
>CALGOZ010000111.1 GCA_937960785.1 uncultured Pseudogracilibacillus sp.
GTAACTTTTCATGAAAAAGCACTTCAACTTACACAGTGGAGCGCTACAATGAGTAGTTAATGAAAAATATCCTCCTGGCTTACCCAATGGATCCCCGAAGTAAACCGATTAAAAACTTTTCGAGAGTGGAGAGACAACATAGATTTTTAAAAAGTCCCATTTAAAACAGACATTAGTAAATTTTTATTAAAGCTTCAGAAAAAATGAAATTCTATTAATAAACGTAAACTTTAGGAGGTTTGGTGTCCAAACAAATAGTACAAACATAATCTCCGGATAAATGAAAATGGAGTGAGTCCCTAAATCTTGAAATAACTTAAACTCTTCCATCTATTTCTTTAAGTATAGCTTTCTCTTATCTTTTTTGTTTGTTTTGTTGTAATTGATATATAAGCTCTGACATAATGCGACTTATCGTAGGAAATAAAAATATTAATACAATCACCTTTATTGTCAAATGTTTACTTTACACTAGGGATCCGCCCGATATACTAAGTACAATTTCTATTGAACATTATATTTTACATAGATTGTTTATTCGTGTTCAATTTTCATCATAAATTGTATAGATTCACATATTAAGTCGAATACTAATGAAAAATGCCAAAGGAGCTTTTAAAGTGATTTATTTAGATACAAACATTGAAGGTAAGCGAATGACGTTTGGTGAAGCGGAAAATTACCTTAAAGATTTTGGTTTTCATATCGGTGGAAATTGGGATTACGATCGTGGTATGTTCGATGGGATACTTTATCGCAAAGATGGTAAAACAATATATTTACGGATGCCCTTTCAGGTAATCGAAGGGGAGCTCGATAATCGAAATGCGTTAATTGAATTTCAAAAGCCTTTTATTATTAAGCACGTCGTTAATCTTGGAATAGCAAAGGATAGTTCAGCGCTACTTTCCGCTACCGGATTTGCTCAATTCCAAAAGCCACTAGACAAAGATGGTCATATCCCAAATCAATCGAATTGGCAAGAATTCGGTGAAGATATTGTCGGAGAAATTATGGATGAATTAAGACGAAAGCATGATTAAGTTACTTCCTATTGCTATGATGAATTGATAGCTGGGAGCGGCTATTTCATAAAAATGATTAGAATAAATATACTAAACGAATACCTGCCGCTCCCGCTTATCCCTTCATTTATGAGTAAATGATAAAATTAATTAACTAAAAGCTTCATAAACTTTATTTATTTCTTCACTGGATAAAGTAATTTGTGCACTTTGTACATTATAATCTATTTGCTCGGGATGTTTTGCACCGGGGATTACGACATCGATTGCTTCATGGTGTAAATATGTCGCTAGGACGAGTTGTGCTACTCCCACATTTTTTTCCTTTGCAATGTTACGAACCTTCTCCACTTGTTGTAAAATTTCCTTGAAGCGTTTCGGCTGGAAATCCGGTTGATCACGTCGTAAGTCTCCTTCAGGAAAGGTTGTCGATTCTGTATATTTTCCAGCTAGTAATCCTGAGGCTAAAGGAAAATAAGGAACAAAGGAAATATTGTGTTCAAGCGTATATGGGAAGAGCTCTTCCTCTGCAGATCGATCGAGTAAATTGTATTTTCCCTGGTAGACATCGACATACCCGTCTTGATTTGCCTCTTTTAATTGTTCGATAGAAAAGTTCGATACGCCGATTGCTCGAATTTTTCCTTCGTCTTTAAGTTGTTTTAAAGCGCCGACTGCTTCATATTTTGGTGTTGAATCATCGGGAAAATGGATATAAAACAAATCGATATAATCAGTTTGCAAACGACGTAAGCTATCTTCTACTGCTTGTTTTAAAAATTCTGGTCGGTTATTAAAAACTGTTTCACCAGTTGAATCGTCGTGTGCTGCCTTCGATGCTAGGACGATTTCGGTTCGTCTGCCGGTTTCTTTTAACACTTCTCCGATAATTTCTTCAGAACGTTTAGGCCCGTATGTATAAGCAGTGTCCCAAAAGTTTACTCCATGTTCAAGGGCAGCATGTAATACCCGACGGCCATCTTCATCAGTTATATCAGGGTAATATTTCTGACCTCCTACAGCATTTGTTCCAAGACCTACAGGATGAACAGTTAAATTAGCACTTCGAATTGTGACACTTTTCGTCGTCAATCTTTTTCTCACCTTTCTAATAAGCTTGATATAAGAAGATATCATCCATTCAATGGAAAGACGTTATATGTTTAACGTACTATTCTTCATTCTTTTTTGCAAATTGATTTCGTAAGTCTTTTTTCAATATCTTCCCACTTGGATTTTTCGGTAAAGACTTCTGGAAATAGACTGCTTTAGGTGTTTTAAAAGCGGGCAAGCGTTCATTACAAAAAGTGATTACTTCTTCTTCTGTTAATGAATAACCTTCTTTTAAAATAATAATAGCCGTGATTTTTTCAATCCAGTAATCATCGGGAATTCCGATTACAGCGACTTCAGCTACTTCTTCCATTAAATAAATTACTTCTTCAACTTCCCGACTGGCTACATTTACTCCACCCGAAATAATAATATCTTTCTTCCGATCGACGATTGTAATGTAGCCTTCTTCATCCATCGTTCCTAAATCTCCACTATGGAACCATCCATTTTTAAAAGCTTCTTCTGTTTGTTTGGGAGCATTTAAATAGCCGAGCATCGCATGAGGAGTTCGGTGAACGATTTCCCCTACTTCACCGCGGGGCACTTCTTCTCCATTATCATCGACAATTTTTGTCTCTACATTTAAAGTCGGTCTGCCGGCTGAACCAAGCTTTCTTAATTGATCTTCTGGATGCAAAGCCGTAGCAAGCGGTGCCACTTCTGTTTGTCCATAAAAATTCCAAAAGCGGGCGTTCGGTAAACGCTCCGTTAATTCACGTAACACTTCTCGGGGCATAATTGCAGCTCCATAATAACATTTTTCTAGTGAAGATAAATCGTAGGTGTCAAATTTCTCATGGCGTAAAATTGCAATCCATACGGTTGGTGGGGCAAAAAGTTGATTTGCTTTATTTATTTCCACCGTCTCCATAATTGTAACTGGATTTGCTTCATCTAAAATAACTCCTGTCGCTCCTAAATATACACTTGGACCTAAAAAGACATGGAGTTGTGCACTATGGTAGAAAGGTAAGGCGTGGACGAGGATATCAGAGCTTTCCATTGAACCATCGACGATACAACTGACATATTCTGAGATGATACTTTTGTGTGATAACATCACCCCTTTTGGGTCAGATTCAGTTCCACTCGTATACAATATATGAGCTAGGTCATCATCGTAAATCGTCTCTTCTATCGGTTCTTCCCTTGCGTCTTTCTGGATAGAGTGTAACGATTCCCAACCGAATATATCGAGCTCCCCTTCTGTCTCTAGAACAAATCGATGACGTAAAACTTCTTGTGATATTGCTTCCTCAATCGTTTCGATATGTTCCTTTTCAGTAAAAATCCCAATTGCTTCCGAATGCTCAATGATGTAAGCGATATCATTTCCGCGTAACATAAAATTAATTGGGATAAAAACAGCTCCTAATTTAGCTAGCGCAAAATTCACAATGACAAAATCTAAATTATTACGCGAGAAGATCGCCAATCGGTCACCTTTTTTAATTCCTCGTTTCCTTAATCCATCGGCTGTTTTGTTCACAAGGATTTCAAGCTCTTTATACGTAACCTTTCGATTACGATAGGTAAAGGCTAGTTTGTCCGGGGTTCTTGCAGTTGATCTACTTAATATATCACCTAAGGTGTTCCGTCTCGCTCGCTGGATTGTCGCTTCTAAAGATATGTGTGCACGTTTCATCGTATCACCTCTATATTATTTTTATTTAGTATAGTATATGAGGCCACACATTACAATAGTTCTTTTGAAGCGACGTTCCAAGCATTAGGCAACTTTTGTATCTTTTCCAGCTGATATCCCAGCAAGGCCGATAACAATGGACACGATTATTAAAAAAATTAGTGGCACTGTCCAAGATTGCTGTAAGTCATAAAGAAGCCCAACGAATACCGGTCCAATAGCTGCGAATAAATAACCTACAGATTGAGCCATTCCCGAGAGCTCAGCAGCTTCAATTCCAGTATTTGTTCGCAAGGAAAAGAACATCATTGACAAACTAAAGCCACTACCACAAGCAACTCCTAATAATAGAACAATGATTGGAGCTAAAGCTTTAAACGGAAGGAATAATAATCCAAAACTAATCATAAAAAGAAAAGCTGTTCCTACTGCAAATGGTACTTGGCTCTTGGCTCTTTCAGCAAATACGGGAACGATAAACGTAGTCGGAATTAAGGATACTTGCATTAAAAAAATAAGCCAACCGGCTCCGGTAGCGGAATAAGATAAATTTTGAAACAATTCTGGTAACCACGTAATTGCGGTGTAAAAGCCGAGCGATTGTCCACCCATAAACAAAGTTACAGCCCAAGCCACTTTAGAGTGCCATAAGTTCATCGTTTTTTCTTGTTTTGTATCCACTTGGTGTTCCGTTCTATTTCGTCTCCATTGCGGTAACCATAATAATAAAGCAATAAAGACTAATACTGCCCAAATAAGCAACGAACCTTGCCATCCAAAGCTTTTCCATTCTGCAATGGGAACTGATAATCCAGACCCTAAAGCACCAAAGATATTCATAAACACAGCATAAAAACCGGTCATCAATCCAATTTTTAATGGAAAATTCATTTTAATATAAGCAGGAATTAATACATTTCCAACCGCAATCGCTAACCCTATTAGTAACGTTCCGAACAATAAAAAAGCTACCCCTGTACTTGAACGTAAAATCATTCCAATCAGTAAAACGAGGAGAGAATACCCAATCGTTCTTTCAATTCCGACTTTGTTTGCGATTTTAGGTGTAATTGGCGAAAAGAAAGCAAAGGCTAACAGAGGTAAGGTCGTAATAAAACCGGCCAATACATTGTGTAAGCCAAGCGTTTCCCGAATGTCAGGAATAAGGGGACCTACCGACGTTAAAGGTACTCGTAAGGTCGTTGCAATTAACATAACTCCAATAATTAAAAGGAATTCGTTTCGTCTTGTTGCTATTTGTTCTTGCTGTAAATTCATCTATTTAACTCCATTCTATTTCAACTATTTATACCGTTATATATTTTTTCACCAGTTAATATTATTTTTGCTCGACAACATTTTGTTCGATAATCATCACAATGGGTGACAAGCCGTTTTAAACGACTTTCCCCTGGCTTTTTACATCGTTCACAATAATACGTGTAAAACTTTCCGACTTTTAACGTTTTTGTGCTCGGGGCTTTATGTTTAGCTAAAGCCCGTTCAAATAATGGATTGCCATCATGCATCGGTTTTCCTTGTTTATGAAACGCATAATGGATACATTCATGATTTAATACACCGATAATCGTTTCTTTTGCTCCATAAGTTAATAAAGTGCCCGACAATTCAATTCGTAATGGCTCTCCTTTATTGTTTATGACGTAACGCCCAAGGGTTGAGCGTAATCGGTTATTACGGATTACTGGTATTTTCAACGAGATTTCGTAATTTTCTTTTAAAAAAGTGCTTGCGATTTCTTTTAATTCATTTTCTGTAAACACTAGACTCACCTTTTACGCTTAGCTTTATTATTTTTTATAATAACGTATTTAACACATAAAAAAGATGACATAACGAAAACGCTATGTCATCTCCTCATTTTATCATAAGAAAAACATTTGTTCGAATGGTTAACTTTAAGATAAAATTTGTTCGCGGGTTTCTTCTGGAATTGGAACAGGTTTACCGCTAACTGGATCGACGCTCACTAGGTTTCCTCGACCAATCAGACAATCTTTTCCGTCACCATTCACACCTAAATAATGAATATCAATTGAGCTATTTCCTACTGAATTCGCTTTCACGTAAAGACGTAACGTATCACCAAAATATAACGGATGTAAATAATCGCATTGTAAATCAGCAACAACGAGAATTGTCGAATCCGATGCTGTAAGTCCTTTTTCAGCTAAAAATTCAATTCTTCCTTGTTCGAAATAAATAAACGGTGAAACGTTATTCACATGACCGAACATATCTGTTTCTGAGAAACGAATTTTTATATCTGTATAAAAGGAAAACTCCTCTTTCCATTTCTTGAAATCTTCAATATACGAAGTTTTTCCCATCTTCTATTCCCCCTATATCCTATTGTTTAAAACGAGTAATTTTTTAAAATTTGTTCTAACTTTAAAGCATCACCAATATTTCCTTTTAATTTTAAGCGACGAGTCATAAAAGCGCTTGTCGCATTTAAATCTCCGGTAAGTAAGCGTTTAAAATTTAACTCATTCATTGATAAGTAACAGTTCGCATCTTCAATTGAGCCGAATTTTACCTCTGCTTTTCCGTTTTCAAAAATTAGACTGTACGATTTTTCTTCATCTGATTTAATATGAAAAGTATAGGATGCGTTTAAATCTTCTGCTAAATTAGTTTCTTCAGTTTTTAGAGAAATTTGTTCCCAAATTTGTTCTAATGACATATTTTCTATATCCATTTGTTCCATCTCCTCTTCGTAAAATGAATCGTTGTTCATTTATTATAATATGAATTGTATAAAATAGAAAGGAAACCTATTAAAATAGTAATAAATATAATGCTTTTGACCATCTTTTACTTATTTCATAAATATAAAATCTATTTACTGAACCAATAAAACTACTATTTATAAAAGTAAAACGGACTGAATCAGTTCAAAGGATTCAGTCCGTTGTTTACTTTATTTATTCGATTAGTGAGCGTTGTCGCTACCGAAGAAGTTCTTGAAAGATTGCAACACTGTTGCGCGGTTCATCGCTGCGATCGATGTTGTTAAAGGAATACCTTTCGGACATACTTGAACACAGTTTTGTGCGTTTCCGCATCCGACAATTCCGCCTTCTTCCATTAAACCAGCTAAACGTTCGCTCTTGTTCATCTCTCCTGTTGGGTGAGAGTTAAAGAGTCGA
>CALGOZ010000112.1 GCA_937960785.1 uncultured Pseudogracilibacillus sp.
GTTCGTTCGATATCACTCTTTTTTATTTTAACAAAAATAACTCAAAAGGTGAAGTAATACATTAAATGCTTTTTTAAAATATTATTAATCGTTATTCGTCCGTTTTAATTTGAGACATTGTCGCTTCATAAGAATTCTCCATTCGTTTTTTAAAAGAGTCTTTAATTTCGTCGCTCGTTAGAAATGGTTCGATCGGCAGTACACGGTATTCTGGTTTCTTCGTCTCAGGATTCTCCTCCTTATAAACCCACGTTGGGATGTAGTCGACAGCTTTTACTTTTGCTTCCTTCGTTGTTAAATCTTTCTCAATATCAAAGAGTAAGATAATCCCATCTTCCGTATGGGCAAAATCTTTCCCTAGTGTTTCAACTCTTTGATTAGAAATAAAGTTTCCCATTGAATAAATGACGAATACGTCTTTTTCATTAGTTTTAATCGTATCGGTCGGTTGAATGACGTGAGGATGACTTCCTAGTATTAAATCGACTCCTTTTTCTGCAAGTAAATTTGCATATTTAATCTGTTCTTCACTCGGTTCCCTTTCATATTCTACACCCCAATGGACGAGGGCGATAATTAAATCGGCTTTTTTCTCTTTTGCTTCTTTGATGTCACGATTTATATTTTCCTCTGTAAGAAAGTTGACCATTGTATGTAATTCATCTTCGGGATATTCTCTTCCTGAACTATTCATGACACTAGTGTAAGCAAGAATAGCGATTTTTATATCCTTCTCTTCATGAATTAAAATTCGGGAACGATCTGAATTTATATAAGTGCCGACGCTTTTTACGCCTTTTTCTTCAAGTACTTCCAACGTTCGAAAAAGACCTTCTTTTTTTGTGTCTAAAATATGGTTGTTTGCAGTTGTTACGATATCGACACCGGCGTCTTTAATCGCATCGACGACTTCATCTGGTGAGTTGAATTGCGGATAACCTTTAAAGCCGATTGCTTCGCCACCTAAAGTAGTTTCGAAATTTGCTAATGTTACATCCGCGTCGCTTAAAATGGGCTTCACATCAGAAAACATAGGTTTAAAATCATAGCGATCTTTTTCTTCATCATAAGCACTTATTAGTTGATCATCGTGAAACATAAGATCACCAATCGCTGCTAAAAGAAGATTCGACGTCGTTGCTTCTTTTTCTGTAAATTCATCTTCATTCATAACTTCTTCTTTTTTCTCTTCAATATTTGAATCGTTCTTTGCTGGAGCATTGTATAAAACTGTCATTACAATCGTAATAAGCGAAACAATAAAAATTAATATTGCTGTAATCGCATAGGTCTTCCTATTACTTTTTTGCTTTGACATTGTCTAAGTATCCCTCTTTTACTAAAAATTCTTCAAAAGTCAAATCCTCTTTATAAAGTAATGTCGCTACTTCCTTCCCTAAGTAACGTAAATGCCATGGCTCATAAATATATCCAGTAATATCTTCTTTGTTTTTTGGATAACGGATAATGAAGCCAAACTTATGGGCATTCTCTTTTACCCAAATTCCTTCCGGTGTTTCTCCGAAATGTTCCGTTAATTCAAATTGCACGGATTCACTCGTAATATCCATGACAAGCCCAGTTTGATGTTCACTATAACCGGGCTTAGCACTGTATTTGTTTGCCTCTTCTTCACCATGTCTTTCAGCGTAACTATCAAATAGATGAATCTGGGTATCATAGGAACGAAATCCAGAGCGAGCAAATAAAAAATGTCCCTCTTCTTCAGCTTTTGCAAACATTTTTGTTAATGCATTAGATGCTTCTTGTCGTAATTGATTAACTTCTGGATTTTCTAACACTGTCGGTACGGAAACAGTCACTAAATCTTCGGGGGTATAGGAATCACTTAACGAATTAAACTTATTCACAAGCACAGTTATGCTATCATCGCTAACAATATCGATATCTAATCTTTCTTCTTCTTGTTCTAAGTTATTCTCTTCGTCATTTAATTCTGCACTAATTTCTACCTCTTGATCTCTTTCTATTTCTTTTGTTGTCATCGACGTTTCATTATTACATGCACTAATAAAAAGTAAAACAAAAACAAAAAGAGTAAAATAAAAATGTCTCATAAATATTGTCCCCCGTCTTATCTTGAAGAATATAATTATAAAAAAATGATAACATATTAAACTTAACGATACATTAAAAATGAAAATAGCTCCTAATTCTCTTTTATAAATAATTAGTGTCAGCGAATTTTTTAAAGTGAAAATTACCTTTATCTAAGGAAAAACTCTTGCAGAAAGATAAAAAATAGATTAATCTTATAACCAAGTCATAATATAAGCTGTTAATGTTGCTAGATAGCTTTTTATTAAATAAAAGGAGATGGCAATATGGGAGTAGGAGTATTAGGAGTAGGTCATTACTTACCAGAACAAGTTACGACAAATAAAGACTTTGAAAAAACATTAGATACATCTGATGAATGGATTCGAACACGTACTGGGATTGAAGAACGTCGTTTTGCTCGCGACGATGAAGATACGTCACATATGGCTTATGAAGCAGCTACTAGAGCATTAGCTGATGCAAATATATCAGCAGAAGAAATTGACTTAATTCTAGTAGCAACGGTTACGCCGGACACACCGTTTCCGTCGGTTTCAGCTATGTTACAAGAGCGTTTAGGCGCAAAGAAAGCTGCTGCGATGGATCTCGGTGCAGCTTGTGCCGGGTTTATGTATGCGATGATAACTGCACAACAATTTATCGAAACCGGTGCTTATGAACACATTTTAATCGTTGGAGCAGATAAGTTATCAAAAATTATCGATTTCGAAGACCGGAATACAGCCGTTTTATTAAGTGACGGTGCGGGAGCAGCTATAATGGGCAAAGTATCTGAGGGAAAAGGAATTTTATCCTTTGAACTAGGTGCTGATGGTTCCGGTGGAAAAGAATTGTATCAAAACGAAGAAGGATTTATTCATATGAATGGTAGAGAAGTCTTTAAATTTGCAGTTCGCCAAATGCCACAATCGACGATCAATGTTGTGGAAAAAGCAGGGTTGAATAAAGAAGACGTCGACTACCTTATCCCTCACCAAGCAAATATTCGCATTATGGAAGCAGCGCGTCAACGAATCGGGATTAGTGAAGATAAAATGGCAAAAACAGTTCATAAATACGGCAATAACTCAGCAGCTTCGATACCAATTGCGTTATCTGAATCGGTCCAAGAAGGAAAAATTAACGACGATGACGTTATTGTACTCGTCGGTTTTGGTGGGGGTCTCACCTGGGGTGCCGTCGCTTTACGTTGGGGAAAATAAATAGGACAAAATAAAGTTAGGTATGTTATGATAATTTTGTAAAAACGTTCAATTTGCTTTTCATTTAGGAGGCGAAAAGGATGAGAAAACATCGAGTCGTCGTTACTGGAATCGGTGCGGTTACACCGTTAGGAAACGATGCAAAAACATCTTGGCAACAAGTTGTAGAAAATAAATCAGGAATCGATGTTATAACTAAAGTAGATAAAGACCAATTTCCTGTAAAGGTAGCTGGTGAAGTAAAAGATTTCAATCCGACTGATCATATTGAAAGACGAGAAGCCCGTCGGATGGATTTATTTACCCAATATGCGGTCGCTGCTGCAAAGATGGCAGTAGAAGATGCGAATTTAACAATTGATGAATCAAACGCTGATCGAGTTGGAGTTTGGATAGGTAGCGGAATCGGTGGAATGGATACATATGAAGAGCAGACTCGTCGTTTTATCGATAAAGGATATCGCCGAGTAAGTCCATTTTTTGTACCGATGTTGATTCCAGATATGGCAGCCGGTCAAGTCTCGATTCAATTAGGAGCAAAAGGGATTAATTCTTGTACGGTTACTGCTTGTGCATCTGGTGCAAATTCAATCGGTGATGCTTTTAAAGCCGTTCAGCGGGGTGATGCTGATTATATGATTACCGGTGGAACTGAATCACCAATTACAAATATGGCCTTTGCTGGTTTTTCGGCAATGAAAGCTTTATCCCTCAATGAAGATCCAAATACGGCAAGCCGTCCATTCGATAAAAATCGTGACGGTTTTGTCATGGGAGAAGGAGCTGGAATTATCGTAATCGAATCCTTAGAAAAGGCCTTAGAGCGTGGCGCACATATTTATGCGGAAATTGTCGGTTACGGTGCAACAGGTGATGCTTTCCATATAACAGCACCAGCAGAAAATGGTGAAGGTGCAGCTCGATCGATGCAAATGGCACTTGATGATGCAAAGATTGCGCCTTCAGAGGTTGATTATATAAATGCCCACGGAACAAGTACTGAATTGAATGATAAGTATGAAACAGCAGCAATTAAGACTGTCTTTGGTGATCATGCCTATGAATTAGCAGTATCATCGACTAAATCAATGACGGGCCATTTGCTCGGAGCAGCGGGTGGAGTCGAGGCAATTTTTTCAATTATGTCAATTCATGATAGTCTGATACCGGCAACGTTAAATTACGAAACTCCTGACGAAGAGTGTGACCTCGACTACGTTCCTAATGAGTCTCGTAAGCAAACAGTAAACGTTGTAATGAGCAACTCTTTAGGCTTTGGTGGCCATAATGCTACATTATTATTTAAGAAATATGAAAATTAATAGATAAGGATAAAATGTTTTAATAAAGAAAGAGACGTTAGTAAATTTACTGACGTCTCTTTTCTTATTTTGATGAATATGCAGTAATTCACATATCGATTATAGCTTGTACATATACTGAAATGACAAAAGGTAAAAGGAGGGAGAAGCGATTGGCAATATTCTTCTGTTTTTAGTTGGTTTTGGACTGGCTGTTGCCGGAGGTGTGACGATTATTATGTATATGAACTTTTTACCCGCCGGAATCTCCTGGTATGAATACTTTACTTATATTAAAACGAGAATCGAATGTTATTTTCTCCCTATCGGACTAATTATGGTTTTCATTGCAGTTTACCGAATCGATAAAACAATTCATTCATAAAATCTACCCTGATTCGAATAATATTTTCCTAAATGGTCATAATGAAGGACAAATAGAAAGTTAAGTGAGGGGAAAAGATGCATTATTTATATGATATTTGGGTGAATTGGTTCGAAGGTGAGGAGAAGGGATATAACGTTCATCATTACCATGAATGGCGTAAGGACGATTCGATCGAAATGCTCGATCAAATTCCTGTATTATACATAACGAGTTCCTTATTTCATTACATAGAAAATAGTCTACAACCTCTTCCGAAATCGTTACTTCAATCTATTTATAAAAAGTCTTACGTACGTAAAGGTTACGGACGACGTGTAATGAAATATGCCTGCATCGTCACAGATGGTAAGGATGTATTAGCTTTTGATACGCTTGGTTACGATAAGCCCTTACGTAAAAGTCGTTTAATACCTCGACAAGAGTCACAAATTTATAAAATTTATACAAAACTTAAAAGACGAAACGATTCACTACCAAATAGTAAAGCTACTAAAGAACAAGGTGGTATTTGGAACTTTGAAGAAAAGTATATTTACGGATTGACTCGGAGGGAAAGGACACTTAAAAAACTATTATTCGTTTGTTTAAATCAATTAAAACGGATTGAAAATAAGGATGAAATGAGTTACTGGCTATCCGAATGGAAAGGTACGAATATATTATTATACAACGAAGTTTTATCTCTTGAGACGATGTGGTACCAATTATACGATGAGATGTTAGTAGGATGGTCGAAAGCCCACGAACGATTTTTAAATCAAATCGTGCAAAAATATCCAATTATAAAAGAAGAGTGGAAAAAAGAACAGAAAGACTATGTAAACAAAGAAAATCAAAAAAAGCCATAATAAATAATGTCGGTATATACCGGCATTTAATTTTGGATTAAATTTCTTTATTTTATGAATAAATATAAAGCCGAATTGGCACCTTATTTAACTTTCTAAATATATAGTGAAGCTTGTCATATTAGAAAATAAAGATTATCGATTTGTACTACACTGGACTCTTTCTCACACACGAAAATAAGTTTTTAACAATTTTAAGTGTGCATGAAGTCCAGATTTATAAGCTTTCTAAGCTTCTCCCTTTTTTCTATACAATATGAATAAACTTTCTACAGTTATATGGGAACGCTTGATTATTTTAAGCTTGAGTGTACCCATGTTCGTGCCTACATAGGAGGGATTAGATAATTATAAATAAAAACTTTCCTATATAAGTACAAAGATAAGGTGCAAATTAATTTTATGTAAAAAACTGCCTTCATTTTCTGAGCCAAAAATTTCACTAAAATAAAAAGGTGGTTGGAGAACCCCCTTAAATAAATGGATGGACTGAGAGTTTCTATAATATAGAAACTCAGCCCATCCTTTTTTATTCGGAAATTATTTGTAGTTATTATGGCGACATTTTCCCTTAAGTTGATCGGCATTAATACAATCAACCATCATTTTCCTTAAGTTTTAACAAAAATTTACTAACGACCGTCGCTTCTTGTTGGGGAGTTTTATTGAAATTTTATTTAACATACTCCTGCATTAGGAAAGTTAGTTTTCTTTATTGACTCATATAGCGGGGGACTTCACTGTGTAAGTTGAAACGGTTTTGTATATAGACTTACCCGGTAGAGCTCTTCACTGTGTAAGTTGAAGCAATTTTGTATATAGACTTACCCGGTAGAGCTCTCCACTGTGTAAGTTGAAGCGATTTTGTATATAGACTTACCCGGTAGAGCTCT
>CALGOZ010000113.1 GCA_937960785.1 uncultured Pseudogracilibacillus sp.
GAGCGCTCCACTAAGTAAATTTTAAAAAAAAGTTGCCTAACCACACTGGGAAGAGATCCAATGAAGACAATAGCGCTCTAAATTTACATAAAGGTCTCTCTACCAAGTAAGTTAACAAATAAAAGTTAACCGTTGCTGGATTTAAAGGAAAATTCCAACGGTATTCTCTTAAGAGAAAGAGATTCTAATAATTTTTTATTATAAATAAACTATGAAATTCGTTAATCTTAAAAATCAGGAAAATACCGTAAAATAAATTCAAAACAAGTTTTCTAAATAAAATAAGATGGACGGAAACGATATCATAGAAAACTTCAGCGCCCATCCGTTCATTAAAAGTAGTTTGTTCCAGACGCTTTTTATAGTATTTTTTAAATCTTAACGATATTTTATCACGGCTTGTATTTTTAGAAGCTAATAATTCCTAAGCTATCTAAAAAGACGATAATTATTGCAATCGGTGCTATATATTTAATTAATAAATACCATAAGGAAAAAATTCGTACACCTAAAGATGATCCGGCTTTAACTTCTTTCACCAATTCTTTCCGTGGTATTTTAAAACCGACAAAAATAGCGATACTTAAAGCACCAACAGGAAGTATAATATTCGATACTAAAAAGTCTGATAGATCGAACATCGTTAAGTTAAAGAGCGTAAACTCCTCCAATGCTCCGTAAGAAAGAGCCGCTGGAATTCCAACGATAAAAATTCCGAGCCCCGTCAGCCAACTTACTTTTTTACGTTTCATTCTATCGCCTTTTGTTACAGAAGCGACGATAATTTCAAGCATCGAAAAAGCAGAAGTTAAAGTCGCAAACAAAAATAAAATTAAAAACGTAAATAAGAAAAACGTACCAAAAGGCAGTTGAGCAAACACAGCAGGTAGCACGATAAATAATAGTCCCGGTCCCTCTGTCGGCTCAAAGCCAAAGGAAAATACCGCCGGAAAAATCGCTAATCCCGCAAGCAAGGAAATTAGAACGTTCATTAATACGATTGTTAAAGCAGACTTCGGTAAATCTTCATTTTTTCCTAAATAAGAACTGTACGTCACCATGACCGAAGCCCCAACACTAATGGAGAAAAAGGATTGGCCTAATGCAAAAAGGATCGTATCGGATGTCATATTTTCAAAGTTAGGGTATAAGAAAAAGGTTAGCCCATCACTAATGTTATCTAATGTTAACGAACGAATAATTAAAATTAAAAAAGCGATAAAAAGAGCAGGCATCATAATTTTGCTCGCTCGTTCAATTCCCCTTTGAACCCCTCTTGCAACGACATAAATCGTTAAAAACATAAATAATCCTTGTGCTCCGACAGCGTAAAGTGGATTTGCGATTATTTCAGTGAACATTTGTCCGTACTCAGCTTCTGTAAGCCCCGATAAGTTCCCTATTATCGTTTGAATTAAATAAAGTAAAATCCAGCCACCGATTACACTATAAAAAGAAAGCAGAATAAACGAGCCTATCATTCCAAGAATTCCAATCGCATGCCAATTAGAATTAGGCGCATAATGTTGATAAGCACCGATTGCATCTTTTTGCGAACCTCGACCGATAACGAACTCCGCTAGTAAAATTGGCATTCCGATAAAAACAGTAAATAATAAAAATATAAAAAAGAAGGCCCCTCCACCAGAAGTTCCGACCATATATGGAAACTTCCAAATAGCTCCGAGCCCGATTGCTGAACCAGCAGTCGCTAATATAAAACCTAACTTCGTTGTCCATTGTTCAGAAGATCTACTCACATTGCCACTCCTATTCATACCTGCTACAATGTTTCCATTATACACGAATTATTTAAATTTTTATAAAAAATTAAAGCTTCACTTCGTTTTCAAACTAAATTGCTTTTATTCGAAGTTTGTTTTTTCATATTTTTTAGCGTCGGAAACAGTGTGTTTACTATAATTCAAATTTTGTCCTATTCTAGGTGTGAAATTAGCAAGTATGTACTTAATAAATCTACTTCGATTTCCAGTGGTAGCCACTGCGCACACGAAAACGCGACTTCCACT